>CADECO010000001.1:0-9274 GCA_902825905.1 uncultured beta proteobacterium
GGATTCATCTTCGTATTCACCATGGGCGGGTTCACCGGCCTGGTCTGTGCGATCACCCCGATCGACGTGCAGATCCAAGAAACCTACTACGTGGTGGCCCATTTCCACTACGTGCTGGTGGCCGGCTCGCTGTTCGCGATCTTCTCGGGCATCTATTTCTGGCTGCCTAAGTGGACCGGCAACATGTACAGCGAAACTCTGGGCAAGTGGCACTTCTGGTCGTCGATGATCTTCTTCAACGTGGCGTTCTTCCCGATGCATTTCCTCGGCTTGGCAGGAATGCCGCGGCGCATCCCCGACTACAACCCGATGTTTGCCGACTTCAACATGCTCTCGAGCATCGGTGCGTTCGGATTCGGGTTGTCACAGCTGCTCTTCCTGGCAGCGGTGTTGAAGTGCATCAGCAGCGGCGAGAAAGCACCGCAGAACCCCTGGGAAGGCGCCGACACGCTCGAGTGGACCCATCTGCCGAGCCCTGCGCCGTATCACAGCTTTGAGACGCCACCGCAGGTGAAGTAGCTCGCATGTCGGCGCGATCGCTCCATCAGTCCGTTTCGCCGGCGGTTCGAACCGCGAACCGCCGCTTGGCGCTCGTGCTGCTGTCGGTTGCAGCGGCATTCTTTGTTGGAATCGTCGTGAAGCGGTGGCTGTTGGGATGAGCCGCCCTGCAGATCTGGCGATGGACGCGCACGCCGCGAGCGAAAACTGGCGCACGCTGCGCAAGCTCCTGTTGATCACCGTGGCCATGTTCGGCTTCGGGTTCGCGCTGGTGCCGCTGTACGAGAAGATCTGCAAGGTTACCGGCATTCGCAACCTGCTGCGTCCGGATCACATCCCGATCAACACTCAGGTCGATACGTCGCGCAAACTCACCGTCGAGTTCGACACCAATACGCACAAGCTGCCTTGGTCGTTCCGGCCGGTGAGCGGGCATCTGGAGCTGCATCCGGGCCAGCTGACCGAGGTGATGTACGAGATCCGCAATACCCAGAGTCGCCCGATCACCGGGCAGGCGATACCGAGTTACAGCCCTGCCATTGCGGCGGAGTACTTCAAGAAACTGCAGTGCTTCTGCTTTGACAAGCACACGCTCGGTCCGGGCGAGGTGAAGTACATGCCGATCGTGTTCGTGGTGGATCCGGCACTGCCGAAGTCGGTCAACACGATCACGCTCTCGTTCACCTTTTTCGAGGTCGAAGGAGCCGCCGCGCGCAAACCCGGATCCTCATGAGCGAACGCAATGCCTCCTTCTTGCAGGTCGCCAAGGCAGTGTTCTGGTCGTTTCTCGGAATACGCAGGCGCTCCGAACATGAATCCGACGCGGTTCGTCTCAAACCGATTCAAGTCATCATTGCCGGCCTGATCGGCGCTGCCCTATTCATTCTCACTTTGCTGGTGGTGGTTCGTTTCGTGATTTCGAGCGCCACCGGCTGACACAGACCAACACCAACAACTGCACCGAGCGACAAGATCCGCCGAGGAAATCCTGGAGAACCGAAACATGCTCAGTACGAGTCCTAAATACTTTGTCCCCGAGCCATCCCGCTGGCCGATGCTCGGCTCGCTCGCGCTTTTCCTCATGGCTGGGGGCACGGCGCTCTGGTTCAACGGCGTGGGCTTCGGGCCCTACATCCTGGCGCTGGGCCTGATTTGCCTGGTGATGATGATGTTCGGCTGGTTCGGCAATGTCATCGGCGAGTCGGAAGCCGGCTCGTACAACCGGCAGGTCGACGTCGGCTTCCGATGGGGGATGAGCTGGTTCATCTTCTCGGAAGTGATGTTCTTTGCGGCATTCTTCGGCGCGCTCTTCTACGCCCGTTCGCTCGCTGTGCCTTGGCTGGGCGACCTCGAACACAAGTTGCTGTGGCCGAACTACTCCGCAGGCTGGCCCTCCGCAGGGCCGGGTTTCACCGAGAAATTCTCGGTGATGGGTGCGTGGGGAATCCCGGCGCTGAACACGGCGTTGCTGCTTACCTCGGGCGTCACGCTGACGATCGCGCATCACGCACTGCGTGCCAACCACCGCGGCAAACTGATCTTCTGGCTGTTCGCCACGATAGCCCTTGGCGTGGTCTTCCTCGGGTTTCAGGCCTACGAATACGCGCACGCGTACTCCGATCTGAATCTGAAGCTCACTACCGGAATCTATGGCGCGACCTTCTTCATGCTCACCGGCTTCCACGGATTCCACGTGACGGTGGGCGCCATCATGCTGACGGTCATCTTCTTTCGCTGCATCAAGGGTCATTTCCGCCCCGACCACCACTTCGCGTTCGAGGGTGTGGCCTGGTACTGGCATTTCGTCGATGTGGTGTGGCTGCTGCTGTTCGTGCTGGTGTACTGGCTATAGGCAGGTCACAGCGTTTCCGCTGGTCAAGCGCCGCTTCGTGCGGCGCTTGTCGTTTCTGCTTACGCTCCGATCAGTGTCCGGGCTTGAGCAACCCGAAGTAGTATCCGAGCATCAACAGCACGAACAGGCTGACCGAAAGCGCAACGCGCAAGGTCAGTGCGCGCAACGTGCGGTCGCTCTGGCCCTTGTCTCTCACCAGATAGAACAGAGCCGAGCCGAGCGATGCCAGGATCAGCACGAGAAAGATGATCACAATCCAGCGCATCGATGCAGTGTATCGCAGCTGGTCTGAGCGCTTCTTCGCGTGGCCAGGTGCGCCGCGTGCGGCTCCCGACCGGACGACTCTAGGATGAGGACATTCCGGCCTAAACTCTTGACCAGTCTGCTGACGCTGATTGCCTGCGTAGTGTTCGGCGCCGCGGGTCTGTGGCAGCTTGATCGCGCGAAGCAGCGGGCTGAGCGTTTTAGCGCGATGCAGGCAGGCCTCGAAGCGTCAGCGCGGCCTCTCGTACTGCCGATCGCCTCCGCCGCGCCGATCGCGTGGAGCAAGGCTGTCGTCCGCGGTCGTTTCGATCCTGCTGCGACCGTCTACATCGACAACCGCGTTCTCGATGGTCGAGCGGGATATCACATCATAGGTGCGCTCAAGCCGGAGGGGCAGGGCCGTCATGTCCTGATCAATCGGGGTTGGATCGACGTGGGCCCTGACCGATCCACTCTCCCGATCGTACCGACACCCAACGGCGCGGTGACGATCGAGGGCATCATCACCGAGCCGCCGCCGCGTACATTCGAATTGGGCAACGTCGATCCGAAATCGCTCGTTTGGCCCAACCTCTTGCTTGAACGATTTGGCGCCGGCCGTGGTCTGTCGGTGGAACCGCTGGTGCTGCTGCAGACGTCCGTCACCGACGATCCACTCATTCGCCGGTGGGCATTGCCGGCGTCAGGCGCGGAGAAGAACAAGACGTACGCATTGCAGTGGTTCTCATTTGCCGCAGTCACTCTGGTTTTATATGCCATCTTCAGTTTCAGACGATCGTCGGGCTGAGCCAGACCCCTCGGCACCGAACCGAAGTGCCGCGAGCGACGCGCGACAGCGGCGCACCCGCTGGCAACTGATCGCGATCTTCGCCATCAGCGCGGCACCCGTGGTGCTGGGCACCCTCACGTTCTGGTATTGGCGCGACGCGGGCCAGACGAACTACGGACAGCTTCTCGCGCCGAAGCAGGTCGAGCTGACGGGCATTGACCTGAGCGGACGCGCCATGTCGCTGTCGGAGTCGAAGGGAAAGTGGCGATACGTCATCCTCGACAGTGCCGGCTGCGACGAGAATTGCCGTCGCAAGCTGCTCTACACCCGTCAGATTCGCATCGCGACAGGACGCGACCAGGAGCGCGTCGAGCGCGTATGGGCCCTCGAAGGTGGCGGTGTTCCGAATCAAGAGCTCGCCGGTTTGATCGACGATGCCAGGCTGATACGGCTCAGCCGGGGTGGCGAGGCCGACGCTTTCGGGGCTGTGTCCGAGCACCGCGATTTCATCTATCTGGTCGACCCCTACGGCAATCTGATGATGCGCTACTCGAGCGATCCGGATCCGCGCCGCATGATCAAAGATCTGCAGCGGCTGCTCAAATACACGAAGACGCTTTAGCGCGCTCCAGCGCGCACGCTGGCAGGCGAGCCTCGGTCCGACCCTGCAGGGCTTGCGCTTTGAGCGACGCTTCAACGGGTCGATTTCGCATTGCTCAACAGTCGCCCCGCATCGAGCGCGTGATAACATTTCGCGCCCGTATCCGTCGCACTTAGACGCGATGCAGTGCGGCCCCGCGAACAAGGTCCCAAGTCGTGCCGACCGGGCGACCCAGTCCGCCTCAGCGTGATTTCCAGGGACGCTCGATTTCCACCACGCGCCATGCAAGTTCAACAAGCTTCCGCCATTCAATTCACGCGAGACCGATTCCGGCAGTTCTATGAACTGACGAAGCCGCGGGTGGTGTCGCTGATCGTGTTCTGCGCGGTGATCGGCATGCTGCTCGCCACGCCGGCCGGCACGCTCCCCAGCGCGATCGTCTTGTTGGCCGCAACGATCGGCATCGCACTCGTAGCCGGAGCCGCAGCAGTGGTGAACTGCCTGGTCGAGCAACAGATCGATGCGGTCATGGCGCGAACGCGCGGGCGCCCGTTGCCGCGCGGCACCGTATCGCCGCCGCAGGCGTTGGTATTCGCGGGCGTTGTCGGCGGAATCGGCATGTGGCTGCTCTACGTTCATGTGAACGCCCTGACCATGTGGCTGACGCTCGCTACCTTCGTCGGCTATGCCATCGTCTATACCGTGATCCTCAAGCCGGCGACGCCGCAGAACATCGTGATCGGCGGAGCTTCTGGGGCCATGCCCCCGGTTCTGGGATGGGCTGCGGTCACCGGCGAGGTCGCGCCGGAAGCCTTGCTGCTGTTTCTGATCATCTTCGCGTGGACGCCACCGCACTTCTGGGCGCTCGCGCTGTATCGAACCGAGGAGTACGCGCGGGCCGGCCTGCCGATGCTTCCGGTGACGCACGGCAAGCGCTACACCCAGCTGCACATCCTCCTCTACACGTTGATCCTGTTCGCCTGCTCGCTGATGCCGTTCGTGTATGGAATGAGCCGCTGGATCTATCTGCTATCGGCCGTGGCCTTGGGCGGATGGTTCATCCACTACGCCATATCGCTCTACCGCCGCTATAGCGACGATCTGGCGCGGCGGACGTTTCGGTACTCGATCCTCTACCTCTCGCTGCTGTTTGCCGCGCTCCTTGTCGACCACTATCTGCCGCTCTAGCGTCGCGTGGGTCATCGCTGCCGCGTTGCTGGTGACGGCGTGTGGTCGCGGCGACAAGCCTGCTTTCAAGGGCACCGACGTTACCGGGGCCAGCTACGCCAAGACCTTCCAGCTTGCCGATCACTTGGGCAAGGTGCGTAGCCTGGAGGAGTTCCGCGGCAAGGTGGTCGCGGTGTTCTTCGGGTTCACACGCTGCCCGGACGTGTGTCCGACCACTCTTGCGCAGACCAAGCTCGCGCTGACCAAGCTCGGTGAAGACGCCAGCCGCGTGCAGGTGGTCTTCGTGACCGTGGATCCCGAGCGCGACACGCAGGACGTGCTGGCCGCCTACGTCACCGGGTTCGATCCGAGCTTCATCGGCTTGCGCGGCTCGCCGACGGAAACCGCGGCCGTCGCACGCGAATTCAAGGTCTTTTATCAGAAGTCGGCCGGAACATCGCCGGAGAACTACTCCATTGATCACACCGCGGCGACGTACGTCTTCGATCCGCAGGGCCGTCTGCGGCTGTTTCTGCGCCACAACGCGGCGGTGGATGATCTTGCAGCCGATCTGAAATTGCTGCTCGCCGGGAAATAGAGCGCGGCGGCTCGAGCCCACGAAAAACAAAGGCCCGGCGAATCAGCCGGGCCTTGCCTGTATGTCCCTAGCGGCAGGCGCTATGCGTCGGCGAGCGCACCGCGCATTTTCGCGAGCGCTTTCGCTTCGATCTGCCGGATACGCTCGGCTGACACGTCGAATTCCGCCGCCAGTTCGTGCAAGGTGGATGGCTCCTTCTCGGCCAGCCAGCGCGCTTCGATGATGCGCCGGCTGCGCGCGTCGAGATTGGCCAGCGCCCGCGCGAGCCCTTCGCTGCGGCGACGCTCGATCTGCTCGGCCTCGACAATGCGCGAGGGTTCGATCTCCGGGTCGGAGAGGTACTGGATCGGCGCGAACGCTTCGTCGTCATCGTGCGCGGGCTCTAGCGCCACGTCCTGACCCGCGAGCCGCGTTTCCATTTCCACGACTTCCTGCGGCTTCACGTTCAGCGCCGATGCAATCCGCTTGACCTCAGCCTGGCTGAGTGTGTCGAACGACGGCTTCATGCTGCGCAGATTGAAGAACAACTTGCGCTGCGCTTTGGTCGTGGCCACGCGCACCAGGCGCCAGTTGCGCAGAATGAATTCGTGGATCTCGGCCTTGATCCAGTGGATCGCGAACGACACGAGTCGGATACCGCGCTCGGGGTCGAAGCGCTTCACCGCCTTCATCAGACCGATATTGCCTTCCTGGATGAGGTCGGCGTGGGGCAGTCCATAGCCCAGGTAGCCGCGGGCGATGGCCACCACCACGCGCAGGTGCGACAGCACCAGTTGACGAGCGGCCTCGACGTCGCCCTCATCGCGAAAACGTCGCGCCAGATCGACCTCCGTTTCCTGCGAGAGCAACGGAAAGCGATTCACCGATTGAACGTAACTCTCCAGACTCCCAACTGCCGAAGGAACCGGAAAAGCCAGTGCACTGGTCATTGCGAACATCCCCTTTATCGATGGATCGGTGTGGCCCGGCAAATCTCCCACCGACGATGCAGTTTAGCACTCGTGATATTAGAGTGCTAACAGCAGCCTGAGTTCCGGCGGTACTTGGTCTCGCTCAGACCGATCGCGCCACCAGTCAAGCTGGGCTGGGGTTTATGAGTAAGTAAATACTCACAGCCATGAAGGCGCCTAGTAAGCCCAGCAGCCCGGATACACCCACGACGATCCCCGTCTGCCCCAGGGTTGGATACACCAACCGGAAGCTCGATCCATACGCTTGAGCAAGGTCTGCGATCGGCTGGTCCAGGTACGCCAGGACGGCCCACGTGAGCCCGAGCGCGATCAATCCTCCGAGCAGGCCGAGCCACGATCCGAAGTGACAGAACGGCCGGCGCAGATACCGATCGGTCGCGCCCACTAGGCGCGCCACTGCCAACTCGTCCGCCTGCCCGTGAATCTGTGCCCGTACCGTGTTGAACGTGACGCCGACGAACACGGCCCCAAGGAGTGCACTCAGCAAGGTCAGGGCCGCACCGCCGAGCTCAAGTAAGCGCCGAAGTCGCAGCATCCAGGCGGCGTCTAGTTGCACGTGCGCGACCTTGGGCATTGCCCGTACCTGGGCCGCCAGCTGACCCTCCGGCGCGATGGCGCTGGCCTCGAGCCTCGCCACCAGCGTGTCGGGCAGCGGGTTGGAGCGCAGAGTTCCAAGGGTGTCACCCAAGCCTTCGATCTTGCGCAGCCGCTCCAGCGCCTCGCTGCGGGCGATGAACTGCACCGAGCGCACGCCGCTCGTATTGCGCAGAACGGATTCCACCGCGTCGATTTCCTGCTTGCCGGCGTCGAGGGCGAAGAACACGCCAAGCGTCGGATCAAGGGCGACGCCCCCGGCCAAGGCCCGGCCATTCTCGATCGCCACCAGGCCGATCAGCGGCAGCGTCGCGGCGAGACCGATCACCAGCGCATTGATCATCGAACTGAACGGTGCGCGCACCATGCCGCGCAACGTTGCGCTCAGACATGCCACGTGGTGAGCGAACCATGCCCTCATTCGACGATCACTCCCGCATCGAGCCTCACCACGCGAGATCCATACCGGCCAACGAGTGACGCGTCGTGACTGGCGACGATGACCGCTACGCCCACGGCATTGAACGCGCGAAACGTCTCGAGGATGCGCACGGCGTTTGCCTCGTCGACATTCGCCGTTGGCTCATCGGCCAGCAGCAGGCTCGGGCGCGCAACGAGGGCCCGCGCAACGCAAACGCGCTGCTGCTCACCTGCGGACAACGCCATCGGATTCGATGTCGCCCGCTCCCGCAGCCCCACCTTCTCCAGTGCGGCGTGGGCGCGCTCAACGGCTTCGCCGCGGCGCGACCCTGTAACCGCGAGCGCAATGATCACGTTCTCCAGCACGTTGCGATCGAAGAGCAGGCGCTGGTCCTGCAATACCAGACCGAGGTTGCGGCGCAGATACGGAACCGCGCGGCGCGGGATCCGCGTGATGTCCTGTCCTTGGACTTCGATCCGACCCGACGTGGGCCGCTCGAGCGCCGCGATGAGCCTGAGGAGCGTGGTCTTGCCTGCGCCGGACGGGCCGGTCAGAAAGAGCATCTCGCCCGATTCGACGCTGAGGCTGACTCCGCGAAGCGCCTGCACGCCATTGCCGTAGCGTTTGTGGACGTTCTCCAGCCGGAATACCGACACGTCCTACGCTCCCGCGGCAGCCACGACGCTAGTCCAGCAGCGCGCGGGCGAACTCGGCTGCGACGAAGGGACGCAGATCGTCGAGTCCCTCACCCACGCCAATGAAACGCAGCGGCAACGGGCCCGCTTGCGCGGCGCGGGCACGGGCGTATGCAATGGCGACGACCACGCCGCCTTTGGCCGTACCGTCGAGTTTGGTCATCAACAGACCAGTCAGCCCGACCGCCTCGTCGAACGCACGAACCTGATTGAGTGCGTTCTGCCCGGTATTGGCGTCGAGCACCAGCAGCACCTCGTGCGGTGCTCCTGCCTGCGCCTTGCCGATTACGCGGTGCACCTTCTTCAGCTCCTCCATCAGATGAAGCTGCGTGGGCAAGCGGCCGGCAGTGTCGGCGATCACGATGTCGGTGCCTCTCGCACGCGCGGCGGCGATTGCGTCGAACACCACCGCGCCGGGATCCGACCCCTGCTGCGAGATCACCGATATGCCGTTGCGCTCCCCCCACGCTGCGAGCTGCTCGCGTGCCGCCGCGCGAAACGTATCCCCGGCGGCGAGCAACACGGTCTGTCCGTTGGATTGAAAGTACTTGGCGAGCTTGCCGATCGAGGTGGTCTTGCCCACGCCGTTCACGCCGGCGATCATCACCACGAACGGTTTTGCAGTCCGACTGTCGAGCGGTTTCTCGAGCGGAGTCAGCAACGCGGTGATTTCTTCGCGGAGCGCGTCCTTGAGCTGGTCGGCTGACTCGAGCTTCTCCTTGCGTACGCGGGCACGCAGCGCCTGCAACAGCGCCTGCGTGGCCTCGACGCCGGTATCGGCGAGCAAGAGAGCGGTTTCCAGCTCTTCGAACAGCGACTCGTCGATCTTGCGGCCGGTGAAAAT
>CADECO010000001.1:9374-12824 GCA_902825905.1 uncultured beta proteobacterium
GATCTGTTCGCCGGCTCGGGTGCACTGGGCTTCGAGGCGTTGTCTCGCCATGCCGCACACGTGACGTTCGTCGATGAGTCGCGTGCGGTCTGCGCCCACCTCCGCAGCACTGCAACGACACTTGACGCCGCGCGCTTCGAGATTCACTGTTGCGCTGCGATAGAATTTCTCGCTCGCCATCGGGCGCGCAGGTCGAACGCGAACCGCTCCATCCGCGGCGCGGCGGACGAGCGCATCGAGGGTGCGCAGCAGTTCGACGTCGTGTTCCTCGATCCTCCGTATGGTGCCGCACTGCTCGATCGGGTACTGGCCGACGTCGCTGATCTGGTCGCGGCGCGCGGCAAGATCTACTTCGAATCCGACGCCGCGTGGGACTTGCCGCCCGGATGGCGGATCGATCGACAATCTAAGGCAGGCATGGTCCACTTCGGCCTTGCCGTGCGGGAGGAATCATGAAGCGCGCTGTATATCCTGGGACGTTCGATCCGATGACCCGGGCCCACGAGGATCTCGTCCGTCGGGCGGCTACGCTGTTCGATCACATCATCGTCGGGGTGGCCGAAAGCCGGGGCAAGCGGCCGTTTTTCAATCTGGCCGAGCGCATCGAGATCGCGAGCGAAGTGCTGAAGCCCTATCCGAACGTCGAAGTACTGGGGTTCAACAAGCTGCTGCGCGATTTCGTCCTGGAGCAGAACGCCCAGGTCATCTTGCGAGGACTGCGAGCAGTATCGGATTTCGAGTACGAGTTCCAGTTGGCCGGAATGAACCGCACGCTCATCCCCAACGTGGAAACCATCTTCCTCACGCCGGCCGACCAGTACATGTTCGTGTCGGCCACGATCGTGCGTGAAATCGCGGTGCTCGGCGGTGACGTCACGAAGTTCTGCCACCCGCTGGTCGTCGCGCGGCTCGCCGAGAAGGTGAAGCAGCTCGGCACCTAGATGCGGGGCCCAGCGAACGCCTGCCGTCGCAACGTTCGCTATCGCCAGCGGAGCGCGCCATGGCGTTGATGATCACCGATCAGTGCATCAACTGCGATGTGTGCGAGCCCGAGTGCCCGAACGGCGCCATCAGCCAGGGCGACGAGTACTACGTGATCGATCCGGGCAAGTGCACCGAATGCGTGGGGCACTTCGATGCGCCGCAGTGCCGCGAGGTCTGTCCCGTCGACTGCATTCCGCTCGATCCGAACCACGGTGAATCCCGCGAACAGCTGATGGAGAAGTACCTGCGCCTGAGCGGCACGGCCGCCAAGGCCTGATCGCGCAAGATTCAATCGAGGGGCGCGCTAAGCGGCAGCGACGGCGACCTCGGTTTCGACTTTCTCGGGCGTGAGCGCCTGATCCAGATCGCCCGACATGCGCTCGATGTCGTCGATCTGCTTGCGCAGGCGTGCGGCCGTGTCTTCCAGCTCGCGTACCCGATCCTCGAGCGTATCGATCGCGCCGTGTACGCGCTTGATCGAACCGAGCCGCCGGCGCAGATGCTCCTGTCGCTCGTGGATCTGCGCCTCGATCGGCGCGATGGCCGCCCGCAGCCATTGCTCGGCATCGCGATTGGCGTAGTTGAACACGCGACGCACCTGTTGGGCGATGGTGTCGAAGAACTTGTAGAGCAGCGTCATCGCCTCGTTGGTGAGCATCGTGAAGGTCGTGTTGAAGTGCCGGTTGTACAAGGCCTCCAAACGTTGAAACTCCTTCCGATAGCGCACCATCGAGAACGTGGGCACCGATCCGAGTTTCAACTGGTGCTCACTGTCGAAGCGCTGATAAAGCGCCTGCATCATGCGCTCGACTTCCTGGAGCTTCTCCGCGGCGCGCTCGAGTCGGGTGCGGCTGCGCTCGAAGTAGCCGTTGAGTGCTGAGCGCACGCTCGGCGTGAACTTGCTACGCTGCACGTCCATCAACGTCTGCTTGGCGTCGCGGCTGAGGGCCTCGGTACCCAGCCACCACAGCACCAGGTTGGAGTGCTGCGAGAACACGGCGCGCACCGCCTGGAATTGCTGCAGGCTGCGCTCGAATTCGGCTTTCTCCTCGCGCACCCGGCCGACCATGTGCGCCACCACGTTGAGGTTCTTACCGCGCAGCGACAGCAACTCGGTGCGCTGCGTCTCGATGCCGGAAAGTCGAGCCTCGATCAGCGCGCGCGTCTGCGCGAGCAACTCGTGCAGTTCGCCCTGGGTGTTGTCGCGCACGATCTCCTGGCGACGCGGGATCAGATGCCGCGTCAGCGCTTGTTCCAGCAGGGGCAGGCGGCTGCGTTGCAACATCGGCTCGTCGTTGCGAATTTTCGCGAGCAGCGCGCGTTGCGCCGACACCGGAAATACGCTGCTCGGATCGATCGCGAGAGTGCTCGCGCAGTAGCTCACCTGCTGCAGCACCTCGGCCTCGATCTCCTCTTCGGTGCGCAACCCATCCCAGAGCGTGTCGATCTTGTTGAGCACCGCGAACCGGCACGCATCACGCCCGCCGTTGGGAAAGATGAAATCACGCCAGACGTTGATGTCGGTCTGCGACACCCCGGTGTCCAGGGCGAGCAGGAACAGGACCGCATGCGCGTTAGGAAGCAGATCGAGCGTCAGCTCCGGCTCGATGCCGATCGCGTTCAGCCCTGGTGTGTCGAGGATCACCAGTCCATGGGCAAGCAGCGGGTGCGGAAAATTGATCAGCGCGTGGCGCCAGCGCGGGATCTCTACCGTGGCCGGCTGCGGCGCTGCCGCGACTGCGCGCGGATCGCCGTTGGCCGCGGCATCGAACTGCGTCATCAGCCCCAGGCTGTGCGCCTCGCCGATCGGCACCTGCTTGGTCTCGCGGATGCGCTGCAGCGTCTGCGCCATCGAGTCCGGTGAGGTGACATCCAGCTGAAACGTGAGCCACTCGTCGGGATATCGCTTGTACTCGCGGACAGTCGAGGAGCCCTTGCGCGTCTCGATCGGGAGCAATTGCAGGGTGGGGGGCTGGTCCGGATCCCACTTGAGCTCGCTCGGGCACATCGTGGTGCGGCCGGCACTGGTGGGCAACAGCCGCCGGCCATAATCGGCGAAGAAGATCGCGTTGATGAGCTCCGACTTACCGCGCGAGAACTCGGCCACGAACGCCACGGTAAGCCGGTCGTCCGACAGCCGTTCGCCGATGCGCGTGAGGCGCAGGTCGATCTGCGCGTTGCTCAGCTGATGATCGCGCAGCCAGTGCCGGAAGGTTTCGATCCGCTGCGCCAGCTCCTGGCGCCAAGACCCATATCCTTCGAGACTGTGTACGAGCGTTGGTCCCATCAGGGCGGTGCGACGAATGCAGCATCGAGGACGATCGCCGACTCTAACATAGAGGGCCGAGAATTCAACGACTTGGCGCGACTTCCTCGGATGCGGGCGCGATACCGGTCATGCCTCGATTTCGCACCGCGCATCGCCCGCGCGGCCGTCGCGGATCAGCGGGCCTGACAGCGCGGACA
>CADECO010000001.1:12924-35731 GCA_902825905.1 uncultured beta proteobacterium
CGGGTGGGTTTCGATCGGTCCACGATGCCACAGCACCGCACCGAACCGACGCGGATCGCGCAATCGCAGCGCGCGTTCACCCAGACCGATGTCCACGTGGTCGTACGCACCTGGTGGCTCGGCCGATGCGACGATGCGCAGGCTGCCGGACATGCCCAGATGAACGATCAGCGTGCCGCACCCGCAATCGAACAGCAGGTACTTGGCGCGCCGGCTGACACTGCGGATTCGACAACCACGAAGGGTGCGCGTCAGATTGCGCGGCACCGGCCAGCGCAGCCCGTGATGCCGCACCACCACTTCGCTCAGCTGCGCGTCCTCGACGAACGGTGCGATGCCGCGGCGGGTCACCTCGACTTCGGGTAGTTCGGGCATGGCGTGCGTTCTGAGAGAGACGAGTCTGGAGCGGGATCGTGCGTCCGTCGGTCGAAGCGTCGCACCGATCGGACTATGCACCACGATGGCGGGTGAACTTCTGCCGAGTTGTCCGATCAGAATCCGCGCAGCCTGCGACGATCGATCGAATGTCCTTATCCTGGCCTGCCAAACGGGCATTTGTTCTTGTGGCAGGGTGCAAATCTACCTAAGATCGACCGGATCCCATACGTTTCAAGCACCGCTATGCGCCAATCGAATGTCGGGCGGATGAAGGCGTGTTCGTCCCTGTTGTCATCCGTCGTCCTCGCGCTCGGCTTGGTTGCCGTCAGTGCGCCGATCCACTTGGCGCATGCGGTTGCGGTCGATGATCCTGGCGTCCTCAGTCAATCAAGCTCGCCGCGGCGTGGCACCGCGGCTGCGGGAGCGCCGAGCGGCCAGCCGATCACCGAGCTGACCGCCGAGGTGATGTACGAGTTCTTGCTGGCCGAGATCGCGCTGCAGCGTGGTCAGACCAACGTGGCAACTCAGGCCTATCTCGATCTGGCTCGCCGCACGAGAGACCCGCGTGTTGCACGCCGCGCTGCCGAAGTGGCGATGCACGCACGCATGCCCAACGCGGCGGTCGAGGCGTCCCGCATCTGGTACGAGGTCGAACCGGCTTCGGACGACGCGCTGCGCGCGTACTCGTCGCTCCTAGTAGCCACCGGCAAGTTGGACGAAGCCGAGCCGCACCTGCGCAACCTGATCGCGCGCAAGCCCGAGGAAACCGGCGAGCAACTGCAGCAGCTCAGCCAGTTCCTCGGTTCGAACAAGGACAAGGGCGCGGTGCTGCGGCTGGTGCGTCGTCTGGCCGAACCGCATGCGCAGGTACCCGGTGCCCGGCTGGCGGTTGCGCAAGCTGCCTTCGCGGCCGAAGACGACGCGCTCGCCCTCGAGGAGGCGCGCGCGGCAGGCAAGCTTCGGCCGGGCTGGGAGCAGGCGTCGTTGGTCGAGGGCGCGGTCCTGCAGAAGCGCTCGGTGGGTGAGTCGGTCAACCACTACCGTGCCTTCCTCACCACCTATCCGAAGTCGCGCCAAGTGCGCATGCAGCTCGCTCGCGCGCTGGTCACCGAGCGAGACTACGACGGCGCCCGCGCCGAATTTCAGACTCTCACCAAAGACCATCCGAACGACCCGGAGGTCGTCTACGCAGTGGGGCTGCTGTCGATGCAGCTCGAAGACTGGGCGCTTGCCGAAACGCACCTCAAGAAATTGCTGACCCTCGAGTTCCGCGATCACGATCTGGTGCGCATGTACCTGGGACAGATCGCCGAGGAACGCAAGGACTACGCCGGCGCCCTGGAGCGCTATCGCAGCATCAAGAACGTCGAGCATCTGCTCACCGCGCAGATTCGCCAGGCGAACGTGATCGCCAAGCAGGGCGATCTCGGTGCTGCCCGATCGATCCTGCAACAGGCGCACGTCGGCAACAATCAGCAGCGCGTGCAGGTCACGCTGGCCGAAACGCAATTGCTGCGCGACGCCAGCAAGACGGGCGATGCATTCGAGGTCGCCGAGCGTGCACTGGAGAAACTGCCCAATCATCCCGATCTTCTCTACGACCATGCCATGCTCGCCGAGAAGCTCGATCGGGTCGAGCTGATGGAGGCGTCGCTGCGCAAGGTGATCGCGATCCAGCCGGATCACGCGCACGCCCACAATGCATTGGGTTACTCCCTTGCCGACCGGAACCTGCGTCTGGACGAGGCGCGCGAGCTGATCGAGAAGGCACTGAAGATCTCGCCCGAGGACTACTTCATCGTCGACAGCATGGGCTGGGTGCTGTACCGGCAGGGCGATCTGCAGGGCGCACTCAAACATCTGCAGCGCGCGTACAAGGGTCGGCCCGACGCGGAGATCGCCGCGCACCTGGGCGAAGTCCTGTGGCAGATCGGACAACGCGACGAAGCCCAGCGCATCTGGCAGGAAGGCGCGAAGAAATCGCCCGACAACGAAACGCTGCAAAAGACGATCAAGCGCTTTCGCGAAGCGACGGCCGTCAAGTGATCGGCTGTGCGTGGCGATGTCTGGTTGGCCTGCTGGTCGCGTGGTCGGTAACGGGCTGCGCATGGCTCCGACCGGCCGCACCGGTGCGGCCGGCGACCGAGCTCGACAGAGCATTCGAAGTCAACGGCCGCTTCGCCGTGCGCTTTCGCGAGGAGGCCGGCAGCGGTCGTATCAGCTGGTCGCACGCCCCAGCCACCGACGATCTGACCATCGCCAACCCGCTCGGACTGGGGATCGCGCGCATCGTGCGGCGCGACGGGGTTTATACGCTGAGTACCTCCGACAATCGTGAGCATTCGACGCGCGACCCCGACCAGTTGACCGAGCCGGTGCTTGGCTGGGGCATGCCGCTTTCCGGACTGCCGTTCTGGTTGCGTGGGCGGGCGGTGCCCGGCATTCCGGTCCAGCGCAGCGAGCGCGACAACGATCGCCTCACCGCGCTGGTGCAGTCGGGCTGGACCATCGAATATCTGTCGCGTCATGGCGACAACGGGTTGCCTGAGCGCATGCGCCTGCGGCGTGCCGATCTGGACATCCGGCTGGTGCTCGAATCGTGGACAGCCGCGCCGTGATCGACTGGGGCGTGTGGCTGCCCGCGCCCGCCAAGTTGAATCTGTTCCTGCACGTTGTCGGCCGACGAACCGACGGTTATCACCTGCTGCAGACGGTGTTCCGTTTTATCGATCTGGCCGACCAACTGCGATTCACCCCGCGCGATGATGAACGCGTCGTGCTGGCTACGCCTCTTGCGGACGTTCCGGATGATCAACACCTGGCGGTACGCGCCGTCGGAGCGCTGCGTGCGGGCACCGGTTGCGTGCGCGGCGTGACCATCGAGATCGACAAGCGCATTCCGATCGGTGGCGGGCTGGGCGGCGGCAGCACCGATGCGGCGACGACGCTGCTGGCGCTCAATCGACTGTGGGCGCTCGATCTCGCGCCAGTGCACCTGGCCGAAATCGGTCTGCGTTTGGGCGCCGATGTGCCGGTGTTCGTCGCTGGCCGGAACGCGTTCGCCGAAGGCGTCGGTGAAGTGCTCACGCCAATCGATTTGCCCAGCGCGTGGTATGTCGTGCTCGCACCGCAGGTCGCGGTTTCTACAAGGGAAATCTTCGCCGACCCGTCGTTGACACGCGATACCGAAAGAACCACAATACCGGCCTTTTTTGCGGGGCAAAATCTCGCAAACGACCTTGAGCCGGTGGTGTGCCGCCGGTACCCCGAAGTCGCCCGGCACTTGCAGTGGCTGGCCAGCTTTGGCCCGGCGCGAATGAGTGGCTCGGGGAGTTGTGTATTCGCCGAATTTCCTGCCGAGCAGGCAGCACGCTCGGTCCTTGCGCGACTCGCGCCGGGAATGCGCGGGTTCGCTGTGCGTGGACTGTCGCATCATCCACTGGCAGGCGCGTGAGGGCAGCAGAACACTGGGGAGTCGCCAAGTTGGTTAAGGCACCGGATTTTGATTCCGGCATACGAGGGTTCGAATCCTTCCTCCCCAGCCATCCGGCTCCGCGACCGATGTGAGGTCGCATCGCCGGTCAGCAGTACCGGGCCGCAACGCAAGCCGTTGCGGTTCTTTTTTCAGGCATAGGCTGTGCGGGCCGGCGTCCTGTACAGCGATCCCGGGGTTTTCCTTCTAGTCGCTGGTTTCTCGTCTCTGGTTTCCAGACATGGCCTACGAAAACCTCATGGTGTTCTCCGGCAGCGCCAACCCGCTGCTGGCGCACAATGTCGTCAAGCGTCTGAACATCCCGATCGGGCATGCCACGGTCGCGCGCTTCTCCGACGGCGAAGTCAATATCGAGATCCTGGAGAACGTCCGCGGCAAGGACGTGTTCGTGCTGCAGCCCACCGGCATGCCGACCAACGACAACCTGGTCGAATTGCTGCTGATCATCGATGCGCTCAAGCGCGCCTCGGCCGGACGCATCACCGCGGCCATCCCGTACTTCGGCTACGCACGGCAGGACCGCCGGCCGCGTTCGGCGCGTGTGCCGATCAGCGCCAAGGTAGTGGCCAACATGCTGCGCGCGGTCGGGGTCGATCGTGTGCTGACCATGGATCTGCACGCCGATCAGATCCAGGGCTTCTTCGACGTGCCCCTCGACAACGTCTACGCCACCCCGGTGTTGTTGGGCGACGTGTGGCGCCACAACTACGAGAATCTGCTCGTGGTATCGCCGGACGTCGGCGGCGTGGTGCGGGCGCGGGCGCTCGCCAAGCGGCTCGAGTCCGATCTGGCCATCATCGACAAGCGCCGGCCGCGACCGAACGTGGCTGAAGTCATGAACATCATCGGCGATGTCGAGGGACGCACCTGCGTCATCATGGACGACATCGTCGATACCGCCAACACGCTGTGCAAGGCGGCCGAAGTGTTGAAGAACAAGGGTGCGATCAAGGTCGTGTCCTACTGCACCCACGCGGTGCTGTCGGGCGGTGCGGTGCAACGCATCACCGAGTCGCAGATGGATGAACTGGTCGTCACCGACACGATGCCGTTGCGGGCCGACGCGGAGAAGTGCAGCAAGATCCGGGTGCTGTCGATCGCCGGACTGCTCGCCGAGACGATCCTGCGCATCTCCAACGAGGATTCGGTCAGCTCGTTGTTCATCGAATGAAGGTTTTCCAGCGTCGGCCTGGTCGCGGGCGGCGCGACGCATGCGGGAGGGTCCCACATGCGTGAGCAGTCCCACGTCGTTCAAGGAGTCATCATGGCAATCGAAGTCGTCGCGCAAAAGCGCCAACTGCAGGGCACGGGTGCGAGCCGCCGCCTGCGTCGCGCGGGCAGGGTCCCAGGCATCGTCTACGGGGGACAAGGCTCGCCGGTGAACATCGAGCTCGATCACAACGCGCTGTTCCACCAGTTGCGCCAGGAGAAGTTCCACGCGTCGATCCTCACGTTGAAGCTCGACGGCGGTGCGGAGCAGGTGCTGCTGCGTTCGGTCAACATGCATCCCTGGAAGCAGCAGGTCGATCACATCGACTTCCAGCGCGTGTCGGCCAACGAGAAGATCCACATGAAAGTGCCGCTGCACTTCGTCAAAGGCGAGATCTCGCCGGCGGTGAAGGTCGGTGGAGCGATCATCAGTCACGTCATGAACGAGGTCGACATCCGCTGTCTGCCTGCCGATCTGCCCGAGTACGTCGAGGTCGATCTGTCCGAGATCACCGCCGGCCACTCGATCCACGTGCAGGAGCTGAAATTCCCGAAGGGCGTCGAGCCCGTCCTGCATCGCGGCGAGAATCCGGCGGTAGCCACTGCACAGATCCCGCGCGTTGCGACCGCCGAAGAGGAAGCCACGACGACCGAAGCGCCGCCCGCCTCCGCGGTGCCGGCCGCCAAGCAGCCCGACAAGCCCGAGGCGGCGAAGGCCGAGCCTGCCAAGGGTGGTGGCGGCGCCGCCAAGAAGTAACCGGCGCGTACGCCGAGGCGCGGCGCTCTCGCCGCGCCTTTTTCATTTATCCAGCGCATGGCATCGATCCGCTTGATCGTGGGGTTAGGCAACCCGGGGCGCGAGCACGAGCGCGACCGGCACAACGTCGGCTTCTGGACGTTGGAGCGGCTCGCCGATCAACTCAAGGCGTCGCTGGCACGCGATGCCAAGTACCACGCGCTGGTCGCGCGTACCAGTGGCCCGACCGGGGATCTGTGGCTGCAGTTGCCGCAGACGTACATGAATCTTTCAGGAAAGGCGGTCGGAGCGCTGGCGCGCTTCTTCAAGATCGCGCCCGAGGAGATCCTCGTCGTGCACGATGAGCTCGACTTCCCGCCGGGCACCGTAAAGATGAAACTCGGCGGTGGCGTCGGCGGGCACAACGGCCTCAAGGACATCGCCGAGAAACTCGGCACACCGCAGTTCTGGCGCGTGCGCATCGGCATCGGTCATCCGGGGGATCGCGATCTGGTCGCCGACTACGTGCTGTCGACGCCCAGCCCGTCCGATCGAGAACTGATCGAAGGCACGATCCAGCGCACCCTGGAGGTGATGCCGGTGCTTCTGACCGGCGATCTCACCGCCGCGATGCAGAAACTCCACACCAAACCCGGCAGCGAGCGGCCCAAACCGCCGCGCCGCGATCCCGCCGCCGCCCCGCCCGAGCCGGGCGTACCGCAATCAACCACCCGCGATCCGGCCGATCGAGCGGACGGCTCCAAGGAGCAATAGATGGCACTCAGAGTCGGAATCGTCGGCCTGCCCAACGTGGGCAAATCGACGCTATTCAATGCGCTCACCAAGGCGGGAATTGCAGCGGAGAACTATCCGTTCTGCACCATCGAGCCCAACGTCGGCATCGTCGAAGTGCCCGACCCGCGGCTGCGCGCGCTAGCCGAGATCGTCAAGCCGCAGAAGACACTCGCTGCCACGGTCGAGTTCGTCGACATCGCCGGGCTGGTCGCCGGCGCATCGAAGGGGGAAGGGCTGGGCAACCAGTTTCTGGCCAACATCCGCGAGACCGACTCGATTGCCCACGTGGTGCGCTGCTTCGAAGACGAAAACGTTGTGCACGTATCAGGGCGTGTCGACCCGATCGCCGACATCGAGACGATCAACACCGAGCTCGCCCTGGCCGATCTGGCCAGCATCGACAAGCAGTACGCGCGCTATGCCAAGCTCGCCAAAGCCGGTGGCGACAAGGAAGCGCAGCGCATCGTGGCGGTGCTCGACAAGATCCAGCCCGTGCTGAACGCAGGCCGACCGGCGCGCTCGATCGATTTCGCCAAAGAGGAACTGGTGGTGATTCGTCCGCTGTTCCTGCTGACGATGAAGCCCACCATGTACGTGGCCAATGTCGCCGAACATGGCTTCAAGGACAACGCGCTGCTCGCCAAGGTCGAGGCGTACGCGGCCAAGGAGAACGCGCCGGTGGTGGCGATCTGCGCCGCGCTCGAAGCACAGATCGCCGACATGTCCGACGAAGACAAAGTGGTGTTCCTCGCCGACATGGGGCTGGACGAGCCCGGCCTCAATCGCGTGATCCGCGCCGGCTTCAAGCTGCTCGGCCTGCAGACCTACTTCACCGCCGGCCCGAAGGAGGTGCGCGCCTGGACCGTGCGTGTAGGCGCAGCGGCTCCGGAGGCCGCGGGGGTGATCCACACCGATTTCGAACGCGGCTTCATCCGCGCCGAGGTGATCGGCTTCGACGACTACCTCGGTTGCAAGGGCGAGACCGGCGCAAAAGATGCGGGGAAGATGCGCGTCGAGGGCAAGGAATATCTGGTGCGCGACGGCGACGTCATGCACTTCCGCTTCAACGTCTGATGTGGTTGCCCTGCGTCTGACGCGCATGAATTGGTGCGCTGCACGATCCGATAGGTGTATTCGCATCTAATCGGATCAGACGCAGTTGGCGGGCCGGCGGCATATTCCCTGTAGATCGCAACGCTCTGCAGCCGTCCCCCCGGTGCGTGATAGTTGCAAACGCACTTAACTCGCGCTACCGTGGCGCGTTCCCCCTTAGGCACGCGCAGACCTTTGCGCCCGAGCGCTGGCCCCGTCTCTCGCTCCATCTCCGGCTCTTCACCCCAAAGCCTCAATCCCCGATGGCGTCCGCCGACCGCACCCGTGGCCATCGCGCCGCGTTCGATCTGGATCAGCACGTCTTTTTCTGGCTGACGCAAGTCATCGGCGCGCGCGATCGGCGACTGGCGCAGATTCTCAAGCGCCACGGGCTGCGCGTGCCCGAATGGCGCGTGCTGGCGACGCTGGCCGCCACGCAACGCTGCACGATGAGCGAGCTGGCCGAATTCACGACCATCGATCGCACCACACTCACGCGCACTGTCGATCGACTGGAGCACACCGGATTGATCGTGCGCCTGGCCGACGCGAGCGACCTGCGTGTAACGCGGCTCGCTTTGACCGCGGCGGGCGAGCGCCTGTTCGCGCGGCTGCAACCGGAGCAGGAGCTGATCAATCAATCGGCGTTCGCCGAGCTGCCTCCGGGCGCCGCCGACATGATGCGCTGGACGCTCGCACGCATGAAACAGAACCTCGATGCCGATGCGAAGCCCGAAGGCGCGAGACGCCGCCGGGTTGCGTGAGCATCTATTTGAGTCCGAGTTCGATTCCCATCCGCCTTTGATGAAGGAGACCGCCGCCATGCTGCATGAACGCATTCCCAATCTGGCCAAACTGGTCGAGCCCGACCGGGTGCATCGGCTGTGCTACACCGATCCGGACATTTTCGAGGCCGAAGTCCGCAACATCTTCGAGAAGACCTGGCAGTACTGCGGCCACGAGAGCCAGATCCCGAACGTCGGTGACTACTGGACGTTCCAGATCGGCCGCCATCCGCTGGTGATGGTGCGAGGCGAGGCCGAGCAGATTTACGTACTGCACAACCGCTGTCCGCATCGCGGCGTGCAGGTGTGCGGGTCCCGCAGCGGCAACCAAGGCGCTGCACTGACCTGTCCGTACCACTCCTGGCGCTTTCATCTCGACGGCTCGATCGAGTCGGTGCCGCTGGAGAAGGGTTATCGACAGACGCGATTCGACAAGAACGATCCGGCGTTCCACATGAAGAAGGTCGCGCGGGCCGATTCCTATCGCGGCTTCGTGTTCGCCAATCTGGCGAGCGAAGGCCCGTCGCTGCTGGAGTGGCTGGGCGAGGCCAGGATCGCCATCGATGACATGTGCGACCGTTCCCCCGTAGGACGGGTGGAGGTCGTGTTCCCTTGCAACCGGGTGGTGCAACGCTCGAACTGGAAGTTCTTCATGGAGAACCAGATCGACGCGGTGCATCCTTCATCCACGCATATGTCGACCGGCCAGGCGGCCGCGGCGGTGGAGCGCGAGATCTTCCAGAAGACCGGCGACAAGCCGCTGCACTATCACATGCTCTCGGCGTTCACCACGCCGTTCGACAAGTGGGATCAGCTCCAGACCATCGGTTATCCGTACGGTCACGTGATCCTCACCGGCTACATGGGGCTGCGCCCGACCGATCCCGACACGCTTGCCCACGAAGCGGTGCTGGAGAAGGCCTACGGCAAGGCGAAGAAAGAAGAGTTCATGTCGCGCAACATCCACCACGTGCTGCTCTATCCGGGCGTGTCGATCCAATCGCCGCTGCAGCAGTTGCGCGTGCTGCGGCCGCAGGCAGCGAATCGCACGCTCTCGGAGATCTGGCACTTCCGGCTGGTGGGTGCGCCCGAGGCGATCTACCGAAGGTCGCTCTGGTATTTCAATCTGGTGAACTCGCCGGCAACGCTGGTGAACGCGGATGACCTGGAGAACTGGCAGCGCGGCCAGTGGGGGCTCGACTCCGATGGCGGAGACTGGGTGAGCTTCCATCGCGACTACGGCCGTGACGAGGACGACGGCAAGGTCATCCGTTCGACCAACGGCTGCTCCGAAGCACCGATGCGTTCGCAATTTCGCGCCTGGCTGCAGTTCATGACCGCCAACGGACAATAGATCGAGGGAGATCCAGACATCATGGCCACGAAGAAAGTCGCCAAGTCGGCAAAGAGCGCAACGAAAAAAACGGCACCGGTTCGCAAGTCGGCGACGCGGCAGGCATCACCTGCAAAGCGTGCTGCGCCGAGCAAACCCGTGGCGGCAAAGGCGAGCGCGCCGCGCGCCAACGGGCACGATGTACAGCGCGAAGTCGAGCAGTTTCTCTATCGCCAGTCCGAGTTTCTCGACGGCAAGCGCTGGCAGGACTACATCGAGTGCTTCGCCGGAGACGGCGTCTACTGGATGCCTTCCACACCCGAGCACACGCACTGGGACGGCGTGCCGGCGATCTTCATCGAAGACAAGGACCTGATGACCGTCCGCATGAAGCGCATCGAGCATCCGAACGCCTGGTCACAGCAGGCCGAGTGGGCCACCAATCACGTGGTCTCGAACGTGACGATCGAACGGGTCGACGCCAAGACCGGCGAGATCCACGTACGCTCGCGCTTCCACATGATGGAGCTGCGCCGCGACGATCTGCGTCATTTCGGCGGTACTTACCGGCATCAGCTCACGCGCGGCAAAGACGGCCTGAAGATCAAGCTGCAGCGCGTCGACATGGTGAACGCGCAGGCCCCATACGAGTACGTGCTGCAAGTCTGGGTCTGAGGGTGCCAGGCCCGATCGCGTCGCGGGTCACCGCGCGTGCGCCCATGTATTGAGGAGATGGTCATGAACGAACCCCTCGATCTCGCCGCGCTGGTCGAGCCCGACCGCGTGCACCGTCGCTGCTACGTCGACTCGCAGGTGTTCGATCTGGAGATCGAGCGGATCTTCGGGCGCAGCTGGATCTACGCCGGGCACGAATCGCAGGTGCCCGACGTCGGCGACTACTGGAGCTTCCAGATCGGCCAGCAGCCGCTGGTGCTGGTGCGCGGCACCGACCGCAACGTGCACGTTCTGTTCAATCGCTGTCCGCATCGCGGCGCCAAGCTGTGCGGAGCGGTGCACGGCAACACCGGTGATGCGTTCCGCTGCTCGTACCACGGCTGGCGCTTCCAACTCGACGGACAGGTCGAGTCGATTCCGCAGATGGCGGGCTACCAGGGCACTCGCCTGCGCACCGACGACCCGCAGTTCAGCATGGCCAAGCCGCCGCGGGTGCAGTCGTATCGCGGCTTCGTGTTCGTGAGTCTCGCGGATTCGGGACCGTCGCTGCTCGAATGGCTCGGACCGGCGAAGATCGGCTTCGACGACATGTGCGACCGCGCACCAGAGGGCGAAGTCGAGGTCGTGCGCAATTGCTACCGGGTGATCCAACAGTCGAACTGGAAGCTCTTCATGGAGAACCAGCTCGACGTCTCGCACCCGATGGTTACTCATGAGTCCACCGGCCGCGCGGCGCTCGAAGTCGAAGACGGCATCGCCAAACGCACCGGAAATCGCCCGCTCCAATATCACATGCTGTCGGCCTTCACATGGCCGACGCACCGGTGGAATGAGTTGCTGCAGACCGTCAACTATCCTTACGGCCACAGCGTGTTGGGCGGGTATATGGCGCTGCGTCCGAAGGATCCCGATTCGCTGGAGTACGAACGCGTCCTAGCCGCGCGCGTCGGTGAAGCGCGCAAGGAAGCGATTCTCAACACCAGCATTCATCACGTTATTTACTACCCGTGCCTGTCGGTGCAGCCGCCGCTGCAGCAGTTGCGCTGCCTGCGGCCGATCGCCCCGGGCCGCACGCTCTCGGAGATCTGGCACTTCCGCCTCAAAGGCGCGCCCGAGCCGATCTATCGCCGGTCGCTGTGGTACTACAACCTCGTCAATTCGCCAGCGACGATGGTCAACGCCGATGATCTGGAGAACTGGAATCGCATCCAGCACGGTCTGCAATCGCGCGCCTACGACTGGCTGTCGTTCCACCGCAACTACGGTGCAGACGAGATCGACGGTGACGTGATCCGCACGCGCGAGGGCCTGTCGGAGGCGCCGCTACGCAATCAGTTTCGTGCGTGGTCGAAGTACATGAACGCGGCAACGTAACCGCGGCTGCGTGACCAGAAACCTCGCGAGCTTCGAAGCAGCGAGGCGCGCCGATCGTGCAAGCCCCGCTGGGCTGCCCAGCGGGCGCGGTGGTCGGTTGTGGCGCGATAACGCGGCCTCGTCTGACAGAAGCGTTGAGACCGGCTCCCTACAATGCCGGCACCAACAACGCTTGCGGGGACGACGCTCATGCACATCGCCTGGCGCGCGGCCGCCTCTTTCGGTTGCGTCGCGCTGTTCACGCTTTTCACGTTGGCCGGTTGTGCGCAGATCGACGGCTCGCGCTTTGCGCAACTGAGCGACGCGCTCGATACCGTTCACACGCGCACGCTCGACACCCACGGGCGCGTGCGCAAGCTGCAGGAAGTGGTTTATCGAAATAAAGTGTCGCTGGCGCCGCGGCTCGATGCGGAAAGTCTGGCGCGCCCCGAATGGCTCGATACCAACGCCCAGTTCCAGCGGCGCGAACAGGCCATCGAGGCGATGCGCGAATTTACCGCCGACCTGCGCAATCTTGCCGGCATGGGCGGCACCCAGTCGGCGCGACTGCGCATGCGGCAGTTGCTCGATACCGGTGAGAGTGCCGCGCAGACTGGTCGCAACATCATCGCGGTGGCGGGCGTGCTCAAGCCGATTCAGCCGATCTTCGCCGGCTTGGTGGGCGGTATGTTTCCGCAGGTGGGATTGGTAAGCGTGGCAGTGGCCGGCCCGATGCTCGATTACGCCAAGCGCAGCGACCTGCGCAATGTCATGCGTGCCGGACAGCTTGCATTCAACCAGCGCATCGATAGCTTGACGCCCACCGGTGACGTGCTGGCCGAGTACGTGATGGCGCTCAAATCCGAATATCTGCCCGATGCGTCCGCACTGCGCGACCAGTTGAGCGGCGGCGATCGCATCCGCTTCGATCAAGGTGCGATCGATCTGCTTGCCGAGTTCGACGCGGTGGCGCGACAGGCGGCCTCGCTCGCGGGGCTGCTCAAGATGATCGAGCGCAATTACGCCGAGACGCTGCAAGGGTTGCGCTAGGCCTGTGCAAGAAAGAAAGGGGCCCCGCAGGGCCCCTCGACTGCACCGGCACGAATCCGGCGTGAACCTGCGCGCGCCTGCTTATCCCGGCGGCATCTTGCAGTTCACCGCGAACGGATCGGCGAAATCGCTCACCGCCTTGCCCAACGTCTTGTTGGTGACCACGCCCTTCGCATCCTTCGACACTACGCGCATATAGATGTCGTGGATCGGGTAGTGGTTCTTGTTGAAGCGGAAGCTGCCGCGGGTCGACTGGAACCGTGCCGCCTCCAGCGCCCGGCGTAGTGCCTTCTTGTCTTCGATCTTGCCTTTGACGTCGCGGATCGCCGCATCGAGCAGCATTGCGGTGTCGTAACCCTGCGATGCATACATCGTCGGCGTGCGGTTGTACTCCTTGCGGAAGGCTTCGACGAACTTCCTGTTCGCTGCGTTATCCAGGTCGTGCGCCCAATGGCTGGTGTTGAACGTACCCAGCATCGTCTCGCCGAGCGGCTTGAGGATGTCTTCGTCGGCGTTGAAGCCGGGCACGAACATCTGGGTGTCTTTCGACAGGCCGCTCGCGACGAACTGCTTCACGAAGTTGATGCCCATGCCGCCGGGCAGAAACACGAACAGTGCGTCGGGCTTGGCCGCGCGCATGGTGGCCAGCTCCGCGGCGTAATCGAGTTGTCCCAGCTTGGTGTAGATCTCTTCGAACTTGCCCTTGTACGTGCGCTTGAAGCCGTTGAGCGTTTCACGACCGCCCGGATAGTTCGGCGCGATCAGGGTCACGTTCTTGAAGCCCTTGTCGGTAACGAACTTGCCCATGGCCGCGGCGAGATCCTCGTTCTGCCAGGCGACCGCGAAGAAATACGGATTGCACTTCTCGCCGGCGTAGTCCTGCGGGCCGGTGTTGGGGCTGAGATAAAACGTCTGCGACTCCAGGATCGCCGGCAGCACCGGTAGCAGCACTGCCGAGAACACGATGCCGGTCATGATGTCGACGCGATCGCGCTTGAGCAGTCGCTCCACCGCCTGCCGGCCGGTGTCGGGATTGACGGCATCGTCCAGCACGGTGACTTCTGCGGGCAGGCCACCGAGCTTGCCGCCATTCAACTTGGCCGCCAGATTGAAGCCGTCGCGCACGTCGATGCCGATGGCTGCAGCCGGCCCCGAGAGCGTGGATACGAAACCGATCTTGACGCGGTCAGCCGCACCTGCAGGCGCAGCGCCGATCGCAAGCGTGCACGCCGCCGCGACTGCCGTGACCCAGGACTTCAGGGAATCTCCCATCGTGTTCTCCTCATGGTGGTTCTTGTCTCGCGCGCTAGTGTAGCCGCGCATCGAGGCCTTGCAACCGGCAAGTCGCCGGCATGCACTGCCCCGCCGCCGCACGCCGAGCGGATTGACGTCGCCGCACGCAGCGTGCTCCACTCGATTCAGGTGCGAACTGCCAAAGGAGGGGCGATCGATGCCATTCATTCTCAATGCGTGGTACGTCTGCGCGTGGCCCAACGAGGTTGCCGGCGACAAGATCCTCGCGCGCACGATCTGCGGTCAGCCGCTGGTGCTGTTTCGCGATGCGACCGGCAAGGCGGTCGCGTTGGAAGATCGCTGCTGCCACCGTGAAATGCCCTTGTCGCGCGGCTGGATGGAGCAGTGCACTGTGCGCTGCGGCTATCACGGCATGCGTTTCGACGGCAGCGGGCAGTGCGTCGAGGTGCCTGGTCAGGAGTTCATTCCACCCGGCGCGAAGGTGCGCACGTTTCCCACGGTCGAGCGTCATGGTTGGATCTGGCTGTGGCCCGGCGACGCGGCTGGCGCCGATCCGGCGATGATCCCCGCCATGTTCGAGCGCAACGCGCACGCCGACTGGACCTCGGTGGGCGGCACCACCTACGTGAAGGGCCATTACGAGTTGATCAGCGACAACCTGCTCGATCTCACGCATGAGGCGTACATCCATCGCGACAGTCTGGGTAATCAGGCGGTGGTGGAACACCCGATCGAAGTGACGCACAGCGACGATGCCGTCACCGTGCAGCGTTTCATCTGGGACCACTCGCCCGCCCCGTTCTGGAAAGCGATGCTGCATCGCAAGCTCGGCAAAGACGTCAATGCCGATCGCTGGCAGATCATCAACTTCGCGCCGCCGGCGAATCTGGTGCTGGACGTTGGTGTGGCGCCCGCGGGGGTGGGCATTCGCGAGGGCAATCGCAGCAGCGGCGTCGAAGGCTGCAATCTCAACGCGATCACGCCCGAGAGCGAGGATTCGACCTGGTATTTCTGGGCGTTCGCTCGCAAGTTTCATCGCGACGACGAGGCGCTCTCGAAGAAGCTGATCGAGACCGTGGCCGGCATCTTCGAGCAGGATCGTGTCGCCATCGAGGCGGTACACGAGACGATGAAGCGCAATCGCGGCCGCGGCGTCGTGCATCTGCAGGCCGACAAGGGACAGAACCTCGCGCGGCGCACGGTCGAGAAGCACCTGGCGAGCGAACAGGGCCGATAGCGTCGACCGGCAATCGGTCACGTTGCTGTACACCCGCCCGAGTGGGGGTGAGAAATCATTGCGTGCGCACCGGCGCGGGCGGGACTGCGAAAGGCAAACTTCATCGTGCTCGTGGCGCGATGGCTCTACGATCGACCGACGGGGAGAGCCATCATGAACAAGCACGTCACCATCGCGGTCGCGTCGTTACTTGCGGCCGTGTCCATGCAGGCCGCGGCGCAGTCGGTGTACTCGTGGAAGGACGCCAACGGTGTCGTCCACTACGGCGACCGTCCGCTGCAAGGCAACGCCACCAAGCAGGAAGTCACGCAGCGCTCGGGTGACGGTTGCCCGAACGGCAACTGCCCGCGACCGATGTCGCATCAGGATCGCGCACGCGAAAGCGCTGTGACCGCCGCACCTAAGCGCGACCATGCGCTCGAAGCGCGGCAGCGCGCGGCGACGCAGAAGCAGGCAGCCGAAGAGGCGGCCGCCAAGAAGCGCGCGGCGCTGCAGAAACGCTGCGAAGAACAGCGGCGCGTCGGATGCGAGACCGATCAGGGCCTGCGCAACATGCACACCGATGAGAACCAGGCGCGGGTGCGAGTGATCCGCACGTATCGCTGAACGCGCGACGACTGGCCTGCGCACCGCTGATGCTGAGGCGCGTGCGCCGTGCTCGTTCCCTGTCCGAAGCTACTTCTTGCGGTAAAGCTCCGGCAGCTTGGCCGGATCTTCTTCACCCCAGCCGCGCGCATCGTTCATGCGGAAGATCTGCGCAGCCAGCGCCGTCATCGGCGTGGGCGAATCGACTGATCGCGCCAGTGCGAGAGCGGTCTCCAGGTCCTTCAGGAACGTGTTCGCGCTGCCCAGCGGCTTGTCCCAGCCGTTGACCATGCGCGGCACGAACGTCTGCATCGGTTTGCTGTCGGCCCAACCGCCGCCCAACGCCTGGGGCAGCAGGCCCGCGTCGATGCCCGCGCTCTGTGCCATGCGCACCACTTCGGCAATCGTGGCGATGTTGCAGCCCACCAGCATCTGATTACAGAGCTTCGTCGTCTGCCCCGCGCCTGCCGGGCCCATGCGCGTGATGTTGGGCGAATACGCCGCGAGGATCGGTCGCACCCGCTCCACCGCTGCCTCGTCGCCGCCGCACATGATCGCCAGCGTGCAGGCCGTAGCGCCACCAACGCCCCCCGATACCGGTGCATCGACCCAGTCGGCACCGCAGGTCTGCTTCAATCGTGCGGCGAATTCGCGCGTGGCATCGGGCCGGATGCTGGCGTGGTCCACCAAGGTCTTGAATCGCTTGCCGCTCGCAATGCCCTGCGGGCCGAACACGATCTCTTCGACCGCCTGCGTGTCGAACAGACACATCAGCACCACGTCGGACTTCTCGGCGACTTCCTGGGGCGATGCGCAGGCGAGCGCACCCTGATCGAGTGCGGGCTGCAACTTCGCCGCGCTGCGGTTCCACACATTCACCGTGTGACCGGCCTTGAGCAGATTCAGTGTCATCGGCATGCCCATCAGGCCGAGGCCGAGGTAGCCGAGAGTGGGGGTTGGCATATGCGTCTCTAGTCGGTGATCACGTTGGTCTGGAAGGGAGCTCCGCACGACCCAATCCAGGGTTGCAGAGTTTCCTGTGTTTCCGGCGCCCGCTACCCCTGCGGCCACTCCACCGCCCCGCCATGCGTCACTGCGCCGAGATTCGCCGGGCCGACGAGCTTTGCGTACTTCTCCAGCACGCCCGCTAGTCGTTCGGCTTGTTGCGGCTTCCACGCGGCGCGGCGTCGTGCGAGTTCGGCTTCATCGACAATCAGATCGATCGTTCGCGCTTCGCAGTCGATGCGGATGCGATCGCCGTCTTGCACCAGCGCGATCGGCCCACCCGCTGCTGCTTCAGGGCACGCGTAGCCGATGCACATGCCGCGCGTGGCGCCGGAGAAGCGTCCGTCGGTGAGCAGCGCGACCTGCTCACCCATGCCCTGTCCGTAGATGAGCGCGGTGGTGCCCAACATCTCGCGCATGCCGGGGCCGCCTTTCGGCCCTTCGTTGCGGATGATCAGCACGTCGCCTGCTCGATAGGTGCGCTGGCGGACGGCTTCGGTGCAGTCCTCCTCGCACTCGAACACGCGCGCGCGGCCGTCGAACACGAGCGATTTGAGTCCGGCGATCTTGATGAGCGCGCCGTCAGGACACAGGTTTCCCTTGAGGACGACGACGCCACCGGTGGGATGTAGCGGTGCGCGATGCGTGTGCACGACATCGCCGTCGGGTGGCGGCGCGCTTCGCATTGCTTCAGCGAGTGTCGTGCCGGCGAGTGTGAGCGCGTCGCCATGCAGGTAGCCGCCGTCGAACAGCGATTTGAGCACTGCTGTGACACCGCCGGCGTAGTGCAGCTCGCGGGCGAGATACTTGCCGCCGGGTTGCAGATCGGCCACCAGCGGCGTACGCGCGAACACTTCAGCCACGTCATCGAGCGTGAAACGGATGCCCGCCTCGTGGGCCATGGCGGGCAGGTGCAAGCCGGCGTTGGTCGACCCGCCCGTCGCGGCTACGCACGCGGCAGCGTTTTCCAACGACTTGCGCGTGACCAACTCACGCGGCAGCGGGCCGCCGTTCTTCAGCATCTTCAGCACCACTTCGCCCGCAACGCGCGCCATCGCGATCCGCTCGGAATACACCGCAGGCAACATCGCCGAGCCGGGCAATGCGAGCCCCAACACTTCGGAGACCATCGCCATCGTGTTGGCAGTGAACTGCCCTGGGCATGATCCGATCGTGGGCGAACACGCTTGCGCCATCGACAGCAGATCGGCTTCGCTCATCGTGCCGGCGTAGTTGGCGCCGACACCTTCGTAGGCGTTGACCGCGCTCACCGGCTTGCCGCGCCATTGCCCCGGCAGCATCGCCCCGCCGTACATGAATACGCTCGGAATGTTGAGGCGCACCATGGCCATCATGATTCCGGGCAGTGTCTTATCGCAGCCGGCGAAGCCGATCAGCGCGTCGTAGGCGTGACCGCGGACCACTGCCTCGATCGAATCGGCGATCAGCTCGCGCGATATGAGGCTCATGCGCATGCCGCGATGGTTCATCGATACGCCATCGGACACCGAAATCGTCGTGAACTCGAACGGCGTTCCGCCTGCCGCCCACACGCCGGTCTTTGCGGCCTCGGCCTGCGGACGCAGCGAGAGCGAACAGGGCGTGTTCTCGCCGTGCGTGCTCATTACGCCCACGAAGGGTTTGGCGATCGCGGCGTCGTCCAGACCCATCGCGTGCAGGAAGGTGCGATGCGGAATCCGGTCCAGGCCCTCGACCGTGATGTGCGAGCGCGGCTTCAATTTGCTCATCGCGCACCCATCAGCGCAGACAGCCATCGCCTTCGCGCAGTACCTGTCGCGCGAAGTGATGGAAGGTGGCGTTGACGATCTCAGGCTGCTGCAGGAACTCGCGCGCGCCGCGGGCATGCTCGGGTTCGACCGGTTTGATCGTGCCGGCGCTCATCGCCAGCACCTGCATGCGCGCGGCACGTTCCAGGTGGACGGCGAGATAGGTGGCTTCTTCGATCGACGCGCCCGTGGCCAACTGCCCGTGGTGCGCGAGCAGAATGGTTTTTCGGGTGCCCAGCGCACCGGAAATCAGCTCGCCCTCGTAGTCGGCCACCGGCACGCCGGGCCATTGCGCGAGGTATGCGCAGTCTTCGTACAGCATTGCGCTGTCCATGTGCGAGACCACCAGCGGCTGGCCGATCATCGACAGCGCGTTGCAGTACGGTGGATGCGTATGCACCACCGCATTGACCTCGGGCCGGCGCCGGTAGATCCAGACGTGAAACCGCACCGCCGGATTGGCCATGCCCTCGCCTTGGAGCAGCCTGAGGTTCTCGTCGACGCGAATCAGGTTCGCCGCCGTGGCTTCATCGAACCCTTTGCCTAGAGGCAGGGTCCAGTAGCCCCCGTCGGCCGCGCGGACGGTGGCTTGTCCGGCAAGCCCCGACACGTGACCCTCCTGCGCCAGGATCCGCAGGGCGATTGCCAGACGTTGTTGGGCGGTCCATTGCGGCACTGCAAGCCAACGGCGCATCTGCTCACGGGTGGATTGCTGGATGGCGTCTTTGCTGGTTTCCATGAGGTGGGTTTGGAGCGCTGCGCATCGGCGATGACACCGCTCATCGATGTCGGCCAACGGCAAGGGGAAACGTTACTATACCGACCCTCGCTACCCAGGCAGCGGCGACCCAAAAGCCGCGTCGTCGAGACCTTGTTCCACAGCCTTTGGAGGATTCCAATGCGTAAAGCCGTAAGCGGGTTGGCTGTTGCTGCGCTTGCAGCAATCGCGCCGGGCGCGTTCGCGCAAACCGAGATCACGTTTTCGACCTGGGTGGCGCCTAACCACCCGATCAACAAGTACGTGTTCGAACCCTGGGGCGCCGAAGTCGAGAAGGCCACCAAGGGACGCGTCAAGTTCCGCATCCTGGCCAAACCGATCGGCCTGCCGAATCAGCACTACGACGCCGTGGTCAAGGGCCAGGTCGATGCCGCGTATGCGACCTACGGCTATCAGCCCGAGCGGTTCATGCCGTATCTGATCGCCGAACTGCCGCAGCTCGGTGAGACGGCAGTGCATAACGGCGTGGCGTTGTGGCGCACGCACAAGGCGCACATCGAGAAAGTCGGCATCCACAAGGATGTGCAACTGCTCGGCGTGATGACGCACGGTCCGGGGCTGATGCATCACTCCAAGAAGATGATCATGAACCCCGACGACCTCAAGGGACAGAAGATCCGCGTCGGCGGCGACGTGCCCAAGGCGATCGTGGAAGCGTTCGGCGGTGTGGTGATCACGCAGCCGGCGCCCAAGAGCTACGAGATTCTGTCCGCGGGCATTGCCGACGGCATCATGTTCCCGACCGAGTCGCTGAAGAGCTTCAACATCGCCAATCTGGTGCCCAACACGACGTTCGTGAAGGGCGGCCTGTACAGCTCCTCGTTCTGGTTCGCGATCAACAAGGACAAGTGGGCAAAGATGGCCAAGGAAGATCAGGACGCAATCACCGGCTTGTCCGGCGAAGCGTTTGCGCGCATGGCCGGAGCTGGCTGGGATCGCGCCGACAAGGAAGGCATCGACGCCATGAAGGCCGCCGGCGGCAAGATTCAGGAAGTCTCGCCGGCCTTCGTTGCGGAGCTGAAGAAACTCACCGACAAGATGGAAGCCGACTACGCCGGCAAGCTCGACAAGATGGGGCTCAAGGGCGCTGAGGTCATCAAGTCGTTCCGGGCCGAAGTCGCCAAGGCCGCTGCCGAGAAGAAATAATGGCTGAGCCGTCCCCCGCGGGCGCACCGCGGGGCCAAGAGGGGGAAGCAGGAATCGCGCGCGCAGGCGGGGGGCTGCCTCCCGCCGCGAGCGTTTCCGGTGCGCTGTTTCCGGGCCGCCTGGGCGCCTGGACGAACTGGGTGTTGGCGATCGTGGCAGCCAGCGTGCTGTTCTCGATGATGGTCGTCACTTTCATCGACGTGTTCGGTCGCAAGTTGCTGACCAAACCGCTGTACGGCGGCTACGAAATCACCGAGTTCATGATGGGCATGCTCATCTTCTGCGCGTTGCCGCTGGTCACCGCGCGCGAGGAGCACGTGACCATCGATGTGTTCGACCATTTCATTCCCGCAACCTGGGTGCGCTGGCAGCAGACGATCGTCACCCTGGTGAGCGCGACCACGCTTGCCTACATCGGCTGGCGGCTGTGGCAACTGGGCATCGAGCACGAAAAGAATCGTGAAGTCACGATGACGCTGCACATTCCGCACGGGCCGTTCGCGCGTGTGTTCGCCGTCATGGCGGGGCTGGCGGCGCTCGCCTGTCTGGTCAATTTCTGGGGTTATCTGCGCGGCACGCGGCGTCGGCGCGAAGTACAGCAGGTCACGTAGCCCGCGACGCCCAACGATCGACGCCCAACAAGAATGACCGAAACCCTGATCGCGTTTGCCGTGCTGCTGGCGATGGCGTTCGCGCGCGTGCCGATCGCGTTCGCCATGCTGATCGTCGGCGTGGTCGGGTTCGCGTTGAAACGCGGCGTGAGTCCGGCACTCGAGCAACTGGCCCTCACCACGTTCGCGGCCGGCATCAACTACGAGCTGTCAGTGGTGCCGCTGTTCATCCTGATGGGCAATTTCGTCGCCAAGGCCGGCATGTCGCATGAGCTGTTTCGCGCGGCGTACACCTTCATCGGGCATCTGCGCGGCGGACTGGCAATGTCGTCGATCGTTGCGTGCGCGGGGTTCGGCGCGATCTGCGGATCGTCGATCGCCACGGCGGCAACCATGGCGCGCGTGGCTTATCCGCCGATGAAGCGGCTGGGGTACTCCGACAAGCTCGCCGCGAGCGCGATCGCCGCTGGCGGCACACTCGGCATTCTGATTCCGCCGTCGACCATCATGGTCATCTACGGCATTCTCACCGAGACCAACATCGGCAAGCTGTTCGCTGCAGGCGCCATCCCGGGCGTGCTTGCGGCGGTGCTGCTATGTCTGGCGGTCCAGTACGTGGTGTGGCGTGATCCGAAGGCTGGTCCGCCCGGGCCGCGTTCGAGTTGGGCCGAGCGTCTCGCCGCGCTCAAAGACATCTGGGGCGTGGTCGCGCTGTTTGCAGTGTCGATCGGTGGCATCTACGGCGGCATTTTTACCGCCACCGAGGGCGCGGGCATCGGTGCGTTCGGCGCGTTCCTGTTCGCCTGGGTGCGCCGGGCGCTCTCCTGGCGCATCCTGTTCGATGTGCTGGTCGAGTCGGCACGTACCACTTCGATGCTGTTCACGATCCTGATCGGCGCGCTGGTGTTCGCCAACTACATCAACTTCACCAGCATGCCCACCGATCTGAAGAACTTCGTGCAGCAGTTCGAGATCCATCCGATGATGGTGATCGTCGCGATCTGCGCGGTCTACGTGATCCTCGGCACGGCCATGGAAGAGCTGTCGATGATCCTGCTCACCGTGCCGCTGTTCTTTCCGATCGTGACCGGCCTGGGATTCGATCCGGTGTGGTTCGGCATTCTGGTGGTGGTGGTGGTCGAGATTGGCTTGATCAGCCCGCCGGTGGGCATGAATCTGTTCGTGCTCAACTCCTTGCTGCCGCACATCTCCACGCCGACGCTGTTTCGCGGCGTCACGCCCTTCGTGATTGCCGACGTGATCCGGCTGGCGATCCTGATCGCCTTTCCGGCGATCTCGCTGTGGCTGCCCTCGGTCCTGAAGGTGGCAGGTAAGGGCTGAGCGCGGCCGATTGGGTCATGCGCTTGCTGGTTGTACCCCGCGAACAGCTTCCGCGTTCAACGCTGCGATGCCACGTATCGCTCGATGAGCGCGTCGATCGACGCATCGTACTGAAACCCCATCGCACGCGCGCGCGCCGCCGGATGTTGTGCAGGCAAGCGGCC
>CADECO010000001.1:35831-39344 GCA_902825905.1 uncultured beta proteobacterium
ACTGAAACCCCATCGCACGCGCGCGCGCCGCCGGATGTTGTGCAGGCAAGCGGCCGAACATCGGCTCGACTTCCGGATTCGGCTCGAAGCGCACGTGTTGCCACGCGTCTTTGCCTGTCACGCGGCCGATCGCATCGAGGATCCCGGCGATGGTCACCGGCACTGCAGGCAGCGTGACGGCGCGCGCGTATCCCCATGCATCGGATGGCATGTGCGCCGCGTGCAGCAGATTGTCGACGGCAACGTCGATCGATTGCACCCAGATCCTTGCTCCTTGCGAGACCGGGCATGTCATCGAACGCCCCGCGATCGGCTCGCGAATGATGTCGCTGTTGAACGCCGATAGTGCGCCGTTCGGTGCGGGCGGGCGCACCACGACGCCGGGAAAGCGGATCGCGCGCGCATCGACGAAATTGCGCCGCGCATAGTCGTTGAGCAGGTATTCGCAAGCGACTTTCTGCGAACCATAAGACAGCGTGGGTTGCAACGGCGTCGCATCGTCGATGAGCGCCGGCACCGGCACGCCGTACACCGCGATCGAACTGGAAAACACCAGGCGGATCCGGTTTGGTTGCGCACGGCAGGCCTCGAGCAGCAGCCTCGTACCGTCGAAGTTCACGCACATGCCAGCGTCGAAGTCGGCTTCGGCAGCGCCGCTCACGACGCCTGCCAGATGGAACACGAGGCGTGTTGCAGGCATGACCAAGCGCGTGATCATCTCGCGATCACCGATGTCGCCCAGCATGCAGGTCAGGCGTGCATCCTGTCCCAGCGCATCGAGTCCGGCGCGATCGGTCGCGATCAGTCGGTCGAACTTGAACGTGCGTCCTTCAGCGTCGATGCCTTGTCCAGAACGCAGCAGTGCGGCAACCAGATGCCTGCCGATGAAGCCGCCCGCGCCGGTGACGAGGATGTCGTTGCTCATTGGCTGTCGAAAGGAGGTTGATCGATCGTAGAATCGACTTGTATCACGGGCACTCCGATCAGCGAGCAGCGAGGATTCAGACGATGAGGATCGCAGTACTTGGTGGAGGACCAGGCGGCCTGTACTTTTCCATTCTCTACAAGAAGGCCAATCCGTCCGCCGAAATCGCGGTGTTCGAACGTAATCTCCCGACGGACACGTTCGGCTGGGGCGTGGTGTTCTCCGATGCGACGCTCGGCGGGTTTGCGGCGGCCGATCCGGAAAGCCATCGCCAGATCATCTCGATGTTCCGCCACTGGGACGACATCGACACGTATTTCCGCGGCCGCAAGATCACTTCAGGCGGCCACGGCTTTTGCGGCATCGCGCGCGTGCGCCTGCTGCAGATTCTCTCGGCGCGTGCCGAGCAGCTCGGGGTCGAGATGCGCTACGGTCAGGACGTCAAGGACGTCGACGATCTGAGCCGCGAGTACGACCTGGTGGTCGCCGCCGACGGCATCAACAGCGCGACGCGGCGCAAGTACGAAGCGCAATTCAATCCCGACGTCGACATGCGCAAGTGCCGCTTCATCTGGCTGGGCACCAAGAAGCTGCTCGATGCATTCACCTTCGCGTTCAAGGAAACCGAGCACGGCTGGTTCGCGTTGCATGCGTATCGCTTCGACGAGGAGCACTCCACGTTCATCGTCGAGACGCCCGAGGAAGTCTGGCTCAAGCATGGTATCGACCAGATGGAGCAGGACGAATCGATCGCGCTGTGCGAGCGGTTGTTCGCCGACATGCTCGAGGGGCACAAGTTGATGTCCAACGCGCGCCATCTGCGCGGCAGCGCGATGTGGATCAAGTTTCCGCGGGTGCTGTGCCGCACCTGGCACCACAAGAACATCGTGCTGATCGGCGATGCGGCGCATACCGCGCATTTCTCGATCGGCTCGGGTACCAAGCTTGCGATGGAAGACGCGATCGCCTTGTCGCGCGTGCTCTCGGCGTTGCCCCCGGCAGGCGAAGACCGCCGCGCGCTGGTGGAGAAGGCGCTGGTCGCCTATCAGGCCGAGCGCGAGGTCGAGGCATTGCGGTTGCAAAGCTCCGCGCGCAATCGCATGGAATGGTTCGAGAACGTGAAGCGCTACGTGCACATGGAGCCTGAGCAGTTCACGTATACGCTGCTCACCGGTAGCCAGCGGATCGGGCACGACAATCTCAAGGTGCGCGATGGCCGCTATGTCGAAGGCGTCGAGCGCTGGGTAGCGAGCAATGCCGGCGCAGGCGATCGCGCCATGCCGCCGATGTTCACGCCCTTCAAGCTGCGCGGGCTGACCGTGCCAAACCGCGTGATGATGTCGCCGATGGCGATGTATTCGTGCAAGGACGGTCTGCCCGACGATTTCTACCTCGTTCACCTCGGCTCGCGAGCGCTTGGCGGGGCAGGCCTGCTGTTCACCGAGATGACTTGCGTGGCGCCCGATGCGCGCATCACCCCGGGCTGCGCCGGACTGTGGAATGACGAACAGCAGGCCGCCTGGAAGCGCATCGTCGCGTTCGTCCACGGCCAGTCCGGCGCGAAGATCGGCCTGCAGCTCGGCCATGCCGGCCGCAAGGGGTCGACCAAGCTCGCCTGGGAACTCACCGACGAACCGCTCGATTCGGGCAACTGGCCGCTGGTGTCGGCATCGCCCTTGCCGTATCTCAAGCATAGTCAGGTGCCGCGCGCGATCGATCGCGACGACATGGCGAAGATCAAGGCGCAGTTCGTGCGCGCAACCGAACGCGCCATCGACATCGGCTTCGACATCATCGAGCTGCATTGCGCACACGGTTATCTGCTGTCCAGTTTCCTCTCGGCGCTTACCAATCAGCGCACCGACGACTACGGTGGCTCGTTCGAGAACCGGTTGCGCTATCCGCTCGAAGTGTTCGGCGCGATCCGCGCGATCTGGCCGAAGGACAAGCCGATTTCGGTGCGCCTGTCGTGCCACGACTGGTATCCGGGCGGCAACACGGCCGACGACGCGGTGCGCATCGCGCAGGTGTTCAAGGATGCCGGCGCCGACATCATCGGTTGCGCCTCAGGCCAGGTCGTCAAGGAGGAGAAGCCGGTGTACGGGCGGATGTACCAGACGCCGTTTTCCGATCGCATCCGCAATGAGGTGCGCGTGCCGACGATTGCCGTGGGCAACATCTTCGAGTACGACCACGTCAACACGATCATCGCCGCCGGCCGCGCCGATCTGTGCGCGCTCGCCCGTCCGCATCTGGCCGATCCGTTCTGGACGTTCCATGCGGCGGCCGAGCAGCACTATGCCGACGTCGCATGGCCCAAGCCGTACTACATGGGGCGCGTGCAGCTGGAGCGCAATCTCGAGCGTGCCGCGCAGTTGGCGCTGCAGGCGTAGCGTGCCGGCAATTCCCCAAACGCGCCGCCGCGTGTACGCCGAAGACTACGTTTCAAAGCGGCCGCAGAATCAAGTCACCTGCGGACGGGCAAGGCCAGCGACAACCGAGCGGTGAAGAGGACGAAACCATGGGCAAACCCGAGTCCACCGTGCGACCCGAACACATCGACGAAGCAGAATGGGTGATGCGGCTCG
>CADECO010000001.1:39354-49405 GCA_902825905.1 uncultured beta proteobacterium
GTTGTTCGACCATCTCGGCTGGATCGAAGGGATCTTCAATCACATCTCGGCGCGCGTGCCTGGCCCCGAGCGGCACTATCTGGTCAATCCGTTCGGTCTGCACTACGCTGAGATCACCGCCTCGAACCTGATCAAGGTGGACGTCACCGGCAAGAACGTCGATGCGAGTCGGTACAAGGGCAATCCGGCGGGGTTTGCGATTCACGGCGCGATTCACGCCGCGCGCGAAGATCTGCACTGTGTGATCCACACCCACACCACTGCCGGCATGGCCGTTGCCATGAAGAAAGGCGGTCTCAAGCACGACGATTTCTACGGTGCGATCCTGGCCGGTGCGATCGCCTATCACGACTTCGAGGGCATCACGGTGCGTGGCGACGAAGGTCCGCGGCTGATCCGCAGCCTCGGTGACAAAAGCCATCTCATCTTGCGCAATCATGGATTGCTCGCCGCCGGGCGCGACGTCGCCGAAGCGTTCGTCAACTACTGGACGTTGCAGCGCGCGTGCGAAGTGCAGGTGGCAGCCGACTCGGTGCGCGGCGAGAACGTGGCGCTCGATCCGAAGATCCACGCGCAGGTGGCCATCGATCGGCAGAGCATCGGCTCCAGTCCGGCGGTGATGCGCGCGTTCTTCGATGCGATGGTGCGCCGCATGGAGATGGCGCGCGAGCGGCGTTACGTCGACTGGCGATCGTAGGCTATTCCAGCCGCGCCGCTCCCGGCGCGTCAGGGGTTCACCATCCAGAACGCGAGCGTCAAACGCGGAAATTCGTAGAACGAGTCGATCGGGTGATCGGCAGCGTGGAAGAACTCCGACGGAAAAATCAACAGCCGTCCGGGGACCATATCGATCACGCCGATGCGTTCCCACCAGGTGTCGGCGCGTTCCATCCAGTAGTCCTGACCGGTCTCGACGATCACCGGATGCTGTTGTGAGAGCGCATCGAACTGCGCGTCACGCTGCAACTGACCGGTCGGCTTGAAGCGAAAGAAGGACGTTCCGCCGGAGCACTCCGCCGCGCTGTTGAGGTAAACGATGCAGGTGAAAGACCGGCTGTTCGGCGTCACGACATCGTGATGTGGCACCGCGTAGGAGGCCCGTTTCGGCTTGATCTGCATGAACCAGTTGACGTCCACCTGCGGGTCCTGCGGCCGCGTACGCATGCCGGTCAGGTGTTCGATGGCCTGGTGCGCGACGTCGATCATGCGATTCGGAAACCACACCGGAAAGCGCAGCCGGCAGTCGTAGTAGTCGACGAAGTTGCGTCCGCCTTGCACGTGTTTCCAGTTCGTCGCCGGTGCCGCACCGGCGATCGCTCGCGCCTGATCCGGATGCTTCAGGAAATCGTCGATCACCACCGCGTTGACGCCGGGCACGCGCGCGTCCTTGATCGACAGGTCGGTGTTGACGTCGAACACCGCATCGAACAGAAATGGTTGGATCGGTTTCATGCGTCGAACCCGGTGTTGGATCGCGGCGGTGCGGCATGCGCCAGGCCGTGCGCGTAGCTGCTGCGAATGTTGTCGATTCGTTGCGACTGTGACCGAAGTCGAGCGCGTTGACGCCGCAGCGCAGATGCCGACCCGGCACGAAGCAATAGGGCATCAGCGCTATACAAAATTGACCCCTGTGCTGAACCGGCAGTGCGATGCTGGTGACATAGCATCGATGCGCAGGCATCGATTGCACATCGCCACGGAGGCAGCACGATGAACTTGCTCGATCCACGATTCAAGTACGTTCCTTCGGTCAAAACCAACGTTGCCGAAACCTTCGCGCGTTTCGGCTTCCGGCCTACGACCGAAGAGGAGCGCCGCGCCCGCCAATTGCGTCATCAACACGAACTCCAGGATCTTGCCGGGCGTACCTTGACGCCGTCCGCCCACCCGTCGCATGCGGGCTAGATACCCCTGAACGATCGCCGGGCCAAGCGATTCGCAGCGCTGCCGGCCGATCCACTCAATCGCCATCGACCGCTGCACGATCGGGCCAGCGACGCACAAGGATCGGTAGTCGGCGCGCGTCATTCCAGCCGCGCGTTGGCATCCTTGGCGATCCGTGCGAATCGCTGGATCTCGCCGCGGAGGTAGCTGGCGTATTCGGCGGTCGTGCTGCCCAGCGGCTCGGCACCTTGTGCGGCCAGCTTGGCCCGCACCTCGGTACTTGCAACCGCCTTGTTGAACTCCGCGTTGAGCCGGTCGATCACCGGCTGCGGCGTCCCGGTCGGTACCAGCACCCCCTGCCATGCGCTCATCTCGAAGTTCGGCATCACCGTTTCGTTGAAAGTCGGCACCTCGGGCATCAGCGTCGAGCGCTTGGGCATGGCCACGGCGAGCGCGCGCAGACGACCTTCGCGAACGAACGGCAGCGGCGTGTTGATCGTGTCGATCATGAACTGCGCCTGACCGCTCACCACGTCGGCGATCGCCGGCGCGCTGCCCTTGTAGGGGATGTGTGTCGCGTCGATGCCCATCTCCTTGACGAACGCTGCCCCAGCAAGATGCGTGACCACGCCGGTCCCCGATGAGGCGTAGTTGAGCTTGCCCTTCTGCGCTTTAGCGTAGGCCACGAAATCGCCCACGGTTTTCGCCGGCACGTTGGCGTTCACCACCAGGATCAGCGGCACCGTGGCTACCAGCGCCACCGGCGCGAAATCCTTCAACACGTCGTAGCCGAGCTTGGTGTAGATCGCCGGTGCGATCGTTACGCCCGAGGTGTTGTAGAGAATCGTGTAGCCGTCGGGCTGGGCCTTGGCGACGAACTCGCTGCCGATGTTGCCGCCGCCGCCGGCGCGATTCTCGACCACCACCTGCTGGCCGAGTTGCTCGGCCACCTTCATGGCGATGACGCGCCCGACCAGATCGGTCGGTCCGCCCGGCGGGAACGCAACCACCATGCGAATCGGCTTGTTCGGATACGCAGTGCTGCCTTGCGCCAGCGCCTGCCACGATACGGCAGTGCACCCTGCCAGCACCATCGTCAGCACGAACTTCATCTGTCTCACTTAACTCTCCATTGAACAGTGCTACTGCAGAAATCGATCGATCAACTGGCCGGGACCGGCACCGAGCGGCGCGTAGTTCGATCCGTCGAACACGCGCGTGCCGTTGACCCACACGCCGTGCACGCCACGCGGTCGGCGGATCAAGCGCGCACCGCCGCCGGGCAGATCGGCCACACGCTCGACCTTGGAGATACCGACCGTGGCCGGATCGAACAGCAGCATGTCGGCCCAGCAGCCGATGCGCAATTCGCCGCGATCGGGAATGCGGTACTTGCGCGCCGGATCGCTGGTCAGGCGGCGGATGCCTTCGGCCAGCGTGAACACTTTCTGGTCACGCACCCAGTGGCCCAGCAGATGCAAGCCGAAGCCGGCATCGCACAGGAACTTCAAGTGCGCACCCGCATCCGACAGTGAAATCACGCCGGCGCGATGCGATATCAGCGGCGCCACGCCGCGATCGTCGTTGTTGTAGAACTTGCCGACGTAAGTGGTCTGCAGATCGTCGGCGAGCGCGAGATCGAAGAACACGTCGACCGGATCCTTGCCCTGCGCCTGCGCGATCGCGGCGATGCTCTGCCCTTCATGCGCGGCCAGCCCTGCGTCGCCCACGGTGCTGACTTCGATGATGTGCCAGTTGCCGGTGAAGATGATCCCGGTGCGCGGGTTGGCGAGATTTGCGCGAAACGACTCGCGGAAGGCCGGGTCACGATAGATCGCCGCACGCGCGTTCTCATCGACATTGCGCACTCGATCGAACGCGCTGTGACTGTAGAGCGCGTACGGATCGCGCAGATCGAACAGGAACGACAGCGGCTGGCAGGTCGACTGGATGTAGAGCTCGTGGCCGCGGTCGATCGCCTGGGCGCAATAGTCGTAATAGGTCTTGGCGAGATCGGGTTCGGCCTGGTTGTACATCGTGCGCACGGTGGAGATGAAACCAGGACGGCCGGTCTTCTCCACCAGCCCTTCCATGTACTGCGGCGTCGCGCGCGTGCCGGTGGCCAGCATGAACACCCCGCGCTTGTGCTCGCCCAGCACGCCGATCAGCGCGTGCAGCTCTTCGTCGGTGGCCAGCGTCGATGGCATCGGCAGGCCGCCCCAGCCCGAGTGGTTCGGCGAGAACGACGAAGCGAAGCCGATCGCCCCGGCCTGCAGGGCCTCGTGCACGGCGGCCTTCATCGCATCGAGCTCGGCGGGCGTGACCTCGGCACGTTTGGCGGCGTCGGGCCCCAGCACGGCACCGCGGATCGTCGAGTGCTGCGCGAACACGGCGACGTTCAGATACGGCCGCTGGCGACGCACCATCGCCATGAATTCGGGAAACGATTCGAACTCCCAGCGTGTGCCCGCTTCGAGCGCCGCCAGTTCCATGCCTTCGACGACCGACAGATTCCTGAGCGTCAGATCGCGCATCGTCGGCGCGCATGGCGCAATCCCGAAACCACAATTGCCCATGACCACGGTGGTCACGCCAAGCGATGGCGAGGGGGACAGCGTGGCGTCCCAGGTGATCTGCGCGTCGTAGTGGGTGTGCAGATCGACGATGCCCGGCGCGAGTGCCAGCCCACCCGCGTCGATCGTTTCGCGCGCGGTGTCCGTCACCTTGCCGATCGCCGCGATCCGACCGCCTTGTACCGCGATGTCTCCCGCCTGCGGCGCGCTGCCCAATCCGTCGAAGATCGTCGCGCCGCGAATGACCAGATCATGCATGCCTTGTCGCCTCGTTCGTTGAGTGGCTGCGATTTTGCGCTGATGGCGGCAATCGTGCATTTGCGGTGAAATGTGACGCGGACCTTTCCGCGCGGGAGCCTTCGATGAGCGCACCGTCATCAACCATCGTTCCCACCACCTGCTGGGAATGCAGCACGCTGTGCGGGGCGCTGGCTACGGTTCGCGACGCGCGCGTAACTGAGGTCTTGCCCAACGCCGCGCATCCGACTTCACAGGGCGCGTTCTGCGTGAAGGGCATGCGCGGCTTGCCCGAGTCGACCTATGGCACGGGGCGTATCGTGCATCCGATGCGCCGCATAGGGCCGCGCGGCAGCGGCCAGTTCGAACGAATCTCATGGGACGTGGCGCTCGATGCCATGGCCGAGGGCATGGCCCGCGCACGTGCCGAGCACGGCCCGCTGGCGATCGCTGGGGCGGTAAGCGGCGCGTTCTTCAGCCGCGGCGCGATCGTGGCGCTGCTGATGCGTTCGATCGGTTCGCCCAACTGGATGATCAACCAGGATCTGTGCGGCGGCTGTCGCGGCGTGAGCGACATGATCACCGGCCTGAACATCACTGGCGGCGAAGAGATCGACTACGCCGCATCCGTGTTGATCGTCGGTGCCAATCCGCACGCAGCCAATCCGATCCAATGGGCGCGCATCAAGAAAGCGAAGGCCCGCGGCGCGCGAATCGTGGTGGTCGATCCGTTCCGCACGCCGGCGAGCGATCTCGCTGATCTATGGCTGCGCCCGCGCCCGGGCACCGATGCCGCGATCGCGCTGGCGATGATCCATCTGCTCATTGCCCGGCAGCGCTACGACGCCGCATTCGTGCGCGAGTGGTGTCACGGTATCGAGGCGTTAGCCGACCGGGCCGCACGCTATTCGCCCGCGCGTGCTGCCGAGCTGTCCGGTGTGAGTGCGGCTGAGATCGAGGCTGCGGCGATGCATTACGCCGAAGGGCCGGCGACGTTCGTCAGCGGCCACGGCATCGATGCGATGTCGAACGGCGTGCAGACGTTCCGCGCGTTCCATGCGCTGGTTGCGATCTCGGGAAATGTCGACCGGCGTGGCGGTAACCGGCGTGCGAAGCGCCCGCGTGGCATGAAAAGCTATCTCGATCTGCTGCACGAGCCGTCGTTGCGGCTGCCGCCCGAAGTCGAACAGCAGACGCTCGGCGCAGCGCAGTTTCCGCTGTGGGCCGGGCCGCAGGGCTGGCAGACCGCGTGCCACAACCCGACGGTAATCGAGGCGATCCTGCGCGGCCAGCCCTATCCGGTGCGTGCGTTGTACGTGAGCGGCGTGAACATCGCCGTCACGTATCCGGATTCCGCGCGCACGATGGCGGCGTTGCGGTCGCTCGATTTTCTCGCCGTGGCCACGCACACCATGACACCGACCGCGGCGCTGGCCGACATCGTTCTGCCGAAGACAACCGGTCTGGAGGAGGAAGAGGTCACCGTGCAACAGCAGGGGCCGACGGTGGTGTACACCGCGCCGGTGATCGCCCCGCAAGGCGAGGCACGCTGCGATCTGGCGATCGCGCGCGGGCTGATCGATCGTCTGGCACAACGCGGCGCCCTCACGCACGACGTGCTGCCATGGCGAACCCAGCGCGAACTCAACGAGTACCTGCTCGGCGATTCAGGGCCCACCATCGACGCGCTTGCGCAGACCGGCTACGCCACGTTCGATTACGCGATGGGCGATTTCGCCAACCAGCGCTTCAACACGCCCACCGGCAAGATCGAGCTGTATTCCGAGCGCTGCGCACAGCATGGTCTGGATCCGTTGCCCGACTACGTGCCCCTTGCGCGTACTGCACAGGCCGATCCGGCGTTTCCGTTGCTGCTGCAAACCGGCGCACGCGAGAAGGCGTATCACCACTCGCGTTTTCGCGAGCAGGCATGGGCGAAGAAGATGTCGCCCGATCCACTGGCGCGGTTGCATCCGCACACCGCGACCTCGCTCGGGCTGCAGAGCGGCGAATGGATCTGGATGGAGACGCGCGGCGGACCGGGACGCTGTCGGCTCAAGGTCGACGTGAACGAGCGCACCCCGGTCGGATTGCTGGTCACGGGCATGGGCTGGTGGCGCCCCGACGCGCCGGCGCCGCAGTTCGGCGCGCTCGATGTCAACGTGAATGCGGCGCTCAGCTACGCCGGTCCGTACGATCCGATGTCCGGTTCGCCCGACTCGCGCGCGATTCCGTGCCGGATCGAGCGCTGCTGACGGTTACTTAGAGGTTCGCTAGCGCAACTGCATCTCCAGCATCATCAGGTGCATGCGCATCTGGTTCTGCTGCGAGATGAGGTGCAGGCGGCGGTAATCGAGTTCGCGTCGCCGCTGCGCCGATACGTCGGCGCGCCGCAACTCGCTATCGACCGATCGGATGTCGGCATCGATGCGCGACACCTGCTGGCGGGCGTCGTAGACCGCGCGGCCCGCCCGATAGCGGTTGAGAAACCCCGCCTCGACTTCCGGCGGACAGATCCCTTCGTAGGCCCAGCCCTCGACGCCTGCGCGGATCGCGTTGTCGGGCGCGCAGTAGATCGGGATCGCGCGCAGGTGGCCGATGCGCCAGCGGCCTTCGTCGGGTTTGACGCCGATCTTGCCGCAGTCTTCGCGATAGGCGGCCAGGCGTTGGGGCGAGCGGCCGCGCAGCCCGTCCTGGAAGCCGACTTCCTCCCAGTTGGCGCCGCGGCATTGCTCTTCACTCATGCTCGCGCAACCGGCGATCACCAGCATTGCTGCGAGACCTAGCGCCCGACCCGTGAGCGCCCGACCGATGCGCGCGCGACGTTCGATGATCAAGGCTCCAGGGTCGAGCTGGCGCTGGCGCGCAGCGCGTTGCGATGGCGCTCGCTCCAGCCGGTCTGCGCACGGCGTTGCCATTCCGCACTCGCCTCGCGCAGCACCTCGGCGTAGATCGGGCCCAGCCAGGCGCTGGCGGCACTGGTCGTCCCGACCGGCATGAGTGTCGGATTCGCGGCGAGTGCCGTCAGACGCTCTTTTACCCCCGGATGATCATCGAACAGCTCGCTGCCCGGCTCGAGCGTCATGCGCATCTGCTCGACCCGAAACAGCGGCATGCGGCGTCGCGATTCGATGAACGCAGCCAGCTCGCTGTAGACGTCATCAGGCGGGGTCACTTCGGTCTCGGCACGGCGGAATACGCCCTTCCAGAACTGCTCGTGCAGGGCGCGCCGGATCGTCGCCGCGTTGATCAGCGCCGCGGATGTAGCCAGCGTGTTGGTCACGCGCGCGGCGACGCGATCGGCGAACAGCTCACACTCGCGTGCCAGCGCGAACGTATAGGCACCGAAGAACGGTGCGTACCAGTCGAAGAACCTGCGCAGCACGCGTGCAGTCAGGCCGCGGCTGTCGCCCAGGGCGTGCATGTACTGGCGCCAGGTGTCACGCAGCCGATAAGCCCAGCGCGTGAACCGGCCCTGCTCGCGAGCCAGGTGGCTGGTGTCGTGGGTGAGTTGGGCGCACGCCTCATGGCGGGTCTGCGACAGGAGCAGTTCAAGCCCCAGCACGAGCGTGGCCCGATGCCGACCGATCAGTCCGATCGGTGGGGTCTGCACGATGTACGCGGCACAGCCTTCCACCAGCACGACCGCGTCGAACTCGCGCGTGCCGAGGTGCCGGCGCACCGCGTCGATGTCGGCGAACAGCGCCGGACACTCCTTGCGCGTGAGTTGGCGACCGGCCGGCATCGAAATCCGGATCCAGAACCAGCGGATCAGAATCCATAGCAACGGCACCGCGGCGATCCACAGCTTGTGCTCGAGCACCGCCTCCTTGATCGAGGGCTCGACCACCGTCAGCCAGGCTACCGCCGTGAACAGGGCGATGAGTGCAAGCGGCGCCGCGGCAACGACCAGATAACCCAACATCGCCAGCAGCACGACGCGCCGGCGATAGCGATGCGGCTGCGAGTGATAGAGCAGTGCGCCGCGCATTGCGATGGCATCGAGACGCTCGCGTCGCGCGTGGACCAATCCGCGCATCGGCGCGTCGCTGTCGGCGTCTTTGGGCTCGGTGGAGATCGCAAGGCTCATGGATGGATGCGGTGTTGCATGCTCCCGCGGAGGGCTCGCATCGTTGATGCGAAGGGTGAGAGCGAATCGGGGTGAACTCGGAGCGAACGTGGACCGAACGAGGTGGCCTCAGCCTGAGGGTCGCGCCGGAACAGCCGCGGGGCCCGCCATTTTGCTATACGACTCGCCGGCGAGAAACTGTCCGGAGCGTGACTGTTTGCATGCGACAGCGGGTTAACCTGACCTGTACAGCGTGCCCAGCGTCGATCGTGATCGCTACACCCCTCGAAGCGACGAGCACGACATTGGGCGGCTGCCCTGTCAACTTGCTCGTGATTCAGCCCCCGACCATAATCGCGCGGCTGCGCAATGCCATCGACCACTGATCGGTTTTCACACTCTGGTGCCTGCATGAAGCGATCCAACTTTCACGGTTTCCATATCCGCAAGTGGTACGCCCAGTGTGAAGAGACGCTGGCCAATGAGACCGGTCAGCCCGCTGATGGTGAGCCGGTGCGCAAGTTCGCGGTGGCCTGCGCGGTACAGAACCCGTTTGCGGGAAAGTTCAGCCGCAACCTCGATCCGGTCGTGAAGCGCTCGGTGCATCTCGGGCGCGAATTCGGACGGCGCATCGTCGCGCTCGCGTCGGGTGCGCGGCTGGAAAGCTACGGCAAAGGCTGCTTGGTGGGCACCGCCGGCGAGTACGAGCACGGCAACATGCTTCTCACCAGCGTGTTCGCCGATCCGGTGCGCGATGCGATCGGCGGTGGCAAAGCCTGGGTGCCATCGACCGGAAAACGCGGCGGACCAGGCACCGAGATCGATATCCCGCTCGCGCACAAAGATGCGCTGTACGTGCGCTCGCACTACGACACGGTATCGCTCAGCTTCGGTGATGCGCCTGCTCCCGATGAGATCGTCATCGTGTTCGCATTTGCCACGCGCGGGCGCCTGCATGCGCGGCTCGGCGGACTCAAGGCGAAGGACATCGCCGGCAAGGATGGCCTGCGCTGATCGCGTGTCGCGCGCACGACAGCGCGTTCGTCGGATGGTTCCCCGCACATCGGCTTCACGCGCCCCGCTCGTCGGTGGTTCGCGGAAACGCGATTGACGGGTCATGGGGCGTGCAATAAGTTTCGCTCCGTTGCGACGGTGTCATCGACGCGATGGAATCGTCACAAAGCTTCAAATGCAGAAGTGACTGAAGCAAACCGATCGCGCTGGGTTCGAGCCGGCGCGACGCAAAAGAGGCTAGGCGCTACGTCGACCACAACGGCGCCAGGTCCAC
>CADECO010000001.1:49505-52874 GCA_902825905.1 uncultured beta proteobacterium
AAGGGTACCTGCGCCCAAGCGCGGTTACCGAGAAGCCACAGCCGAGCAGTCGAAAGCGCATTGCATCAACGCGATGCAGTGACGTCTTCGACCAACGAAATCTCGTTCGGAGGTAGCTTTCTCATGACGCGCAATCTCTCGGTCAACCATTCGCTCACGACGTTCGCGCCGACGCAGTTCACGCGGCGCGCGACGAGCACGCTTGCCCTGTCGATCAGTCTCGCGCTGGGCGGATGTTTCCTCGACAGTGATTCCGGCGGCGATTCCGGTGGTTCCTCCGGGGCATCGACGGCCAGCAGCTCGAACAACAACACTTCGCCCACGCAGCCGGTGATGACGATTCCGGCCACGCCAGTCGCGCAGGTGCCTGCAGGCCCCACGACCGAGGGCGATGCACGTCGGTATCTGATGCAAGCCGCATTCGGGCCGACCGATGCCGCGGTGACCGAAGTGATGCAAAAGGGCGCGCGGCTCATGATGGAAGAAGAGTTCGGCAAGCCCGGCATGGGCTATCAGCCGCTGCAGCCGACCCTTCGCACGGTTTGCAACACCAATCCTCCGCCGAACTGCAACCGCGACAACCTCACCGCGTTTCCGTTGCAGCGCCAGTTCTTCCAGAACGCCGTGAGCGGCGGCGACCAGCTCCGTCAGCGTGTGGCCTGGGCGTTGTCGCAGATCGTCGTCACCGGCATGGGCGATGTGCCGACCACGCACGCGATGCGCAACTTCCAGCAGATGCTGATGGTGAACGCGTTCGGCAACTATCGCGACATCCTTATGGAGGCGACGCTCTCGCCCACCATGGGCACGTACCTCGACATGGCGAACAACGCCAAGGCCGATCCGGCGCGCGGCCTGGAGCCAAACGAGAACTACGCGCGTGAATTGCTGCAGCTGTTCTCGATCGGTGAAGTCATGCTCAACGCCGACGGCACACCGCAGCTCGACGCGCAGGGCAAGCCGATTCCCACCTACGACCAGGCGGTGATCGAGGAATTCGCTCGCGTATTCACCGGTTGGACTTATCCGACGCGCCCCGGTCAGACCGCGCGTTTCGGTAACCCGGAGTACTACGAAGGCAAGATGATCGCGTTCGCCGCGCAGCACGACACCGGCGAGAAGACGCTGCTGGGGGGAACCAAGCTGGCCGCTGGCCAGACGCCGGAGAAGGACGTGGACGACGCGGTCAACAACGTGTTCAACCACGCCAACGTCGGCCCGTACGTCGGCAAGCAGCTGATCCAGATGCTGGTCACGTCCAACCCGACACCGGCCTACGTCGGACGCGTCACCACGGCGTTCAACAACAACGGCGCGGGTGTGCGTGGCGACTTGAAGGCGGTGCTGCGCGCGATCCTGCTCGATCCGGAGGCACGCGGCGACAGCAAGGCCGATGACAACTACGGCAAGCTGCAGGAACCGGTGTTGATGATCTCCTCGCTCCTGCGCGCACTCGGCGGCGCTACCGACGGCGTGTACCCGATCACGCATGCCACCAACATGGCGCAGCCGCCGTTCGATTCACCGACGGTGTTCAACTACTACCCGCCTGACTATCAGGCGCCCGGCGCCGGCATCCTCGGTCCGCAGTTCAAGATCGTGCAAACCAGCACCACCCTTGCGCGCGCCAATTTCGTTCACAACCTGCTGGTCACCAGCAACGAGGTAGTCGCGCCCGTCACCAGCGTGACCGGCTCCACTGGCACGCGCACCAACTCCGCGACCCTCAACACGCTGGCGGCCAATCCAGCCGGGCTGGTCGACCGCGTCACCGTACTCGTCGGCAACAACCAGCTTTCGGCGCAGGAGAAGGCAGCGATCGTTCAGGCCGTGAATGCCGTGGCGGCGAACAACGCCGCGCAGCGGGTGCGCACAGCGGTCTATCTGGTGGCGACCTCGGCCCAGTCGCAGGTCAACAAGTAACTCCCGCATCCACCTCAAGAAACCACGACCGAACCTAGGAACGATCATGAGTCATTCACATTCGATCTCCCGTCGCGACTTTCTCGCCGGCTGCGGCGCGCTGACGCTGGCCAACACGCTGCCCGGGCTGGGCATGATGAGTGCGCACGCCCAGGCCGCTAACGACTACAAGGCGCTGGTGTGCGTGTTCCTGTATGGCGGGAACGACGGCAACAACTTGCTGATCCCGGCACAGAACGCCGAGTACGCGCAGTACCAGGCGGCGCGCCCCAACATCGCGATTGCGCAGGGGCAGCTTGTGCCGCTCTCGGTGGGCGGGCAGGTGCGGTTCGGGCTGAATCCGAATCTGCAACCGCTGCAAGCCGTGTTCGACGCGCAGCGCATGGCGGTGCTCATGAACGCTGGCACCATCGCCCAGCCGCTCACTCGCGCGCAGTATCAGCAGATGCGCAACCTGCGTCCGATCAATCTGTTCTCGCACGACGATCAGCAGAATCAGGCGCAGTCGGCCGTCTACAACGCCGATGCGAAGCAGGGTTGGGGCGGTCTGGTGGCCGACCGGGTGGCAGCGTTGAATGGCGGCGGTCTGGCCCCGGCGCTCAACGTGACCGGCAACGACGTGTTCCTCATGGGCGGCGCCGGCGCACCGATGAACATCCCCTCGAACGGCAACTTCGGGTTGCAGGGCGTGGCGCAGAACAACGCCGCTGACCAGGCGAAGTTCACGGCCATGCAGAACCTGTGGACGATGGGCGGCGGCGGGACCAACAAGCTCACCAAGTCGGCGGCCGATCAGTTCAAGGCCGGCATCCAGGGCAGTCAGGCCCTGGCGGCGGTCGCCACCGCTGCGAACACTCTGTCCGATCAGGCGTTCGGCAACCTCAACACCGGTCTGGCCAATCAGCTGCGGCGCGTGGCCAAGGTGATCGAAGGGCGTGTGCAGACCGGCGCGAAGCGGCAGATCTTCTTCACGTCGATGGGGGGTTACGACACGCACGAGAACGAAGTGGCGGGCCAGGGTCAGCGCTTCGCTGAGCTGGGCAATGCACTGCGTGCGTTCGACACGGCAATGCAGGCGATCGGCGCGGGCAACATGGTCACTGCGTTCACGCTATCCGACTTCGGTCGCACCTTGCGTCCGACGGGCAGCGGCACCGACCACGCCTGGGGCAGCCACATGATCATCACGGGCGGTGCAGTCAAGGGCGCGCAAACGTACGGGACGTTCCCGACCCTCGCGCTCGGCGGTCCGGACGACACCGACACCGGCGGACGCTGGATCCCGACCACCTCGATCGACCAATACGGTGCGACGCTGGCGCAGTGGTTCGGCGTGGCAGCGGCCGACCTGCCGGCGATCTTCCCGAACCTGAACAACTTCCAGGTCAAGAACCTCGGCTTCATGGCGTAGCCGTCTCGGCAGGAACGCCCACGCACGTTCCTGCA
>CADECO010000001.1:52974-60208 GCA_902825905.1 uncultured beta proteobacterium
ACCGACATCGTGCTCGACCACGACGGTCGGCGCTTCACCACCAAAGTTCTGACCACACCGCGTGCGCCCGAGGAGGGCATGCTCGCTGGCGCGCTGGAAGCCCTGCGCGACGCGCAACTCGAGCCGGCGCAGGTCGACGTGCTGATCCACGGCACTACGCTCGCCACGAACGCGTTGATCGAGCGCAAGGGCGCGCGCACCGCGTTCATCACCACCGATGGATTTCGCGACGTGCTCGAGACCGGGTACGAGAAGCGCTACGAACACTACGACATCTATCTGGAGATGCCCCGGCCGCTGGTGGCGCGCCGGCTGCGTTTCACAGTCAAGGAGCGCAGCAACGCCAGGGGCGACGTGGTAGTGCCGATCGATCTGAGCGGCGTCGAGGCGCTGGCGAGTGCTCTGCGCGAAGCCGGTGTCGAGAGCATCGCGATCGGCCTGCTGCACAGCTACGCAAACCCGGCGCACGAGCGCAGGCTGGCCGAGGCGCTGGCGCAGTACCTGCCGGATGTGCCGGTCTCGTTGTCTTCGGAAGTCAGCCCCGAGATCCGCGAATACGAGCGCTTCTCCACGACCGTCGCCAACGCCTACGTGCGGCCGTTGATGGCGAGCTACCTCAGTCGTCTGTCCGAGCGCATGCATGGGTTTGGCATGCGCGCGCCGCTGTACCTCGTGACTTCCGGCGGCGGACTCACCACGCTCGATACCGCCCTGCGCTTTCCGATTCGACTGGTCGAATCGGGGCCGGCGGGCGGCGCGATCCTCGCAGGTCGCATCGCCAAGGAGTGCGGATATCGCGATGTGCTGTCGTTCGACATGGGCGGCACCACGGCGAAGATCTGCTTTCTCACCGACGGCGAGCCGGAGCATTCGCGCCGCTTCGAGATCGCGCGCATGTACCGCAACCTCAAGGGCAGCGGCCTGCCGGTTCGCATTCCGGTGACCGAGATGGTGGAGATCGGCGCGGGCGGTGGTTCGATCGCGCGCGTCGACCGGCTCAAGCGCATTGCGGTGGGGCCCGACAGTGCCGGCGCCGAACCCGGGCCGGTGTGCTACGCGCGCGGCGGCGTGCATCCGACCGTCACCGACGCCAACGTCGCGCTCGGGCGGATCGCACCCCAGGGTTTCGCCGGCGGGCGCATGACGCTCGATGCGCAAGGCGCGCTCGCTGCGATCGAGCGTGATCTCGGCGCTCCGCTGGGGCTCGACGCGCAATGGGCGGCGGCGGGCATCAGCGAAATGGTCGAAGAGAACATGGCCAACGCGGCGCGCGTACATGCGATCGAGCGCGGCAAGTCGCTCGCCGATTGCGTGATGGTGGCGTTCGGCGGCGGTGCCCCGCTGCACGCGGCGCGGTTGGCCGAGAAGCTCGGCATGACGCGCGTGGTCATCCCGGTCGGCGCGAGCGTCGGCTCGGCGATCGGCTTCCTGCAGGCGCCGGTGAGCTACGAGCTCGCACGCAGCGCGTATGCGGTCGATGCGCGTATGGATCTGGCCGCGATCAATGCGTTGCTCGCGCGGATGACCGAGGAGGCGCGTGGAATCGTCACGCCGGGTGCGAGCGGCGCGCCGATGCAGGAATCGCGCGCGGTCGACGTGCGCTATCTCGGTCAGGGCCACGAGCTGTCGATTCCTCTGCCGGCGCGAGCACTGACTGAGGCTGACATCCCGACGCTGCGTGCAACCTTCGAGGAACGCTATCGTGTGCAGTACGGACTGTCGATCCCTGGCCTGTCGGTCGAGTTCCTTACCTGGACGGTAACCGTGTCGACGCAGGTTCCCGCGCCGGCGAGAATCGCAGACATTGCCCACGCCGAGCGACCAGCGAGCGGTGTGCGCCGGCGCGTGTTCGACGCGACCGATGGCATCTGGATCGATGTGCCGGTGTTTGAACGCGATGCGCTTGCCCCGGGGGCGCGCATCGACGGACCGGCGCTGATCGCTGAAGCGCAGACCACGACCTATGTGCCGGCGCACTTCAGCCTCAGCGTCAATGCGAGTGGCTATCTCGCGATGGAGCTTCGCGCATGAATGCGAACACGATGAAGAACCAACTCGCGCGTCAGATCATGTGGAACCGCCTGATCGCGGTGGTGGAAGAGGGAGCGCAGGTGCTGCTGAAAACCGCGTTCGGCGCGATCACGCGGGAGGGGGGTGATCTGTCGGCCGGGGTGTACGACCCGCGCGGGCGGATGCTGGAGCAAGCGGTGACCGGCACGCCGGGCCACGTCAACACGATGGCGGTCGCGGTGACGCATTTTCTCGAGCGCTATCCGATCGCCGCAATGCAATCGGGCGACGTCTACATCACCAACGATCCGTGGATGGGCACCGGGCATCTGTTCGATTTCGTCGTGGTGACGCCGGCATTCCATCGCAACAGGCTGGTGGGATTTTTCGCGGCGACCTGTCACGTCATCGATATCGGCGGACGCGGCTTCACCGCCGAAGCGCGCTCGGTCTACGAGGAAGGGCTGATGGTTCCGCATCTGCCGCTGTTTACCGCCGGCAAGCCCAACGAGCAGCTGTTCGCGATCATCGCCGCCAACGTGCGCGATCCGCTGCAGGTGCGCGGCGATCTGCTGTCGCTGTGCGCCTCGAACGAGGCCGGCGTGAAACGGCTGACCGGCATGATGCACGAGTTCGGCATCGATTCGATCGACCCGCTCGGTGAATACATCATCGAGACCTCACGCCAGGGGATGATCGATGCGATCGCGAAGCTACCGCATGGCCGCTACACGAGTTCGATGCCGCTCGACGGCTACGACGAGCCGGTGCAGCTCGAACTGGCGGTCACGATCGACGCGTCTGGCCTCACGGTCGACTATGCCGGCAGCTCGCCCACCGCGCGCTTCGGCATCAACTCGCCGAAGTGCTACACCGATGCCTACACGGTATTCGGCGTGAAATGCGCGATCGCCCCCGATGTGCCGAACAACGCCGGTTCGCTCGACGTCGTGAAGGTAATGGCGCCCGAAGACACCATCGTCAATCCGCCGCGGCCGGCACCGGTGACCGCGCGTCACGTGATCGGTCAGATGCTGCCCGAGGCGGTGTTCGGTGCGCTCGCACAACCGATGCAAGGACGCGTCCCGGCTGAAGGCGCGGGCAGCATCTGGGTCATGCCTTTGGTGAGCGGCCACGAAACCTCGCTCATGGACGCGAAGCACCGCGCGAGCGCTACACGGTTCTCCGCGATGAGCGTGGCGGTGGGCGGTGTCGGCGGGCGGCCGGGCAAGGATGGCTTGTCGTCGGTCGCTTTTCCGAGCGGCGTGGGTTCGATACCGGTCGAGATCACCGAAGCGGCGTGTCCGTTGCTGTTCACGCGGCGCGAGCTTCGCGCAAACAGCGCGGGCGCAGGGGAGTATCGCGGCGGCCTGGCGCCCACGGTCGAGATCATCAATCAGGAGCCGGTGCCGTTCACCATTTCGGCTGGCACGTTCGATCGGCGCGCGAACCCGGCGCGTGGCCGCAACGGTGGTGCGGAAGGAGCGCTGGGGGCGGCCCGCTTGGCGAGCGGCGAAGTCTTCAGCGGAAAGAGTGTCTACACGATACCGGCGGGTGAGAGGCTGGTACTCGACTTGCCCGGCGGTGCGGGATACGGCGATCCACTCAGGCGTGACCCGGCACGCGTCGCCGAGGAGGTGGCGGATGGCTTGCTATCCGTGGCGAAGGCCAGGCACGACTACGGCGTGGTCGTCGATGCGACCGGCCAGCTCGATCCGGCGCAGACCCAGGCGCTGCGTCGTGCACGGGCGGGCGGTGCAGCGGTCTGAATCGCTCGCAGAATTACTTCGCGCGCATTCGATTGTTCTTGGCGTTGTGCTCGACCTCGGCGCGCCCTAGCAGTTCCAGGAGGGGCGGCACATAGTTGGCGAAGCGCCCGCGCAGCCCTTTTTTCAGGCCATACCACCCCTTGACCGGATTCTTCGGCGAGCGCGCCCACGCCTCGACCGTATCTTCGGCGGCAGGCTTCTGCTCGTCGGCACTCCCCAACAGCATCCAGTCGCCATGGTTCTTGAGCATCGCGTGCAGATCGTCGAGGCAGCGCAGGTGGTAGCGGAGTTCGGTCTTGCCGACCTGCACGATCAGCGCTGGCGGGTCCGCGGCCTCATCCTTGTAGGCGGTGTACGCCGACTGGCCACTTGGCGTATTGAGCGTCCAGGGTTTGTCGCGTGTTCCCGGGTTGTTCGCCATCGTTGTTCTCCTTGTTGGTGGCTGGGCGCCGTGCTGCCGGCGGCAAATCAGATCAGTTCGATTGCTCTGCGCGTTTTTTCAGCGCAGCGGCGAATTCCTCGAACGCCGGCTGCAGGTCGGGGATCGAGCGCTCGATCAGCGGTGACAACAGGCCGCTGAACACTTCCTCCATCGCAAAGCCGACCGCACCGTTGCCCTGCGGAGTGAGCGTGAAGGTGCGCTCGCCCTTGAACAGACCCAATGGCATGCCTCCCGACCACACCATGCGCTGATTGGGAACGAGCTCCGCAACCTTCACCGGAAACGCACGGCCCGGGCTGATCTTGGCGTGCACGGTGATCTTCTCGCCAAGTGCGATGCGTCCGTCCAGCTTGCTGACCGTCGTGTTCCAACTCGGGTAGTTCGCCCCATCGGTCAGGAGCGCCCAGATTTTCTCGGGTGTGGCGCGAATCGCAGTGGAGCAGGCAAAGCGCTTCATGTTAGTAACCCCTTTGTTACGCGTTGCAGGATCGGTGGTGGCCGCCGGTCGCAGATCGGCACGCCCCGTTTGTTCTCAGTTAGGAGTGATTCACGTCTGGCTCATGCTCGTTCAGTAGCCGCCGCCTTCAGCGCCGCAAGCACGATCTGCCACGAGCGCTCGTAGGCGGGTGCGCGCTGATGCCACAACTCGGCGCTGCGATCGGTCGGATTGTGCCGAATGCCCACTCGGGTTCCGCCACCTTCCGGCGTGAAGCGGACCTCTACCTCGGTCGGGTGGGCCATATCGGTCCCGACGTAGAACGCGAGCAGCAGCCGGTGCGGCGCTTCCCAGGCGATCACCCTACCCAGATCGAGCTCGGTACCGTCGCTCGCGCGCTCATAGAACCGGCCGGTCGGCAGCAGGTGCAACTGGCTGTCGGGATCTTTCAGGTGGCGCCGATCGGCGGGCCACCATTCGCCGATGCGGCTCGTGAACAGCGTGAACGCCGCATCAGGGTCAAGCGGCAGCAGGACTGACTTGTCGATCATTGTTTGCGTGCCAGTCGTTCGAGTCGTTGCAGCGCCGCGTCCCAGAATTCGTCGAGGAATTCGCGTACCGTCGCAAACCCCGCGAGCCGTACCGCATAGAGGTTGCGCGTGCCTGATTCACGCAACTCGACCAATCCGGCCTCGGCCAGCGTAGCCAGGTGGCGCGAGATCGCCGGGCGGCTCACCGGGAACCGATCGGCGATCTCGGCGACCGAAAGCGGCCGTCTGCGCAGTTCCTGCAGGATGGCGCGGCGAACCGGATTGCCCAACGCGTCGAGTGGGTGCATATCGTAACCTGATAGTTACCATAGCAGAGCCCGGTGACGGTACGCAACGGCTGGATCTTCCAGCGCCGCTTCGGCTGGGTTCGAGTCAGGGTTCGCGACGTTCACACAGCGCGATCGAGCACTGCGTCGACGATTGATCGATCGACCGGACCTTCATGCAGCAAGTATTCGGCGCACGCAGACTCGAATGCCCCGTCGGTCGCGACGAGCGGATCGCGTGGCGTGAGTCGGTGCCGGCACACCAAAGCGGCGATCAGCATCCGACGCGCATCGCCTTGAACTGCGAGCCGCGCACCCTCGCTGGCGAGAATCGCCGCGGCACACGCGTAGTACAAACCGGTGGCGGCCTGGCGTGCGTGGGTCGCATCGTTCGCCTGAGCCGTCGTGCGTGCGAATGCAACCGCGCGCGCTACCGTGTCGATCAACAGCGACCGCAGCCGCGCATGCGGGACGGCGCCGCACAGCGCGTCGAGCGCGGGAACCAGCGCTTCGAGCGCCTGCTCGCGGCGAATCGCGCGCATCACGTCGGTAGCGACTATGTTCGAGGTGCCTTCCCAGATCGAACCCAGATGGCTGTCGCGCACCAGTCGCGCATCGGAGAATTCCTCGATGTAGCCGCAGCCGCCACGCACCTCCATTGCGTCACCGGTGACGCGGCGTGCGTCACGGCATGCGCGGAACTTGAGCAGCGGGGTAAGCGCCCGTACTCGACGGCGAGCGTCTTCGTCACCCGCATCGGCGCGGGCCAGTTCGCTCGCGGTGTAGAGCATGACCGAGCGTGCCGCCTCGGCGGGGAGCATCAGCTTGAGCAGTTGACGCCGCATCAGCGGCATGTCGATCAGCGTCGAGCCGAACGCGGCGCGGCGGCGCGCGATGAACAGGCTCTCGGTGAGTGCGCGACGCATCATTCCGGCGGCACGCATGCCATTCGACAGGCGCGACATGTTGATCATGTCGGCCATCTGCACGAAGCCGCGCCCCAGATCGCCCACCAGATACGCGACAGCGCCTTCCAGGGAGATCTCGCCGCTCGCCATGTCGCGAGTGCCGAGCTTTTCCTTCAGCCGCACAATCCGGTAGCGATTCACGGAGCCGTCGGGCAGGCGGTGCGGCAGCAGAAACAACGCGAGCGACCTGGTGCCGCCTTCGGTGCCCGATTTGGTCTCACCCGTGCCATGGGGCCGCGCGAGCACCAGCGCCACGCCGGCGTCGGCGTTCGAGCAGAACCACTTCTCACCGTAGAGCCTCCAGGCGCCGGCAGCGCCGATGCCGGCGATGTCGGAGGCCGGCTCGGCACGCGTTGATGTGGCCCCGACGTCCGATCCGGCCCCTTGCTCGGTCATGAACATCGCGCCCTGCGTGAGCGCGTCGAGATCCTGTTCGGTGAGCCCAGGCAGATAGCGCGCAACCAACTCGGGATCACCGTACTTCGACAGGGTGCGCGCGAGCGAATCGGTCATCGACAGCGGACAGCACACACCGAATTCCGCCTGCACGTACAGGTAAGTCAGCGCGTACTTGGCCAGCGGCGGGAGCCTGCCGGTCCAGCCGAGCACGCCGTCGCGATGCGACATCGCAGCCAGTCCGAATTCGCCGAATGCAACTTCCTCGAGCCGCCGATACGCCGGATGCTTGTCGATGCGCTGCTCGTCCAGACCCGCGCGCGTGCGCTGGTGGAGCACCGGTGGATGCTTGTCGGCGGTGAGCGCGGCCTCGTCCAGTTCGCCACCGGCGAGCGC
>CADECO010000001.1:60308-62279 GCA_902825905.1 uncultured beta proteobacterium
GTGGATGCTTGTCGGCGGTGAGCGCGGCCTCGTCCAGTTCGCCACCGGCGAGCGCGCCTAACCTGTGCAGATACGGGACTAGGTGCGCATGCAACGGCGCAGGCAGATACAGCCGCAGCAGCGTCGCGTAACCCGGATCGGCTGCGAACAGATTCAGGCCGCGACTGTCGGGGATCGCGGTGCCGGGCGCGGGCGATTGCATGCGATCAGTCGAGCGAGCGGTCGTCCAATCAATCGACGCGCGCACCCGAGCCGCGCACGATCTTGCCCCACTTGTCATAGTCGCTCTTGATCACCGCGGCGAACTCCTGCGGCGTGCTCGTCCACGGATCGAACATCTGGCCGCGAATCCGCTGGCGCATCTCCGGCGAACGCAAGGCTTCGATCAGCGCACTATTGAGTCTGTCGACGACCGGTTTGGGCAAGCCTGCGGGCGCGACGATGCCGAACCACAGATCGCTGCCCGCTTCGCTGTAACCGGACAGCCCGGCCTCGGCCATGGTCGGCACCTCCGGCAGCCACGGACTGCGTTTCGCGCTGGTGACTGCGAGCGCCTTGATCTTGCCGGCGCGAACCTGCGGCACGCAGGTGACCGGGATGTCGAACATGAACATCAGGTTGCCTGCGATCAGGTCGGTGAGTGCCGGGGCGCTGCCTTTGTAGGGGATGTGCTGCATCGCCACCTTGGTGAGCGATTTGAGCAGCTCGCCCGAGAGGTGATTGGAGGCGCCATTTCCTGCCGACCCGAAGTTCGCCTTACCCGGATTCTTTCTCGCGTAGTCCACCAGCTCGGACACGTTCTGCACCGGCAGGCTCGGATTCACCACCAGCACGTTGATATAGGAGACCGCGAGCGTGAGCGGCGTGAAGTCCTTCAACGCGTTGTACGGGATCTTCGCGCCGTACAGGTGCGGGTTGATCGCATGCGTGCCGGTGGTTGCAAGCCCAATCGTGTAGCCATCGGGCGCCGATTTTGCGATGCGATCCATGCCGATCGAGGCACCGGCGCCGGGCACGTTCTCGACCACGACCGACTGGCCAAGCAGCTCACCAAGCTTTTGCGCGAGCGGACGCGAGAACGAGTCGGTGGGCCCACCCGGCGGAAACGGCACGATCCATTTGATCGACTTGGCGGGGTAAACCTGTGCTAGCGCGAAGCCGGGCAGGCAGAGCAAGGCGAACAACGTGAACCGCGAAAACAGCGAACCGCGCGCCATGGGATCCTCGACGATTGTTGGGGCGCGCAATCATACCGTCGGGCAATGCGGGTGCGCGGAAACTCCCTAGGACCTCCGCATGACCTATCACGGTGATGCGGGGGTCTCAAATTTTCAGGGAGCTACGAGGGGGCGAGCCCTGGGCGAGCCCCCTTGTTCAGACATCCCTAGTACCGCCGCGCCTTGGGCGCACGCCATTGCCCGCTCACCTCGCTCATGGTGATCTTGCGGGTGGTGGCCTTGCCGAAATTGGTGCTCACCTTGCAGCGCTCGTCCTGCCACGGCTCGTTCGACTTGGCGCGATAGTTGTACTCGCTCACCTTGAGCGCAGTGATCTTGCCCGCCGCGTCGCGCTCGACTTCGTCGATTAGCGCCAGATGGCCGGGCAGGCTCTTCAACAGAATGGCGTCGTCGACATCGAGCTCGTCGCGATGCACGTTGTTGGTCCATTTGTCGATCGCGGGCGGGCGAAAGCCGGTTCGAAACTCGGCGTAGTCGTGGGCGTAGCCCTTCTTTGAGACCCACTGCGCGCAAGGGTCCTGCGCCAATGCGCTCGACGCGCCGAGCGCGCCGCTCAGCACAACCAACCCGACTACAACGCGTCGGACAGGGCGCGTGACGAAGGCGAAGTGACCGGTACCGTGCATGCTAGATTCCTCGATGTCGTGATGGGGTGGGGCGTTCTGCGGACGCACCTCGTGACTCGGAACTGAAAACCGACTTCAAACTCTCGATCGCGCAAGCGCTGGTGTTC
>CADECO010000002.1:0-58576 GCA_902825905.1 uncultured beta proteobacterium
CCGAACGTGGCATACACCGGCACCTGCGATCGCGCACCGCCGAGCAGCCGCCACACCGGCATGCCCAGATGCTTGCCTTTGATGTCCCACAGCGCGACATCGATCGCAGCGATCGCGTGCAGGGCATAACCGGTCTGGCCGCGCGGGGCGAGCAGCCAGTAGAGCTGGTCCCAGACGCGTTCGTGGTCGAGCGGATCGGCGCCGAGCAGTGCGGGTGAGGCAATCTCGTTGATCGCGGCAGCAACGACTTCCTCCTCGGTGATCGCGGTGAAACCGTGGCCGCGCAGGCCCGTATCGGTTTCGACTTCGACGATGCACACCGAAAGCGCCGTGCTGCGATCGAGCCCGAGCACATCGATCCGCACCGGAACGTTGAGAGGTGTCGCGACGACGCGGGTGACACGCATGACAGGGCAGGCCGATATGTTGATTCAACTCACGAGGGCCGCTTGACAATATCGCCCACGTTTCCCGCTGTCAAAGCGAGGGTCGACTCGAGTCGATACGCTAAACTCGGCGCGCTACGCTGCGCGTGCGCCCCGGGCCGTTAGCTCAGTCGGTTAGAGCAGGGGACTCATAATCCCTTGGTCGTTGGTTCGAGTCCAACACGGCCCACTTTAAAATCAATAAGATACATAAACATCCACATTTGATCGCAAGGCAAAAGGCGTTTTGGTCCCCATACTGGTCCCCATATGGATTTCGCTCAGTTTCTCGAATGTTCGTGTGCGTGCACGGGGATCATTGGAGCGACGGAATAACACTCAAGTTTGCTTCCTCGATCTCACTCATCCAGTACCAGCTGAATCCACGCCTTGTTAGATCGAGTGCGCGATCGACTTGATCCTCACGCACAAGGAGCCACGCGGATTTGCTCGGTTGTCGATGGCGATCAAGGAAGAGGATTCGTCGAACGTAGGTCCCCGGTCGTTCGGCAACGCTCTAAATCATTGAGGGGCGAACGAATAGATGCACGAGTCGATCGCCGAACTGATGACGCCGGGCTAGAAAGCGGTCGAGAACATCAACGAGGACTGGACTGACGATAAAAGCGTGGCGGGATACTCGCGCATCCAGCGTTCGTGCTCCTCGTCGGCAAGCGTACGCCCACGCGCCTCCGCGACATCGTCCCAGGCGGAAGAAGCGTACGAAGCGCCGTTCAGCTTCGTATCCGGTCGGCGTGGTCGAGTGTCGCGGCGATAACCGGTTGAATCCGGCGGCCCCAAACAACGCGTCTCGCGTCCTCATCAAGGCGACGCGAATCGGCACGAGCCGCGCAAGACCACGGCGAACCTGAACACTACCGGTTAGTCAGGAGGCGTGACGTTTACTTCGTAGAAGGTTGCTCATCCCAGCCAACACGCTCTAGATGGACCGTCTCGAATCGACTCAACTCTGCGTGGTTCGCTTGCCGCCCATCCCGGCCTGCGGCGGAACAGTTTGCGCGATCCTTTTCATAGGGCCTGCGTGTCTGTCTGCCACACAGCGTCCTGACGTCGCAACGGCGATTGTTGGCTGGCGGCTTTTCTCGATCCGAAGCTTCAACCATTCCTCGATCTCGGACTCCAACCATCCGACCGCGCGCAATCCGATGGAAATCGGCTTCGGAAAATGCCCCTCGGCAATGCGCTGATAGATCGTGCTCCGCGAGAGGCCGGTGCGGGTCCTCACGTCGGGAAGTCGAAGGATGGTCGTGCTTGGCATCTAGGGAGCTCCGGAGGGTCGAGGCATGGCGCATCGTTTAATCGACCGGCACATGCCGATGCAACGCGTGGCGTCGTCGATACCGACGAAAATAATCAGCATCGATCGCGCAACGCCGGCAAAGTGATGTCGTAATCGATGCCCATTTATTCCCTGATCGTGAAGTTCACGCATCCGTTTTCGCGGCGTTGCGGGAGGTCGAAGCAGTCCGCTTGAATCCGAACTCGTCCAGCTGCTTGACGGAGTGAATGGCGCGCGTCGAGAATTTCCCGGATCTTGTCCCTCGACCACTAGTCGAAGACTGTCGGCCTGGACACCGACGACCTGTACACCCGCAATAGCCCCGTCTGATCGCGCGTTCGCACTTCCTGTGCGCGGCGCCGGCGACCATCGCTCACTGCTCGTCGCGCTCGCAACCGACGGCTGCATCGCTAATCAACGCACCGATTCGCATCGAATCAACGCACATCGCGTGCACACACAGCCAAGTCGCGGTCGTCGCGACCGCACCAACTCACAATCAATGGAGATCCTCGATGGATACCAATGAAGTCCGCATTCGCGGCAACCTTGGCGCCGACCCGAAGGTGTTCAACGAACCGAACCAGGAACCCTTCGCCGTCTTCGATATCGCCACCAACCTGCAATTCCGTTCTCGCAACGGCGAGCAAGTCGATCGCACCGAGTGGCATCACGTCGCTGCGTACGGCTGGCGCGCCGAGATCGCCAAGCACTTCACCAAAGGCATGAAGGTGCACATCGAGGGCAACCTGCGCACGCGCGAGTTCGATCAGCGCGATGGCAGGGCCAAGGCCACCGAGATCGTCGCGCTGGATCTGCACGAGGTGAAGCTCGCCCCGAAGGCCGCGCCGAGCGAGATTCGTGCAAACGTACCGACGCGCGTCGATTCACCGAGCGCGCGGGCGCCCGCACCCGATCACCGCCAGCCCGCCTACATCTAGTTCGCTTCGCATCGCGCGGGGCTGCCCGCCCTGCGCACATAGCGTGGGCGGCCTCGCACCTGGAGGTTTCATGCACACGCCAGACCCCGATCTCGGCCCGCGCTGTATCGAGGGCCAACCCGCATCGGCCTATCACGCCGACCGCAGCGCCGTCTCAAGCTCGGCGCTCAAACAGATCCTGACTAGCCCGGCCCATTGTCGTCACTACCTGGACGAGGGTAGGGACGAGACGCCCGCCATGCTCACCGGCACGGTGCTGCATGCTGCGCTACTTGAGCCCGAGCGTTTTTCGTCCGAATTCGCGATCGTCCCTGCAGTGGATCGCCGCACCAAGGCCGGCAAGGAGCAGTGGACCGCGTTCTGCGCTGAGCATCAGGGCAAGACGCTGATTCGCCGCGAAGAGGCCGATCTCGTCGAACGCCTGCGTGCAGGGATCGCCCGCCATCAGCGTGCAACGACCTTGCTCGATCTCCCCGGCAAAGCCGAGTTGTCGCTCTATTGGACCGATCCGCAAACCGGTGTTCGATTGAAAGCGCGCCCGGATCGGTTGTTATTCGCCCCGGCGCACATCCTGGTCGAGCTCAAGTCCACCCAGCGCGCCGATCGGTATCACTTCGAGAAGCGCATCGCCGATCTCGACTACGACTTGTCCCTCGCGATGTATTGCGAGGGCGTTCAGCAAGTGTTCGGCGCAACGCCACGCCCGGTGCTTTTCGTCATAGAAGACAAGACCTTCGAGATCTGTCTCTACGAGCCTGATGCCGACCTGCTCGATACGGGCCACCGGCGCTTCCGTCACGCAGTGGAGCGCTACGCCCGTTGTCTCGAGGCCGATCGCTGGCCCGGCTATCAACCTGACGGCGTGATCGAGCCCGTATCCCTACCGCGCTGGGCCAGCGCTCGCGCGGAGTTCGCCCTCTAGCCCTTCAACCCATTCAGATTCAGAGATCCCTATGGACCCCAAAGACCTGCCGATTCAGGCAACCAGCTATTCGATTTTCATCAACATGGAAGCGTTCGCGAACGCGCAGCGCGTCGGCGCGCTCCTAGCCAAATCCACCCTTGTCCCCGATGCGTTTCGCGGCAAGCTCGAGAACTGCGTCATCGCCATCGAGTTGGCCGAGCGCGTGAAGATGTCCCCGCTGATGGTCATGCAGCATCTAGCGGTGGTGAACGGCAAGCCCGGCTGGGACGCGCAGTTCGTCATCGCCAAGATCAACTCGTGCGGGCGATATGAACCGCTGCGCTTCGTACTCGAAGGCGAGGGCGACGATCAGGGCTGTCATGCCTGGACCCGCGAAATCGGCTCATCGGAAAAGCTCACCGGCCCGCGCGTCACCTGGAAGATGGTGCGCGCCGAGGGCTGGGACACGAAGTCCGGCTCGAAGTGGAAGACCATGCCCGATGTCATGTTCAGCTACCGCGCGGCCAGCTTCTGGGGCAAGCGCTACTGCCCGGAGCTACTGCTCGGCATGCCATCGGCCGATGAGCTGGAGGACTTCACCAACGGCCCTCGCATCAAGGACATGGGAAACGCCGAAGTCGTGCGCGATCCGGAAACGGACCTAAACGCGATGCTCGACCAAGCACGCGCCACGAACACCCCGAGCGATGCGAGATCTGCAGCAACTGATATCGCATCAGCACCCGGCGCGACGAAGCCAGCTGACGTGGTTCCCAACTCCCCGGGCGAGTTCGAGGGTCATCTGTTTGCATGAGTGCGCGGTCTTGATGATCGGCTAAGTGCCGAAGTGACCTGACGCCTTTCCCCCGCGCGACGGCACGCAACACGCCCGTTCGCGTTCCACACAACCCCAAGCGGGGACCGGTTTCCCGCTTGGGGCCGGTCTTCGCTTTTCGTTTTGGAGCCCTTCATGAAAAGCGGTCGTTCATTAGTTGACCTGGCCACGGAGCTCGAACGCCAACTCGCCAGCAAACTGGACCTTCTCGTTCCCACTCGCCATCTGGTCCATCGTACCGAGCCACAAGGTGATTGTCGTTTGGCGATTACCGAGCCCGGCGCGCACAACCATTACGCAGTCACCGAGCTTGCACGGCGCCAGTTGGCTGACAAGCTCAAGATCCCGTTCCAGTACTTCGAGCGCATGCGCGCTGAGCAGCCAACGCTGCTCGACAGCAACGTGAACACTTGGCTTGGCTCGGGCGAAGACGAGCGGCTGATGGTGCGCATGCTCGATGGTCGAGTGCGCGCAATCCTGTCCGACCGGTACCGCCGGCTCGACCACGTCGACCTGGCCGAGCACATCCTGCCGATCCTGCAGCGTTTGCCCGATGCACGCTTCGAATCGGTCGAGCTCACCGAGACGCGCATGTATCTGAAGGTCGTCACGCCGCGCGTCGAAGCGGAGCTTGCGCCGGGCGATATCGCGCAGGCGGGTGTAGTGGTCACCAATTCCGAAGTCGGATGCGGCACGCTCTCAGTGCAACCGCTGCTGTTTCGGCTGATCTGCAAGAACGGCCTGATCGCGCCCGATACCGCGCTTCGCAAAACGCACCTGGGGCGCGCGGTGTCCGTCGACGACTCGGGGGTGATCTACAAGGACGATACGGTCGAGGCCGAAGACAAAGCGCTGTTCCTCAAAGTGCGCGATGTGGTCGAGGCCGCAGTGTCGGAGGCGACATTCAAGCTGATAGCCGACAAGTTCAGGCGAACCAAGGCGATCAAGCTGATCGGCGATCCGGTGAAATCGATCGAGGTCCTCGCGCAGCGCTGGCCGTTGAGCAACGAGGAGCGGCGCGGCGTGCTGCGATCGCTGATCGAAACCGGCGACTTGACCGGGTTCGGTTTGGTGAACGCGGTGACGCACTACTCGCAGGATGTCGAGAACTACGATCGGGCGACTGAGCTCGAGGCGCTGGGTGGTCGGCTCGTTGAGCTGCCGGCCAAGGATTGGAAGGAGGTGGCGGAGGCGGTGTAGGTGGCGAGTTGTTCTTGTTCGTTGGGGTGCGATGCCGGGGAATATCCTGGCATCGCGCACTTCTCGTGAGGCTTTTCTGGCCTCCTTTCATCTGTCGCCGATTACAATGTACGGCAAGTTACCGTACAATATCGAGCTTGGAGGTATAGCCCATGAAAGAGCCCCAGACCAGAACCGCGCGCCTCGAGGCGCGCCTAAGCCCAGATGTTCAAAGTGTGCTCAAGCGAGCAGCCGATTTGCAGGGCCGCTCGCTGAGCGATTTTGTCATCGCTGCAGCACATGACACGGCGATGCGAGTGATCGAACAGGCGGAAATTCTCCGATTGTCCCGATCCGACCAGGTTCGTTTTGCCAAGGCTTTGATCAATCCGCCAGCTCCTTCGGCGGCGCTCAAACGAGCCCGCAAGCGTCACCAGAAACTGGTGGTCTAGTAAGTGCGTGGGCCGTATCGCATCGACGCGCTGGCAGCCGGGCACGACCGCACGGGATTCAAATGCGGGTCAGAGCCGCTCGACCGATACTTCAAAGAACTGGTCTCTCAAGATCTACGGCGAAACGTCGCAACATGCTTCGTCGCCGTTGACGTCGCATCCAGCTCGATCGCTGGCTACTACACGCTTTCTGCGGGCAGCGTTCCGCTCACGGGAATTCCGGTCGATCTTCGCAAGAAACTGCCACGCTACCCTTCAGTCCCCGTCGTTCGCATGGGGCGGTTAGCCGTCGACGAACGAGCGCGTGGCACTGGCCTTGGTGGTGCAATGATCATAGATGCCTTCGAGCGCATCCTCGCATCGGAGATCGGATGCTACGCGTTGCTGGTCGATGCGAAGGACGATAACGCGGTGGCCTTCTATCGGCACCTTGGCTTTCTTCACTTGGAAGGTGCGGACGACGTGTTGTTCCTGCCAATCGCGACGGGAAGAAAAGTTTTGCTCGGATAGGGAAGGGCTCGCCAAGCTGCTGCTGACTAGCTTTCCGGAGAAGTGCCGAGGTATTGCACACCGTCGACTCAAGCTTGATCTCCGAGCAGATAGAGATCTGACCTATCGGGCGATCGGCCGCCCCGGTGCATGCGCGACGGGGCGGCAAAACTCGACTTTCAGCTGTGTGGCATGGGGCCAGACTCACCGTCCTGGCCAGGAGCGGTTACTCGCAAGATTGGGCCCGAGACCGTTGACGTTGCGGCTCGAAAGCTCGCGCGAGTACCGCTTGAAGATCGTTTTTTTGGCGAGAGTCCTTCGCGATCGAAGTAAAATGAAGAGGAGATGAATGAGCCGCAAGATTACGGCTGAGCCAGGGCGCAAACTCACGGTGTCTCGCAAGAATCAAGCGGCTTCGCGACGCAGCCGGACTGTTATATCCCTATTTACCGGCGCGGGTGGGCTCGACTTGGGACTAGAAGTCGCTGGCTTCAATATCGCTGCATGCGTTGAAATTGATGTGGCATCGCGCGAAACGCTGCGCACAAATCGGCCCGCATGGAAGCTCGTCGAGCCAGGCGACATTCACAGAGTCAGCCCCGAGCAGGTCCTTTCTCATGCTGGTGTTGAGCGCCGTGGGGCCTGCGTCGTGAGCGGCGGGCCGCCGTGCCAGCCGTTTTCAAAGTCGGCAAACTGGGCGACCAGGGGATCGAGCGGCATGCTCGATCCGCGCTCCGCGACGCTGCTCGCTTACCTCAAGTTCGTCGACGCCGCGCTGCCTCGCGTGTTCCTTCTCGAAAACGTGCGAGGACTAAGCGCAGGCACCTCGCAAAACAGCGCGCTGCAGCCGCTACGCGACGAGATTGATGCTATTAACCGCCGCAACGGCACGAGCTACAAAGCGCAGGTGGTGCACCTAAACGCCGCTGACTACGGCGTGCCCCAGATCAGAGAGCGCGTGTTCATCATCGCAAGCATCGACGGCCGTGCCTTTGAGGCGCCCGCGGCCACGCACGGCGACGATTACGGGCTGGAGCCGTACCGCTCGGCTTGGGACGCCATCGGTGACCTCGACAAGCCCGAGTGGCCATCCGAGCTCAACCCAACGGGAAAATGGGCCGAGCTTCTTAAGAGCATCCCCGAGGGCAAGAACTACCTCTGGCACACACCACGCGGTGGGGGCCGACCGCTCTTCGGATGGCGCACGCGTTACTGGTCATTCCTGCTGAAGCTTTCGAAGTGCCAGCCGTCGTGGACTATTCAAGCGATTCCCGGTCCCGCTACTGGCCCGTTCCATTGGCGAAGTAGGCTGCTCTCGGTCGAAGAGCTTGCCCGCCTCCAAACGTTTCCCAAAGATTTCCGCTTCATAGGGGATCGACGCTCCGCGCATCGGCAGATCGGCAACGCCGTACCTTGCGCACTTGGTGAACTTCTCGGGCTGGAGATACGTCGGCAGCTTCTTGATGACATCGAAGCATCTGGCACACTCTCGCTCATACCAAATCGTCGCAATGGCATGGCGCGCGCGCACCATACGGGGAAGGTTCCTTCGAGCTATCGAGCGCTTGAGGGAGCGCATCGAGACCACCCCGGGCCCGGGCGGGGACCAGGCAGAGTATGGACCGCGAAAGCAAAGTGATTACCGAAACCCCGCGGACAGTGCCGATTCGGCCCGAAGTGGCCATGTACGCCGCGTTCGCGCGACTAAATTACAAGCCCTGGTACGCGATCAGCGAGTTTGTCGACAACGCTGTACAGAGCGCGCTATCCAACATGGATGCGCTCCGGGCCGCCGACCAGAACTTCCGCCTGAACGTTGAGATTGATATCGACGAGAATCACATTGAGATCCGCGACAACGCGGCGGGAATCTCCGTTCGCGACTACGCCCGCGCGTTTCTTCCAGCGTCGCCGCCCCCGGACACGAAAGGCCTCTCGGAGTTCGGCCTCGGGATGAAAGCCGCTGCAAGCTGGTTTGCCTCGCAGTGGTCGGTTCGTACGACCGCTCTCGGCGAGAACGTCGAGCGCGAGATCACCTTCGACATACCTACGATCGTCGCGAGCAATCGCGATCGGCTAGACGCAATCGAGCGCAGCGCCCATGCCTCCGATCACTACACTGTGTTGTCGCTCGCCAACCTGCACGTTCACCCGCGAGGAAGGACGGTCGGAAGGATCAAGGACCACCTTCGAAGCATATACCGTGTTTTTTTGCGCGACCGGCTACTTGAACTTCGCGTGAACGGTGAAAGCCTGAGCTACGAGTCGCCGCCGATCTTACACGCGCCCCACCATGCCACTCCCGACGGGTCACCGGTGGAGTGGCGCAAGGACTTCGATCTCGATCTGGGTGATGGACACCGCGTGCGCGGATGGGCTGCCATTCTCGCAAGGGCGAGCGTAACCAATGCCGGCTTCTCGATCTTTCGTCGTCGTCGGCTCATTCAGGGCAGCTATGGCGAGGGTTACCGGCCCGAAACAGTCTTTGGCAAGCCGAATAAGTTCGTCTACCAGCGGCTCATCGGTGAGCTGGAGGTTGAAGGCTTCGCGGTAAGTCACACGAAGGACGGCATCCAATGGGAAGATTGGGAGGATGACATCCTCACCTGGATCAAGGACAAGCTCGATTCGGAGCCACTGCCCTTACTTGATCAGGCTGCCAACTACCGGGCGCGCGCAGCAATTGACCGGGATGCCATCGGGGAGGCGACGCGTGACCTCAGGAACGCCATCACGCAGCACCTGCCCCCAATCGTTGATCGTCAGCTCAACACCCCGCCTGACGAGTCGCCCCTAGACGCGCAGCTTCCCCCGCCGCCTGCCGACGCCACGTCACTCCGAACCGAGCAGGTCAGGCTCAATCTTGAGCACTCGCACCGGAAATGGATCGTCGATATGGAGCTTTTGACCCATGGAACAGTTGACTCCTGGTATGAGCTTGCCGAACACGAAACGACTGGCGATACGACACGCATACAAATCAGGGTCAACCTCGGGCACCCCTTCATGGTGCGGTTCGTCTCACCTGACGGCGATGAGCTCGTGCCGTTCACCCGCTTGGCCGCCGCGCTTGCTATCGCCGAGATCACAGCGCGAGAGCAAGGCGTCCGACAGGCCGGCACGCTGCGAATCAACCTTAACCAGATTCTACGGTCCGCGCTCTCTGGGCCGGTGCAGCACCAGGAGATCAAACATGGCAGCTGACGCTGATCACATCGAGGTCCTTCCGCCAGGCGACGAGCCGGGGCGTTGGCAGCCGGTCGTAGGCGATGTGACCACGCAGCTTCGCGAGTATTTCCTCGATAGCCGCCTCTTGCCTACAAGGGAAGGCGCTGATCGCGTTATCGCCGAAGCACATCACGTGTTGCAACGATGCAACTCCCCGAGGAGCAACGCCCCGCGACGAATCGGGCTTGTATGCGGGTATGTCCAGAGCGGAAAGACCGCCTCCATGACGGCGGTCGCCGCTCTTGCCCGCGACAACGGTTTTCGAATCATCCTCCTCCTTGCGGGAGTTACGACCAACCTCGTCATCCAGAATCGTGATCGCATGGAGACGCAGCTTCGCGAGGCCGCGCCGGAATGGACGTGGCTCATGGTTTCGAATCCGCGCCTCCCGAACGGCTTGCCACCGATCGAGGGGCTCGTGCAGGAGTGGCGCAGCGAACACTACGACGAGCGCGACCGGCGAACGCTCTTCATCACGGTCATGAAGAACCACCGTCATTTGGCCAATTTGGCCGCGCTGCTCTCACGCGTCGACCTGCGGGGTATCCCAGCCATCATCTTCGATGACGAGGCCGATCAAGCCAGCCTCAATACGCGGCCGAATGACCCGCTAGCCAGCACGACCTACCGGAAGATCGAAGAACTCCGCGATACAGTGCCGACTCACACGTACTTGCAATACACGGCTACGCCGCAGGCACCGCTTCTCATTACGCGGATCGATTCGCTCTCTGCCGACTTCGCGGAACTCGTATCTCCTGGCGACGGCTATACCGGTGGCCAAGAGTTCTTCCGAGGACCGCTTCCCCTCGTCGAAACGATTCCTCCGGCGGACATCTTTCCCGACGGGCAGCTACTGGTTGAGCCACCTGAGAGTATGGTACGTGCGATGCAAGTTTTCTTTACGGGAGTCGCGGCTGGCAGGCTCCAACCGGTGAGATCGCACCGCTCTATGCTCTTGCACCCGTCACGGGCCACTGATACGCATCGTCGTTATCACGACTGGGCAAACGCGCTCAAGGATATTTGGCATCGGACCCTCCTCGATCACAACGAGCCTGATCGGCCGGAGCTCATCGAGGAGTTTCGCCGAGCCCATACCGACCTCGCCGGCACCCTCGACAACTTGCCCCCTTTCGATCAGCTCCTTGCGAGACTTCCAGTGGCAATCAACCAGACGGCGATCACACTCGTCAACTCGGTCGATGGACACGAGGTGCCATGGCAGAACGGATACTCACATATTCTCGTCGGCGGGGAAAAGCTCGGTCGCGGCTACACTGTAAAGGGCCTAACTGTGACGTACATGCCGAGATCTCCGGGCGGGTGGACAGCGGACACGATCCAGCAGCGAGCGCGATTCTTCGGTTATCACAGGGATTATCTCGGCTACTGCAGGGTGTACCTACACCAAGAAGTCCGCACCGCTTACGTTTCCTACGTGACGCATGAGGATGACATGCGGGCTCGGCTCACCGAGCACAGCGGAAGGCCACTCCAGGAGTGGCGCCGGATGTTCTACTTGGACGAACGGCTCGCTCCCACGCGACGAAACATCCTCGCGAGCCCCTGGATGCGCGCGAGCCTTGATCGCGACGGATGGTTCGCACCAAAAGGTCCCCAAAACGCACCGGAGGACGGTCGCCACAACGCAAGGCTTCTCAGCCGTCTCGACGGGCTCGATTTCACACCGCATGAAGAATATCCGCGCCATTCCTACGCAGTCATGTACCTGCGGGACCTCTACGAGCAGGTGCTCGTTCCGTTGTCGTATCTGCATGAAAATGACGCCTTGGGGTTATGCGTCGTGAACTGCAATATCAAGACGCTGATCGAGAACGACAACGATGCACGGTGTCTCGTGTATCGGATGGATGCGGGACAGCCCCCTCGCGTTCGCCAGCTAACCAATGGGCTCATTCCGCAAGTGTTCCAAGGTCGGTCCAGCGCGGGAGCAGCTTCGTATCCGGGCGATCGGGCATTTTTCGATCAAACGATGACCACCGTGCAGTTGCACAACCTTCACCTGCAAGAGGGTAACAACCATATCGGTGACTTCCTGATCATCGCCATCAGGCTGGGTCGTCACAAAGCGCTCTTAGTTCACGACGATCCGTAAGAGATGCACGACCTCGCCACGCTGTTCCGTTCACTCCCGGCCATCGTCGGCTCCGACGACTGCTATGCCGTGCAGCCCGTTGGTACGCGAGAGCGGTACCGGATTGGCCGCGACGCCGTAGGCAATCCTGCGCTCCTCATCGCAACTGAGCCTGCAACCCAGCGGGCGTCGGCCTTGCCGCTCGAGTTTTCAAATCTTTCGTTTCGACCACGCTGTCAGTGCCGGGTAAGGCAAGACGCGTTACCTGACGTTATCCAAACATTGGCGGTGCTGAAGTGCACGACCGACGACGCAGCGCTCCGCGAGTACTTTCTCCGCTCTCTATCGGGTGCGCTCGACGTGCTGCCTGACGTCCCCACAGAGCAGACCCTGATTGAGGCTGTGTTGAGGCTCGTCGAATTGTTCCGTGCGCTTGAGGCACCGCCTCGGAAGTCGCTCCAGGGGCTGTGGTGCGAACTCTTCTTGATATCGAGGTCTACTCAGATTCGTCAAGCGGCCCTTGCCTGGCACAGCGATCCGATAGCCCTCTTCGATTTCACCGCTGGTACTGATCGCTTAGAGGTCAAGTCAGCAGTGGGTGGAATTCGCCGACACCACTTCAGCCTTCAGCAGCTCACACCTCCCAATGGGGTTTGCGCCGTGGTCGCATCCTTCCTACTTGAAGAAAGCGGCGGCGGATTATCCATCGCCGCACTGTGGGACGAGATCGCCGGCCGGCGGGAGCTAACCACCGAGGCCAAGAACCGCCTGTTGCATGTGCTTACGATTGCCTTGGGCCGCGATTGGCGAAAGGCCAATCGGGTTGCTTTCGATCCCGAGATTGCACTGCGCGATCTACGATTGTACGAGGCGACCGCGATTCCAAAGGTCTCCCTGAGCATCCCTGTAGAAGTGAGTGAGGTCCATTTCTGCTCGGAACTCACCGATGTTCCTACAATCTCTCTTGCGGCGGCAGCGCGTAGGGGAGGCCTCTTTCAAGCCCTCTTTCAGCGGGCGTAGTGAAGCCACCTCCGAGATTTTCTGGTTTCACACCCAAGAACGCTCGCGCGTCTGCCGCGGCGCGGGGCGCAAGCAAGAAAGCAGGAACAAGCCCCGAGCTAACGCTCCGAGCAGCCATTTGGCGAAGAGGCCACCGGTTCAGAACAAATAGGGCTGATCTTCCCGGCTGCCCTGACATCGTGTTCGCCAGACCACGCATTGCGGTCTTCGTCGATGGCGACTTCTGGCATGGCAACAACTGGAGCGCGCGAAAAGAAAAGCTGGTCCGTGGGCACAACGCTCAGTATTGGATTGCCAAGATCGAAGCCAACATGACTCGCGATGTTACGCGCACTCAGCAGTTACGCGCCGAGGGATGGAGAGTCATTCGTGTATGGGAATCGCAGATTGCGCGTGATCTCGACCGTGTGATTCGGGATATTGAGTGCGATATTCGCTCCGAACGTTCTGCGGCAAGGCCTGCGCGGTCAATTGCACCTTGACGCACTCGGCACTGTCTAGCCTTTCGCCGCACGCCACCAAGGAAGAGTGGCCGGCCGGTGGCTGTGGTCGGATGATCGACCTGGCTTTCCAGTCGGCTGGTACAAACGCGGCATCCTGACCAGGGGCAATCTGCTGAGCGTCAGCTCGCGGTCGGGTGCGCCAGTTGGCGCCATTAGGCAGCAGACGTTCAAACGACATCAACCTCCTGGAGCATTGGCAAGGTCAGCAGTGCCATTGATACCGGTCCTTAAGGCGCGAGGGGCCGATGACGCCGCGATGGCCACAACAATGTGTCCGAGACGGTGCGTTGAGCGGGCGGCTGTCATCGACAGGAACCCTTAACGGTGGGCTAAACCGCTCTCGCCGTTTTACTCCAATGCTGCATTGTCGAAACTGGTCACATCATCAGTGAATGTCGTGTCATTACGCGTCCTTTTCACGATCTCAAATTGGAGCGTAGCTAGACTGCCCTGGCACTGTGGAGTCCAGCCATGCCAGGCAACCCGCTCATCGCACCGATCCTCGAACTCATCGAGAGCGATTCGTACACCGACATCGCGTTGCGCCCTGGCGCCGAAACTCGAATCAAGACCCCGCGCGGCTGGTTGCCGATCAGTGAGCTCGCAAAGGGTAGTCGCCCGCAGATCGTAGAACGCGAGTGGCTGGTTCGATTCGTCGCGCAGGTGAGCGGCGATGATCGCTGGCTCGACAAGCTTCGCGAGTCGAAGCAAAGCCTCGCGTTCATGTTTCCATTCGATCCGAAGCAATTGCGATTGCGCTGCAAGGTGGCCCTGTGCGCGGATCCATCGGGGAATCAGTCGGACTTCACTGTCCACATCCGCAACCTCCCCATGAAAGTCCCTGCGGTTGCCGCCACCGGCCTGCCGCAATCGATCACCAATCTTCTTCCCCAATCGGGTGGCCTGCTGATCGTCTCGGGTACGATCGGTTGCGGCAAGACGACAACGCTTGCAAGCCTCATCAACTGGATCAACGAGACGCGCTACGCCAACGTCATCACGCTCGAGCACCTCACCGAGTACGTGTTCACCCCGCACAAGTCGATGATCACGCAGCGCACCGTGCCCGATCCGGTGCCCAGTTTCCTGCAGGGTATCCAGGATGCGCTCGACGGCCAGGCGGTCGATGTGCTGATGATCGGCGAGGTCGTAGACAAGCCCACGATGGATGCGATGCTGCGCGCCGCCGAAAGCGGTCATCTAGTGCTTGCGACCATGCACGCGCGCAACGCGGTGGGTGCGATCTCGCGCATCGTCGACATGTTCTCGGGGGACGAGCAGCGGCTGCGCTTGGGCATGCTCGCCGACAAGCTGATCGGCGTGATCAGCCAGAAGTTGATTCCGCATCGTAACGGCGATCGCTACGCGCTCGCCTACGAAATCCTACAGAACAACCGCCCGGCGATCGCCGATGCGATCCGCACCAACAGCACCGCGGACCTCCAGGCGCAGATGCAACAAGGGGCCGAGCACGGTATGGTGACGATGAACCAAAGTTTGCGAAAGCTCGTCCGCGAGCAAAAAATCGAGCGCCAGAGCGCGCTGAGCTTTTCGTATGACAAGTCCGAGCTTGCCACGTTGTTGTCAGCCTGAACCGGCCGCCGGGACTGGAGACAGACGCGCCATGCAGGTAGCGGTGAACACAGTGGTCACGCTGCTTTGCGACATCACCGATGTCAGCGGCCGCCCGCTCGCGCTCGGCGAGCGCATTACCTATCTGCATGGCGGCGACGAGGCCCTTCTTCCCGGCCTTCAAGCCGCGTTGCTCGGAAAGAGCATCGACGACGAGGTGTCACTCGAGTTATCGCCGGAAGACGCCTACGGCGAGTACGACGCGCGACTGGTCTACAGTGAGCGGCGCGACGCGTTGCCCCCGGACGTGGCGATTGGCGCAACCTACCAGCGCGAGAACGAGATCCCGAGCATCACTGGCCCGCTGGTCTATCGCGTCATCGACATCGACGAGGCGAACGCCGTGCTCGATGCCAATCATCCGCTCGCCGGCAAGACCATTCGCGTGCATTGCAGGATCACCAACGTCGAACCCGCGACGTCCGTGTCGGCAGTGCTCGACAGCGCGCGTTCGAAATTGCGAAACCGCTGACGGCTCGTTCGACGACAGGATTGCGCTCGTAGCCAACTCGGCAAATCGAGTGACGGATAGCGTCGCGGTCGACCCACGACGCCTTTGAAAGAGAACATCTTCTTGGCCGTCGCGCCCCATTGACGCTCGACGCGATCCCGCCGCGCACGCACGAAACGAAATCCACGCGATTGACGCGCCGCTTCGCGCGTGCCTAGCATCTCCGCGCATTTGCCCTTCAGCGTTGCATTCGCTGAGAACGGTCGGATGGCGTCCGACGACCTGTACACCTCGTTAAGTACCGGGAACGAAGCCCGGGCACTCAATCGCTCGTAGTTCGCGCGTCCTGGCAGGAGGCATCCTCGCCGTCGCGCACCTTCACACCCCGGTACGGGATAGCACCACTCCCGTACCGCGGGCGCGTGGTCGCTTCCTTTGCGCTGGGGTTTTCATCACCAGACCAAAGGAGGCCACATGATCAGCTACGCTGAGCAGAAAGCTTTCGTCGTCACCGCGCGTTACGGCGTGGACGCACGCGAAGCCCCGCACTTCATCCAAACCATCGATACGCTGGCTCGCCAGGGACAAGTCGCGTACTCCGTACGCAACGAAATCCGCCGCGAGCTGAAGACCCAGGGCTATCGGCTTCCTCCACGCGCGCGATGAAGGGGGAAGCCATGACCCTTCGCACTCTTCAGACCTTTCGCACCCCTCCTGCTGTGCGTTCTTGTCTTGCCCCGCACGGTGAAGTCCCCACCCGTTCGATCATTGCGCGTGCGCTTGCCACCTTCAGCATTCCTCAGCTCGAGGATACGGAGCGCGAGCTCACCGCGGCGATCCAGGATGGTCGGCTTCATCGTCAGGGCCAACAAGCGCTTACGAAAGTCCGCTCGACCTTGGCTAGGCGAAAGCTAGCCGCCGCCTTCGCCGAGTAGAGATGCCGAACGGCGTGATCCGGTGCAGCAATGCGCCGGTCGCGCTATCTGGCGGGAGACTTCGATGACAGCGCTCACGCAACTCCTTCTTCCGTACGTTCTGTTGGGCTGCATCGCGCTTTGGCTGTTACGCAAGCGGGCCGTGAGGCTGCGCCTGCGTTATCGCCATTGGTGCGAGCAACTCGATGAGAAAGAGCGGATGAAGCGAATTCACGCAGCCGCTTGCGTTGCATATCGGGCATCGGGGCCGATGTCCCAGGCGGCGTTTCACACCGAAATGAAACCGACAACGACGCCGCCAGGGCCGGCCGTGCCCGCGCATGCGACGCAGTCGGTCAACACGGGACACCGTTCGGCCGCTGTACCGCCGAGCACCCACTACGCCCGATTCGATGTTCCCGCTTATGTCCGCAAGGGAATCCAGTTCGAGCTCTTCCCGCCGGCGGCTCCAGCATCACCGACGATCCAATGCGAGTTGAACAGCGCCGCGGCCACGGCGCGCGCGGCAGCACTGCCGCAACGCTCGCCCGATCGGATCGAAGTCGAAGAGCCGGTCGGCCTGCACGAGCAATAGGTTGCCCGATCGCGAACGAATCACCTCAACGTATCCAACTCGAGGCAGCTTCGGCTGCCTCTTTTTTTGCCCGAGAACAGGAGAAGAAATCATGAACCTAGTCCTAATCACTGGCACCGTGAGCAGCGTGCTCGCCGAGGGCGACGATCCCGCGGTGCTCATCGAGACCTTCGAAGACGCCCCGCAAGTCGTGTTGACCCGCGTGAGCGGAGCGGTCGCGTATGCAGAGGGCGAGCACATTGAAGCACGCGGGCGTCTCTTGACCGAATCGGTCTGCGTGGGCGGTACCGTGGTGTGCACGACAGATGGCAGGCCGATCCACCGCTCGGTCTTTCAGGCTGAATGCATCACCCCGATAGCCACCGACCAGTCGAACGTACACCACCACCGTTCGATGACGCTCGCACCCGCCGCTTTTCCTCGACCGGCCGCACTTCCGGTTCTGATTTCATCGAAGGAGTCCAATCATGGGCCGATCCCTGAGCTTCCCTGGCGGTGACGTCTTCGAGCGCGCCAAGCGCATTTCACTTAGCGCCTTCCTGGAACGCGAGCTGGGTGTCACGGCGAAGTGCCGCGGCCGCTTCGTACGGTTCTCGAGCTGTCCGGACGCCACGTGCCGAGCAGCGGTGAATCCTCGCAGCGAACGCCTACTGGTGCGGGACGATGCCGGTTTTCGCTGTTTTCGCTGTGGGGCGCGCGGCTCGATCATCGATGCGGCGATGCGGTTGTGGGGCCTTGCGACACCGTTGGATGCCGCACGTGCCGTGCTGAACGAACCGAACGCACCGCCGCGGATCCTGTGTCAGCCCGATCCTCGTTTGCTGGAGGAAGCGAGGCAGCACGAGTCTGTCCTCGTGGAAACGCTGCACCGTCTTCGTGCCGCAGCCGATCTGGCGGGCCAAGACGAACGCAATCTGCGCTATCTGTGCGAGGAGCGTGCCATTCCGCTGGCGGTAGTGCGCGAGGCACAGCATCGCCGCTTGCTTGGCTTCCTACCTTCATCGCGGCGCGCAGCCACCCGGCTGATCACCGAGCGCGTCGGTGGCGATCTGCTCACGCACTCAGGCCTTTGGAACTGTAGTCGTTCCGAATGCCCGTGGATCGCCTCGCGCCCGATCGTGTTCTTCTTCCCTGGCATGACCGCCGCGGAATTTCGGTTGAATCGACGGCCGCGCACCGATGAGAAGAAGTGTTTGCAGCGCGGCAGCACCCAGTACCCGTGGTTCTGGCGCGGAACCGATGCGACCCGTGCCATCGTCGTCGAGGGCTTCATCGATTTGCTCTCGGTCGTTGCGCTGGGTTATCCGGGACACGTCATCGGCGTACCGGGTTGCAACCACTGGGAGCCTGAGTGGTTCGCACGCATGCAAGCGCAAGGGGTGAGGCATATCGACATCGGCTTGGATGATGATGTGCAGTGTGCCGACAACCCCGGCCAGACCTGGGGCGCGTTCCTCGCCGAGTATCTCGATGAACTGGGCCTGGAGTACTGCATCACCAAGCATCCCGGTGGCGACATGAACGATCTGTTGCGTGCGCGGCATGTCCCGCAAGCGATGTGTGCATGAGTGTTATCGCGTAGCTCTGATCGTCAAACTTCACAAAGCCGCTCGGAACTCCCCGGGCGGCTTTTTTGTTTCGGGGCGCCGAAACTTCTTCACGCGTTTCACCGGACGGGAATAAATGTTCGAAGGGGCAGGGATGTAGCCGAATCGATCAACGCAGGCTCCTCCTCCTTGCGTGGCGTTCCTGCCCCTTCACTTTTTTTCTTCACAATTTTCTTCACACGAGAGGTCGGGGCGTGGTGCGTCGATGCATCGAACCGGTGATGGGGCTTGTCCGCATGGCGGTATTCGCCAGCGTGATGACGGCCGCATCCCTCGTTCACGCACAAGCGAGTTTGCGCCCGATGAGCCCGCCAGAGATCGCCGGTCGGGTCAACTGGCAGCCCCAGTGCAGCAACTACGCGATCCTGGGGTATTGCTATTGCAACGGCGTGCCGTGCGCGTGGCATGTCGCGCACTACCTGCCGGTGTCCTTCATCGAAACCGTTCGCCGTCCCGGCGAAACGCTGGTCGTCGGGCTCGATTTCTCGCAGATGTCGCTCGCCGCCGGCGCAGGCCTTGCCGGGCATACCCGCCAGATCAACCAGGAGGGCATGGACAACACCTTCGAGGCGCGTAACTACTCGCTCCCCGAGCAGTACTTGCAGTGGGAAACCGGCTGCATGACCTGCAAGTCGAGCTACGCGAAGGTGCCTTACAGCGACACCTCGAACGGTTTGGTGGGTAACTGGGGCAGCGGCGCCTGCGGAACGTTGAGCAACGTCCTCAACAAGCTCACCTCGTTTCAACGAGACAGCGGCTCGGGGCAGGGCACCTCGATGTCGCTCTACTACGCCAGCGAAGCCGATGCCTTGCATTGGCGTACCGGCTGCCGCGACGTGTCGCTGACGAATCTGCTGCGCTCGAACGCCTTCACCTGCGGCGCGAATGGCCTGGCCGAGTTTGCCGGAGCGGCCGAGCCGATGGCGCAACTCCTCGGTCGCGACGCGTGCATCGGCAATTGGAGTCCGCACTATCCGCGTCAGATGCGCACCCGCGGTCCGACTCAGGTGATCGCCGCCGCGGTCGCGGCGTACCGCAGCATCAGCATCGCGCGCACCGACACACAGACCTTCCCGTTTCCGGTGGATACCGCGGGGAAGTTCCAACTCGCCTATCCGAAGATCAGCCAGTGCGTAAGGCCGGGAAAAGTCCCCCTGCCCACCGACATGCGACCGAGCCCCGATGGCGCATTCGGCTGGATCTACTGGCGACCGGTGAGCTGCTGCATCCCGTTCGAAGTCGTCGAGAACTGTTTCAGTTGAGTGAGAGTTGGTCAATGAACGTGCGAGGTGTCGCGCAGTGAATCGCACGGTGCAAAACGCGCGCTGGCGAACGTCGGATGCTCGGGCGGTACGCGAGTGAGACATCGCGATACGTAGAAACGCGTGGTGCATCGCCACGCTGATGGGAGGAAGTGATGGTGAGCACCACCGTGCCGTCATTCGAGGACTTCATCGCGGCGAACGAGCGCTCGGTGAAGGCGTTCGCTGCGAAGTTCGATCTGCCGCGCGACGAAGTGGTGAACACCGCCTATGTCGCCTGGAGCGAGGCGCGCGAGGTGTACTCCCCCAACCATCCCAGCCGCGCCAAGTTCAACACCTTTGCCGTCGATAAGCTGCACGGCATGCTGTTCGCCGGCACCACCGATCCGTGCGCGTTCGCCCAGAGCGCCGACACGAAGTACGAGGAATACGCGCTCGGCGATCAGAAGTTCTTCGAGCCCAGGGACCGTGGACTCGAATCGGGACGCGAGCCCGGCGGCGCGGTGGACGAGCTGGTCGAGGATTTCCTCACGCGCGCCTACAGCGACCTGGCCTTCGACGATGCGATCCGCGGACATGCGGTCTACGCGCATCCGCACTATCGCGTCGTCATCGACGGGGTGCTGGCCAACATACCGCGCCCCGAGCTCGCGGCACGGCTCAGTCTCACGCCGCGGCGGGTCTATCAGATGCTCTACGAAATCGAGACGATCATCCGTCGCAACGATCCGATCCTGGATGATCGATTAATCGCGATACCTCCGGACGGAGTGCTCGATGCCGATCCGGTCCGGCTCCGCAATCTGGGCTCGCTGTCGTTCAAACCGCTCAAAGAGCTCGATCGCGATCTTCTCGTGGCAACCCTTCGCGTCCAGATCAAACACGGCCAGCTGGTGCCGGTGGTGATCGACCAGTTCTACCGGGTGCTGGTCGGTGATTACGAATGCGGTGCGGCGCACACGTTGGGCATTGCAGCGATCAAGACCATCCTGCGGCCGATCGGTCAGGGCAAGGAATCGCGCGACGATGAACGGTTCGCCGCGCTCAAGCGCGAGCTCGATCTCACCGACGCGCGCCCAACCTATCAGCTCGAGCTGATCGATTCGCTCAAGAAACGGGTGCAGAAGGGCTCGCTCGGGCCCCTGGTCGGGGCACGGCTTGCCCATCTGCCGTTGCGCCAGCAGGAGCATGTGACCGGGCAGCTCGGCTGGTACGTGACAGCGCTCGAGATCGACGAGGCCAACGAGCTGGTGGCGGCCCATCACGCCGGACGCCTGGATCGGGTGCTCGAGCGAATCGCCAACGCCATGCATGCCAAAGCCGATCGGGAGCGCGCAAAGAGGGCGCAGTAGATGCGCATGTCCTCGGCCGCCGCGCTGTTGGATGACGCGGTCCATCGTATCGGTCTGCCAGCGGAGACGCTCATCTGGTTACTGGAGAGCGAGATCGAGGCCTACTACCTCGCGCGCGGCCAATATGCGCGGGCGCGGGTGAGTCTCACCGCTGGTGTTCCGAAAGTGGAGGCGGTGGAGATCGCGCCGGTCGGTGCTATGTGGCCTGAGCAGCGCTTCGCCTCGGTATGGCAACCGTCACCGGACGCCTTTCGGCGCGTGGTCGACGACTACGCCCGTCATCAGATCGGTCAACTGGGTTGGGAGGTTACGCGGGCGCGTTGCGTCGCGATCAAAGACCAATATAGTTTGGTTGAGTTGTCCGACCATCCTGCGCTCGAGGGCGAGATCGCGGTGTTGCCGAACGCATTGCTCGGCGCGAGAGAGGCGAGCCTCTGGCGCAAGGGGATGGAGCGCTACGTGGCGGTGTATCAACCGCGCCGCGAACACTACGATGGCGCCGAACCGTGGCGCGCGCTCGAGCCGCGCTTCCTGGCCACGCGCCGGCACAGCATCTTTCTGCGGTCGTTGGTGCGTAACTTCGTCGGCATCTTCCCGCGCGCCGAGATCATCGGCGAGTTCGGGCTGTTGATCCTCGATTCGGACACGGACTTGGGAGCCTTCCTGGGCAAGGGTGGTGAGAACGTGCGGGCACTGGCCGAGCTTGCGGGCCTCACCGCAATCAAGGTCGCCCATGAGCCAAGCTCTCCGCGTCCGGAGGGACGCTTGAAGAGCGCGATCGAGCAGATCACGCCGGTTCGCCCAGCCGATGTAGCGATCACGCCACCAGCGCGAGAGCAAGATCCGTGGACGATCGCGGTGCGCGAAGACGAAACCAAGCGGCTGCTCGGACGAAACGGCAATCGGCTCACCATGATCGCGCGGCTTGCCGGTGTGCGCGTACGGGTCGAGTCTCGACGCATGGGAGGATAGTTCGTGTCGAGCACGGTCATCTGCGTAATTGGCATCGCATCGACCCTGGCCAGTGTTCAACCGAAGCTTGCGCCGGACACGCGCAATTGGATCGCCGGCAACGTCTGTGCGGCCGCGAACGATGCTGCGGTCGATCCGCGCCTGTTGGTCGCCTATCTGCTGACCGAGAATCGTGGCATCGATCTATGGTCGATCCGGCCAGCGGCGCTTGGCAACGATCATGGGTTGTTTCAGATCAACAGCTACTTCCAGAAGAGCCGCCCGCACTTGCGCGATGTGCATCATCCCTACTACGGTGCGCTGACTGCCGCACAGGTGATGAAGGACAACCTGAAGCAGTTCGGGTGGACGTGGCAGGCGTTTGCAGCCTATTGGTCACCCGGACAATCGCAAGCAGGGACGCCAGCCGCGCGCGCGTACTACGCGCGTTACGCAACGAACTATCAGCTTGCAAATCGATTCTTCACGCAAGCCGGCAACAGCGAACAGCCCCGAACCTCGGTTCAAGGTCACAAGCAATGATCTTGTAGCAACCTAGAAACCGATCCGCCGCTTCGGTGGTTCTGGCGGTGGAACCATCAGTTTCTTGATCAGGGCGTAGATTTCAGCAACCGCCTCATCGGTAAGATCGAGCTTGCGCTCGAGGCGGGAGAGTTTTGCGGCAAGCTCCTTATGCGTGGCAAGCAACTCACGCAGTCGCACGAATGCGCGCACGACAAGGATGCTCATCTCAACCGCCCGCTCGGAGCGAAGGACACTTGCGAGTTGGAGCGCGCCGTGCTCAGTGAAGGCATAGGGAGCCGTTCGTCGACCACCCCAACTTGAGATCACGGATTGTGATCTCAAGTCTTTCCACTCCTGCGCGCTGAGTTGAAACATGAAATCGGGCGGGAAGCGCTCGGCGTTGCGCTTCACCGCTTGCACGAGCGCGCGGGTCTCGACGTCGCACAGCGCAGCGAGATCCCCATCGAGGAGGACACGCAACCCGCGGACTACGCGGATCTGTCCGCTCACGGACTCGATAGGTACGACACCCGTACTTTTCATAGGCCAGTTATATCGCGAGATCGGCTGATCGACCAGTTGTCGCGCAGGCTCGCAATGTCAAACCTTGACGGGGCTTCTACCCAGCGGCGGAATTCGCTGGCCTCGCTTCACTCCCCAGGAATAAATGGTTGAAGCGCGCCACTAGCCGGCACACCGCCAGTTATCGCGCGAACAGGAGAGCGCGATGGCAAGCGAGCCGAACGAGGGCGCGAACTCGGGGGTCCCGGACCACGACCGGCGCGAAGCGACGCTGACCGAGATCAACTACGGCCTCAATCGCCAGACCAACGACCGGCGCTTGTACGTCGTGCGCCGTCTCATCCAGACCCCGGGCGCGCGCGTGTTCGTGCCGCGCAGCGCGGCCGGCGCCAACCTATTCAGCCGCATCGTCGATCTGGACGCGATTTATGCCCGATGCGAGCAGAAACTCTGGCGCCGCGCTACGTCCGATGCCATGACCGACAAGCAAGAGCTCGAGCGCCAGTTGATGGAGCTCAACACCACGCTGGTCGATATCGCCGCGCACATGGCCGTCACGCACGGCGTGGAGGACAAAGGTTTCGATGCCGCAGTCGTCGCGCGGGTACGCGACATGCGAGCGCAAGCGAAGGCGTCCAGTGATACGCCCTCCGCCGCGACCAGCAAGCCGCGCAAGGAACGCGTTGTCAATCCGGTGGTGGTCGAGCCGCCACCCGCCGAAGTAACGACCGCGGGCAGCGCGACGTCGCCTGCGTGAGCGAGGGGACGAGCGCGATGCGTGTGGGCGAGTTCGTCGGTTGGAGCGCGGTGGTCGGCATGTCGATCTGGGCCGGCAGCATCGCGATCGCCGATCGCGTGGACAAACCGGTCGCGGTGTGCCGCCCGCTCGCATGGGGTGCCGAATTGCTGCGCGATGCGCTCGCCGCGATCAAGCCGGGCAGTTTTCTGGACGCGACCGGGGACTCGATCCGCGTGGGCACCGCGCGTGCGTGCCTCGCGTACGTCGGCAACTACCTCCAAGTGACCCAGTCCTCGCCGCCGCAACGGGACGGAATGGCCCGATGATCACGCCACAGAATCCGATCACGATGTGGCTGCGCGTCGGCTACTTGTGGCTGTGGCTAGTCGGGGTAACGTTCTTCGCCTGCTACGCGACGCTTGGCAATGAATCGCTCGCGCGTTTCGCGACCGACGCGCTCGGCGCCGAAGCGTTCGCGATGCTGAGCGAACGTGGCGCGCTCAAGCTTTACACCGCGGCGGTCGCGGCCAACGTGCACGAAGTGCTCCCGTTTCTTGCACTGGGTGCAGCGCTCGGCGCGCTGTGCCGCCTGATCGATTGGTCGCGCCGCTTCTTCAAGAGGCGCGCCGCCGCGCGGGTGAACGTCGTCACGGATCGGTTCGGTGGCCGCGTCATCATGCATCAAGCGGCGCTCGAGCACGATCCCAACGCCGCCATGCCGCTGTTGCGCCTGAGCAAGCGCGAACCCGTGCCTGCCGGCGCATCACCGATCGAGCGCGAGGTCTTAGCGCTACTCGCGGCGCACCCAGAGATCCCGGCCGATCCCGACGGCGTGCACGGCGTGTCGCTCTTCGACCATAGTCTGAACACGTGGGAACGCGCCTGTACTCAGCATGGCGCGGGATCGCTGGTGGCCACGCTCTCGCTCTGTCATGACCTGGGCAAGCTGCTCGCTTACGTACCCGACGCAGACGGTGACTATCGACGCATCGCCATCCATCAGCCGCTCGCCTTGCAATTGGTGCGCCGATTGCCGGCGTTCGCGCAGCTTGATGCACCCGCGCGTGACCGTTTCATCCGCTTGCTCACCGCGCTGGTGACCGGTGCCATTCCGATCGATACCACGGACGAGGACCGCGCGATCCTGCGCGCATGCAAAGGTGCTGACTATGCCGCGACCGGCGCCGAGCGCGCTGCGCAAGAAGAAGAGGAACGCGCGGCGACCGATCCATCACAAGTGGCGAGCCTGGTGCGCACAGCGCTCCCCTCCCTGCTGCAAGCGCTGAACGTCAATCGCTGCCACGACCGGAGCGTGCGGCCCGAGGCGATCTATTTGCCGGAGAAGAATCGCCTGTTGCTGCCGCTTGCCAGTTTGCGCAAGCGCATTCCGAGCGTACTTCCGGCGGAGATCGAGCTGGGCATCGATCTGGCCGTACCCGAGAAGCGCGCGAAACAGGCGAACGCGTTCGTGTTGGCGGTCGCGCGGGCGGTGCTCGATCTCGACACCGTCTTCGAGGGCGCGAGCGCCGACGATGGGCTGTTCATGATGCGCAGCGGGCATTTCTACGAACCGAATGTCGTCGTCGTCCGCGCCGAAGGCTTCGCCGATTCGCTAATCAAGCAATGGGGGATGTGGAGCTATGAGATCGAGCTGGTCAAGCAGTAGCAAGCGTTGTTGGCAGGTTGCGGCATTGATGGGCGTGATCGCGATCGATCTTCACGTCGTGCGCGCGGCCGAGGAGATGCCGTTTGCAACCAAGCAGATGCCATCGCAACTGGTGAATGGCGTGGTGGTACGCGGGGCGCAAGTCCCGGTATGGAATGCACCAGGGCATACCACCAACCCGCCTCGCACCCTGTCTGCTTCACCCGCACGGACCACGGCATCGCAATCCGTGCCACGTGCGGAGGCGAAGAAGGAGACGGCGCGAAGGGCGACCGCTCAGATCTCGGTCGAAGCGAAGGACGCTGATCGCTCGCAAGCGCCACGACCTGGTCCGACCGGCGATGAGCTCGATGCGTGGAACGTCGCGCTTGGCGTGACTAAAGATGCGACGCAGATTCCTCCTCCGCCTGCCCCCGACAACAGTTTCTCCGTGGCTGCAGGGCAACAGCTGTCTGCGGCGATGCGCGCGTTTCTGCGCAAGCACGACAAGCGCATGCAGTGGAGTACGCGCGCCGATTTCGTCATTGAACATCCGTACCGCGTCACGCGCGAGGAACTGAACGCGACCTTGGAAGAAGTGCTCGCCGCCTACGGCTTGTCCGCGACGATCTGGGAAGGCAACGGCGTGGTCGAGATCTATCAGACCGGCGCCGAGCGCGAAGCACGCTAGGCGCAGCGACTCGAAGCGAGTGCAATTGACGTTGGGGAGGAAGACATGAAGAGGTTCGATCAACACGCGGCGCTCGTTTTGAGCTTGGTCGCGCTATGCACCGGGTGCGCCGTGCCGGACAACCGCCCAAGCGTCCAAGAGGCGATGCGCGAAGAGGTGCGGCGCTTCGATACTGAGGCGCGTCGTGAGCCGATCATCAAGACCAATCCGAAGCCCTACGTAAAGGCGCGTCCGGTCGAGTATCGCGAGCCGCGCGAGGAGATCTCGATTGCGATCCAGGGCGGGTCGGTGCGCGCGGCGATCGAGAGCGTCGCCAAGCCCAAGGGCTACACCGTCGTGATCGCCAAGGGTTTGAAGACCGAAGCGGTGAACATCGAGCTGGTCAATCTCGATTTCGAGCACGCGGTGCGCGAGATCGCGTCCGCGGTCGGGGCGGCGGCGGTGTTCAACCACGCGCGCAAGGCGATCTATGTCGCGCCCGAAGCGACCTACACCTTCCGCATCCCGCAGCATCTGTTCGACGACCTGGCGATGAGCTACAGCGTGTCCTCGAACCCGGCCCTCGGTGGACAAGGCGGCGCCACGCCGAATATGGGCGGGGTCGGCTCGATTGGGCATGGCGCGCCCGCATCGGGCTTGGGTGCCGCGGGCGGCACACCCGGCGCAAACCACACCAATATGAAAGTGAGTGGCGGGGCGGGCAGCGCGCTCGAATCGTTCACCGCGGCGATCAAGCAAATCGCGGGCGACAAGGCCAAGCTCTCGGTGATGCGCGAGCTAGGACTGTTGTCGGTACGCGCCGACGGTTCAGCGCTCAAGCGCGTCACCCAGTTTCTCGAAACGTTCACGCGTGATGCCGGCCGGCAAATCGAGGTGAAGGCGGCGCTGGTCGAAATCACTTTGGGCAACGAGCTCGCCTACGGCATCGACTGGTCGAAGATTCTCAGCAACAGCGCGCGCACCATCGAAGTGGGTCTGGCGACCACCTCGGTTGTGCCGCGCGCGGTCGTGAACGCGACCATCACCACCAACTCGATCCGCAGCGTCATCAAGGCGCTCGAAGGGGCGACTGCGGTCAAGGTGGTGGCCGAACCGCAACTGTGGATGCTCAACCATCAACCGGGCATCGTCTTCAACGCCACGCAGCGCCCGTATCTCGGCGCGGTGACCACCAGTATCGCAGGCAACGCCTCGATCTCCTCCACCGCCGGGGCGCTCAGCTACGCGATGGACGGCGTCTCGCTCGCCTTCCGCCCGCACATTCTGGACAACAGCCGCGCCGAGTTGACGGTGATCCCGATGCTCTCGACCGCGGTGAACCAGCAGACCTTCAAGCCAGGCAACGGGCTGGAGCTGACCGGGTATGACCTGCCCACCACCTCTTCGCACATGAAGCTGCTGCTCGAATCGGGCAAGACCTACATCGTCGGTGGCAGCCGCTTCACCAGTCAGAACTTCCAGCAGGTGGGCGTGCCCGGTGTGCGCCAGGCCGGCATCCTCGGACAACTGCTCTCGGGCACCGACGATCTGAAGACCGCCAAGGAGCTGGTGCTGCTGTTGCACACCAACGTGCTGCCGGCGCCCGAGCTGAACGTCATCGTCGGCGAGTCCTTGTAAGCGCCATCCATGAAATTCCCCATCGTGCGACGCCTGTTGCGCACGCCCGCGCCCGGGCGCCTGTGGCTTGCGATCCAGCAGAAGCAACAGGCGCCGAGCTTCTGGGAGGTTGCGCAGGACGCGGTACGCGAGATCGAACAGCTGCCCGACGGTGCGTGGCCGATTCTGTCCATCTCAGAAGACGATCTGCGCGTCGCCACGGCGAAACCCGTGAGCGGCAAGCGTGCCAAGAGCCTGATTCGCCAGCAGTGCGGCCAGCCCGCGCGCGTGATCAATCAATCGGCGCATGGCGCGATCTACGGGCGACCGCTGATCGCGATGACCGATGGCTTTGCCGCGGTGCCGGCAGCGCTCTTGGTCGATCAGCTCCTCGTCGAGCGCGGTTGGCCGGATGCGCCGTTCATCGCGGGTTTCTTGCTGTCGGCAGGGGAGAGCCACAACGAGATTCTCGCTCTCTGGGCCGGCACGCCGCGTGGGGAGCTGGGCGGCATCCAGTTCACCGAGAACGCGCAGCAAGCCGAGCAGATCGTCGATGCGTTCTGCGCCACGCATGCGATCGACGCGAACGAATCCAACGTACTCCTGTTCCAGGTCGAGGAGCTACTCGCTGCGGTCGAGCGCTTTGCCGATCGCTTAGAACCCTATCCGGACTACGACGATTGGTACGGCATGCCGGTGCAGCGGCTATGGTCGGGCATCGCGGGGGCATCGGCGCTCAGCGCGATCGGTACGGTTGCCGCGCTCGGCGTGCTGTTCGTACAGGGTCAGATGATGCAGACCGAGCGCGAGCGGGCCGCGGCGCGTGCCTCGCAATCGCGCCAGACGACGGTTAACGCGTTCGTCGGCCATCTACCCACCGTGGTCGAGCGCAGCAGCGTGGATCACCGCGCGCTGGCCGCTAACGCGCGCGCGATCTATGTACCCGGCGGCTGGGTGATGCTCCAGGCCAACGCCGAGGCGCATCGACTTCGGCTCACTTTGCAGATCGAACCGCCGCAGACCCATCAAATCGATGTGCTCACGGTGAACACCATGCCGGGGTCGTCGTTCGAGGCAGCACGGTCGCGCAAGGTGTCGGGACGGTTGCCGCAGGTAGGGTTGTCAGGGGGAGGCAATGAGATCCATTTCGATTACGCGTTGCAAGCAGCTAACGCTCGTCTGCTTGGCTATCTCGATCGCTAGCGTGCCGGCGATTCAGAAGCTGCGCGCGCTCAACGAGGAGCGCTCTCGCGTGCTCGCGCAGGCGCTCACCGAGCTGGCGACGAACGAAGGCAACGAGCGCTTCATCCTGAGCGAGCTTGCGCGGGCGCCGGCTGCTCAAACGCCAGTGCTTGCACTCGAGGACGCCTACGCGCGCACTGTGGTGGACCTGCGCGCCGCGAGCAGCGCGCATCTGGTGAGCGTGCAATCGCTCTCGGTGGGCAATCGACAACTCGACGCGAAGGGCGTGCGCCTGGCCGAGTTGGCCGAACCGGTCGCGATCGCGGGCAACTTACGGCGCCTCCGCCTACAAGTGAAGGGCCGCTACGAATCGCTTGAGCGATTCCACGCCTACCTCGATCGTTTCAAGGCGCATCAGGCTGTGATCCGGTCCCTTGAGATCACCAAGGACCAGTTCCAAGCCGACGTGCTGGTGCTTGGGGTCTAGCGCATGGCTGCCAACGAGACCAATGTTATCTACGCGCTGTTGGCGAAGGCGCGCCATCGCATCGCTGGCGGCAGTGTCGCGCCGATCAAACGCATGGTCGAACCGGTCGCCCTCAATGGCGCGCCCGTACTCGACCCGCAAGTGAACCTGAACGCATCGGTTGAACGAGCGATGCGACTGGTACCCGACGTGCGTACCGGCGCTTCGCAATCGACATCGGGTAACGACGCACAAACACGCGAGAGCCCCGCGGATGATCGACCCAATGTTCACCTATCGGAAATCGGATCGAGCTTCGCGCGTCCTGCACCAATGGAGCTTGGCGCGCTCGCGCCGTCATCGCCTGCCGCAACGCTAGAGAAACTCGGCGACCTCCTAATCGGACGGCAGCTGATCACGCCGCGGCAGTTAGAGAGCGCGCTCGAGCGGCAAAGCGTCTCGGGTCACCTGCTCGGGCGCATCCTGCTCGAGCAAGGCGCAGTCACTGCCGAACAGCTCGCCCAAGCACTCGACGCGCAGCACGGCGGCAAGCCCGCGACCGCCGACATCCTCGCGCGCTTAGGCATGCCAGTGCACCAGATCCGCGCAACCTTGCATCGCCAACGCACCTTCCGCCATCCGCTCACCCGCATCATGCGCGACTGGGGTTACCTGTCGCAGGAAGCGGTGGCCAAGGCGATCGCGATCGAAGCGGGCCTGGAGTATTTCCCCTGGGCCGAGATCGACAACATCGCGATCGAAAGCCTGCGTGCGAACGGCATCGGTTTGTCGGAGTTCAAAGGCTTCGTACCGGTGGCGTTCGCCCAGGACGGCCGGCGCGGCAGCATCGCCGTGCTGATCCCCGATCGCAATCGGATGAATGCGGCGAGCAGCGAGTTTCGCCAGCATCGCTGCACCTTCATGGTCGGCTCCAGCGAGACGATCCAGATCATCTACCGCAAGTACTTCGCTGCCACCGCCGAAGTCGTCGCCAAGCTCCTCGATCAGCACAACCAGGCACTTGCCAATCGCGAGGACCTCTCGAAGAGCGCGATCTACCAGGATTTGGTGATGGCGCTGCTGCGCCACGCCTGCTACGCCGGGGCTTCCGATATCCAACTGTTTCCCTCGCACGACGTGGGCATGATCAAGCTCAAGGTCGACGGTGTGTGGGACATCTTCCAGGTGGTGTCCCTGGAATTACTCGCGCTGCTCTATGGCGTGGTGCGCAACACCATGTTGAATGGCGTGAACGACGCGAAAATCGCCGAGGGCTTCACCGATTGCGCGCTCGATCTCAACACCGACAAGGACGAGCAGGCGCAAGCGCTGCGCAGCCGCTACGCCGACATCATCGATCGCTACGTGTTTCGGGTCGAGCTGGGCAACTCGGTGCAGGGCCGCACCATGACGATCCGCGCCAACGACAAGGAATCGACCGCAGCCGATCTCCATCAGCTGGGCCTCGATCAGAAGACCCTGCAGCGGCTCAAGGCTTACATCCGGTCCAAGAGCGGCGTGTTCCTGCTGTGCGGTCCGACCGGCTCGGGCAAGACCACCACGCTCTACGCACTCCTGCGCTCCGTTGATGCGATCACCGAGTCGGTGCAGACCGTCGAACGCCCGGTGGAATACACCAACGGCCTGTGGCTGCAGTACCCGGTGAGCGCGATGGGCGAGGACGAAGGCAAGGGCTGGGCCGAGGCGCTGAAAGGGATCCTGCGCAACGCCCCGGACAAGATCCTGTTCGGCGAGACGCGTGATGAAGGCACGGCACGAGAATGTTTCCGCGCCGCCAACACCGGGCACCTGGTGCTCTCCACCTTGCACTCCAACGGTGCCGCCGAAACGGTGGGGCGCCTGACCGATCTGGGCATCGATCGCGAGAAACTCGCCACGCAACTGCTCGGCGTGCTCGCGCAGCGCCTGGTACGCAAACTCTGCAACAGCTGCAAGGTGCCTGATGAGCGTCCTGAGACCCCGCAGCTCTTGGCCGGCCACACCACCAAGGCGCTGCGCATGTCCGGTCGCATCGCCCCGTTTCGTGCGCGCGACGGCGGCTGCCCGAACTGCGGCTTCACCGGCTACCGCGGCCGGCGCATGGTGTACGAGCTGCTCCATTGCTCCAAGAAAGTGAAGAGCCTATTGGAGGAAGGCGTGCCGGTCTCGCGCCTGCGCGAAGGGGGCCTTGAGACCAGCGGCACCATGCTCGAGAACGCCTACCGGCTCGTCGCCGAAGGCGTGACCTCGGTTGATGAGATTGCCCTCCACCTGGATCTAGAGGGCTAGCGCGGTGCAACTGGCCTACGACTACACCGCCAAGACCTCACGGGGGCTCGTCGTCTCCGGCATGGTGTTCTGCGCGTGCTACGACGATGCGGTGTACCAGGTGCGCGCGGCGCTCAAGCTCGATCCGATGGCGATCCGCGTGAATGCCCTGGAAACCGGCATCAGCTGGGTGCTCGAGCGCGAACCCACGCGTGATCGGATTCGGCTGTATCGAACCATCGCCGAGCGCAAGCGCATCGGCCGCTCCATCCCGCAGGGCTTGCACGAGGCGCTCGACTACGTGGAGGACAAACGATTCGTCTCGGCGCTCACCGTGATGCGCCAGTCGATGCTGGATGGCGTGAAGTTTGCGGATGCCATGGAGAAGGCCGGCTTTCCGGAGACGGACGTGCAGGCGGTGCGCGCGGTGCAAAGCGCCGGCAAAGAAGGCGAGGTGCTGGCGAGCTTGGCCGAGCGCATGGAAGCGATCGAGGCGATGAAGCAGCGTATCGCCGGCGTCCTCTGGTATCCGCTGGTGGTGCTGGCGGCGATGTGGATCGTCGCCTGGGCCATCACCTTGTTCATCGCCCCGAGAATCGGCGCGTTCTTCATGAAGCTTGGCAGCTTGCAGTTGAGCCTGCCGGCCTATGCCGAGGCGTACTACAGCTTCGCCGCGTTTTTCCAGCAGCACGCGCTGATCGGATCGCTGGCCTGGTTCGCGATACCGGTTGGGTTTGTCACCCTGCTGCGATCCCGATTCACCGCACACCTGGTCGATCGCATCCCCGCGCTCTACGCGCTGGCGATGAAATCCGATCTGGTGTCGATTTTCTCCGCGCTCGCGCTCCTCCTGAATGCCGGGGTGAAGCCCGTCGAAGCGTTCGCAGCGGTTGCGCGTTCGGCACGCCGTGCTGACAACCGCGAGCGCCTCGAAGAGATGGCGAGCATCTACCGCGCCGGCAACTACTCGATCGCCAAAGCGGTCGCGCAGTGCCGGTTCCCGAATTACGTGCTGGCCGAGATCAGTGCGGGCGAATCGGCCAACAGCACCACCGAGGGCATGAGAAAGCTCGTCGAGTTGTTGCGCCAGGACTTGCAAGCGCACACGGAACAGGCGCAGCGTCTCGCGGTGATCGGCTCGAACCTGATCGTCGGGTTGTTTCTACTCGGGTTCGTGTTCATCACCGTCTATCCGCAGGTGTCGGCGACGATGTCGCGGATGTAAAGCGATCTTCTACGAGAAATGCGAAGGGGAGAGGTCACCAATGAAGCCATCGAATCGATCCGTGCCGCGAAGCACGCAGAGGACCCGCGGTTTCTCGGCGCTCGAGCTCATCATCGTCCTGTCGCTGGTGTCGATCCTCACCGCGATGTATGTGTTCAACTACAACTCGGACAACTCCAAGGCGGCGACGCTGCTCAATGTCACCCAGGAGTACGCGAATGCAATGAAGCGTGCCAAGGCGGACATGGCGTGTTATCCAACTCGCATGGCGGCGCTATTCGATCGCACCCAGGCCAACACGTCGTTCTGCGGCATCAACCTCACCAACCAGTGGAACGGTCGCTATGCCGAAGTCGCACCGACGAATGCGGCCGGCGCAGTGCTGCTCAACAACGTGTCGAACGGCGTGGCGGTGAGCATCGTCAACGTCGTCGATGCCGCCGGCACCCGCTGGCGTATCCAGGCCTCTGGTGTGCCGAACGATGTCCTCAATCGCGCGGTGAACGTCTGTAACGGCGGCGCCGCGAACGGCCGGTGCATCGGCACGCCGGGCGGCTCGGGTAGCGGGACATTCGAGATCGAGTTCGACCTGACCTAGACGGGCCCATGGATCGCACTCGTCAACGCGGCATGGTGTTCCTGATCCTGGTGAGCGCGCTCGCGGTGGTTGCGTTCACCTTCGTCATGGGCGCGTCCAGCTTGCAGGCGCAACACGCGGCCAATCAGGCACAGACCGATCGTGCGGACTTTCTGCGCGAGGCGGCGAACGCGCTTGCCCTCTGGTACGCCGCGCACCAGGCCACGCTCGATGCGGCGGTGGCGCCGCCGAATCCGGAAGAGGTGCTGCAAGGAGCGGGCATCACGCCGCGCTACGGCCTTGCGATCTCAGTGAGTAACCGTGTGACGCAAGACGAAGTTGCATTCCGCGTGTTCGCGCTGTGGCTGCCGGCCGCATCGCCCGATCCCTCGCGCTTCGATCCCTCCAGCGGTGCGTTCGTGCCCGGACCCGGCGTGCCCTTCACGGTGGTCTCCGGCGCGGACATCCAGGCGCGCGCGGTGGCCGATACGCGCCACACCATGTCCCGCTTGGCCGCCCAACTCGAAAACTATTTCGCCGCGCGCACCCTCGCAAGTGGCGGCGATGTCAGTGCAAACCACTTTCGGCCAAGTAACGGTTGCGCGCGGGAGGAGGGCGCGATGCCCTGTCTCGATGCGTACACCGCGGCAACAACGGTCGATTGGCTCGAAGCCGGCGTCGGTGCGGTGCAAGCGATCGATGCTTGGGGCGGGACGCTCGAGCTGAGCAATCTCGCTGATGCGAGCACCGAGATCCCACCGTACTCGATGGCGATCCGCGCGAGAACGCCGTGGGGCGCGGTGTTGCACGCGCAAGCGGTGCAGCGCTTCTAGGGAGTCCGACCATGCGATGCCTGCATCCCAATCGCCAGCGCGGGGTGAGCGCGTTGGAGGTCATCGTCGCGGTCTTGGTGGTGGGCTTGCTTTCGGCCGCAGTGATGGGCTCGTACGGTGCTTACCTCGACCAGAGCCAGAAGGAAGAGACGCGCACGCGCCTGCGACAACTAAAGCTCGCGATCACCGAGGCGTATCGGCGCGAGGTGCTGACCGTGAGCCCAGGCAGTGGCAACGCGGTTGTGTTCGGCGGTGTCACCCTCGCCAACGGCACGGCGGCGACGGGCGCGCTGTTACAGCCGTTCGCGACCTATTCGTCGGTGAACGCCTCACAGCTCGCGCACGACGGCTTCAATCAGCCGGTACGCGTGTTCGTGTCGAACGAATTGACTCAGACCGTGAGTGGGGTGACGTTGCGCTACCGCGTGATCGGCCTGGTGGCTGCCTCGCGCAATGGCACGGTCGAGTCCACATTCAACGCTACCAACGGCACGCTCGCAGTAGCCGAGGACGACGTGGCCGAGGTGATCAACGGCTACCCGATCGTGCGTGAGGTGCTCGACGATACGGCCAAACGCGTCGAGCGCTTGGCGAACGCCTATCAAAGCTACTTCCAGATCCGGTACCTCGCCAATCCGGCCCGCTCGATCGCGATCGATTACTTTGCCAACAGCGATCCGAGCGGTAGTGCATCGCCGAGTTGGGATGAGAGCGGAACCGTTCAGACCTCCGGTGGTGCGCCCGCCGATGCCACGACCGTGGGCCTCCTCGCCGCACTCGGACTTGCACCGGCCGATGTCACCACCGCAGCCGGTCCGATTCAGATCGATAACTCCTCGACCGACGTCAATCACCCGAATCACCCAACGCCCGCGCGCAGCTTGCCGCCCTACACCGCGCGGGTGATCGCGCCGTTGCCGGGCGGCGAACAGCTCGTGCGCACCGTCTCCGGGTCCTACCACTGAACGGGAGATCTCATGCCTTCCATACCGACTCGCCGTGTTCTACTCGTCGCGCTTGCCGCCATCGGTGTAAGCGCGACCGCGCAGCAGACCGAACGCGGCACACCCCCTGCGGGGCCATCGGGAAATACGCCCGAGGCGAGCCTGCGCGTCAAACAAGAAGAGGCCGCCCCGCGCGCGGTGCCAGACAGCGCCACGATGCTCCGCCAGGTGGCGAACGATGCGAAGGCGATGGTGCTCACGCCGGCGGACCAGATCAATCCGTTCACCGGCAACCCGGCCGCGTTCGAAGAGGGCGCGCGCGAGCTCAAGCTCCAGCAGCAGCGCACGCGCATCCTCGAGCAGCGCCTGCAGCAAGCGCGCGCGTTGTCCGAGATCGGCAAGCTCTCGGTCGAGCCGAGCGTGCCGTCTCCGGGCGGATTCATTGCGCACGCTCCAGCGATCACGCCTGGGGCGGGGTTCTTCGCATCGGTGGGTATTCACGGTCCCAGCAGTGCGATCGCTCCGAGCGCACCACACGGCGCGACCGCGCAATCGCCATCGAGTGCACCGAGCACACGTCCGATCCGCAAACCTGCTGCCAGGCCTGCCGCGCCACCCCCCGCCGCGTCCGTGCCAGCCGCACCCGTTACGCCGTCGCTGGTGGGCATCGCGACGATCGACGGCAAGCGCTACGCCATCTTCGAACGCGACGGGCGCCCGAGCATCGTGCCGGAAAACGGGCGAGGCGAGGGGGTCGAAGTCGGACGCATTCGCGGCAGCGAGGTCCAGGTCAATGGCCAGTCGCGCCAGTTGCGAGTTGGGGAACAAGAAGTGCAGATCGGCCCCGTACAAGTCGAGCCGCCGGTGCAACGTCCCACCAGTTCGGCGGGGGCGATACCCGGCGCAAGTGACCCGGTGCTCGACATGCAAGCGCTCCGTCTACCTGCGGTGCCAGCGCGGCCGTTGAGTGGGCCGCAAGCCTTTGCGCCGGGCGCGGCAACGCTCGGCGTAGCGCGTTAGCACGCGCCGGTTTCAAGCGCGTTGATAGATAACCGATGCCGATCAGACACCAGCGGCTACGACGGTTGTTCGGCGCGATTGTGCTATTCACCATCATCAACATCGCGAGCGCGGCCGACCAAGTGCTGGTCGTCACGCAAACGATCACCGGCCCGCGCGAAGGGTTGGTCTCGACCTTAGTTGCGCGGGTGAGCTCGGTGCTGCCGACCCGGCGCGAAGTCACGCTCGCCATGGATGGCCGGCCGCTTGCCGACGGCGCCGGAATCACACCGCTTGGCGCGCGCGACTACGGAACGTGGCTCACCAGCGGACAGCTGCTCTCGGACGCTAAAACCCACCTATCTACTTCAGCGCCGGCATTCGCCGCCTCGATTCGTCGTGCCATGCAGGCCAGCGGTGTTGGCACTGCGCACTTCAGCCTGATGCAGCGTGTCGCGGTCGCCGGCACCGCCACACCGCAATTCCTCGTGTGGTCGATGGTGGTGTATCGGAGCGAGCGGCCGGTGTTCGGCGATCCGCGCTTGGTCCCATCGATCGAGACGACCTTGCATGTCGTGCATACACCGGTGCGCGTGGCGGCGGGGTTGCCGGTGGGTTGGGCTTATCCGGACGCCGGCACCTTGCAATGGCGCATCCTCGATCGGCAGGGCGCGCCGCTCACCGGTTGGTCGAGCATCACCATCGGCAACACCTACGACGAGCCGGATGCGAGCAGCGGCGCAGTCGATCCGGATCACGGGCTCAAGTGCTTGCTCGGGTCGAACGCCAGCACAGCCTGCTCACGCGGGGTGGCTAACGTGGCGAGCTTGATGAATCAAACCGGGCATACGCGCGCGATCGTCGACTATCGACGCACCTTGCAGCCGGCCTATGACCAGATCGAGTCGCCGCCGGGTAGCCGTCGCTTCGAACAAGTGGCAAGGGTCGCTGTTGCGGTGAGCCGTCGCGAGCTGGCGCCGAGTAGCTGCGGCGCGGGTGAATATCGCAACGAAGGTGCCTACGGGTTCGAGCTTGCAGAGCAAGTCGAGCGCTATGCAGCGCAGATCGACGGCTCGTACTCGCTGATCGATCGCACCGCGCATCGATCGGTATCACCCAGCGTTCCGTTCAAGGTGGCCAAGCAGTTGAACGAGGACGCCACTGCGGCACAACTGGCTGACAAGTTGATCGATCCTGCCAATCCTGGCGGTGCGCTGATTGCCGCCAGCAGCGTTCGCGGACTAGTGGGGCTCGCACCGATCACCACCACCAAGGAAGGCGCGAGTGCGGCGGAAAGCTTCGTCATCGGCGACATCTTCCACGGCGCATGCGGGCGCGCGGTGCAACTGGCTGCTCGGTGCGGTGCCACCGGCCAGATCGAATTGAGTCTCGGCATGAATCACGCGGTGCCCGGATGCAGCCCGCGCTCGATGAGCTTTAGCGAGCGTGCCGCGTTCACGCTCAAGCGTGGCGTCCCGGTTCGCAATCAGGTTGCCGCGTTCGAAGGCATGGGATCGGTGCCGTGGAGCTACGACGGTGATCGATCGGTGATCTTCCATGCGGTGCCGGTGGCAACGGACGCGGGGACGACCCTTGCGCCATCGGTGTTTGCGGCGCAGTTGTTCGCGCCGAATGTGGGTTATTACGTGAGGGAGAATTTCCCCAACGGAGGACCGCTCGATTTCTATCTCGAGCACGCCGGTTGCCCGAGCGGACAGATCGCGGGCTCGATGCTGAGGTTGGACCCATCGCAGTGCTACATGCCGGACGCAAGCGGCACGATGACCGGCTGCCAATTCATGCCGGGCGGCGATGGTGGATCGTTCGAGTCGTGTCAGCGGTATCGCGCAACGGGCCCTATCGCTCGCTTGGTTCAGAGTCTCCGATGAGACGGCCGCCAAGCCTCCGAAGTGTTGTCGACTTGAAGAGCACGCTCGTCGCGATGGCACTCGCGCTGATGGTATTGACATCGATGACGATCGAGGCCGCGCCGGGTCAGTTCAATCCGCGCTGGGTACCGGTACGCGTGCCGGCGGGCGCGGTGGTCGATGTCCCGACCGAGAACTGGACCAACATTGCGTCGATGGCCAACACGGGTGGCGGCATGCCCGATATTCGCCTCCTGCAGGGCCAGCGGTGGATCGTGTTCGGCCGCGACGAGATCGGCATGCTCGGCCTGGAATCGGTGCAGATGAGCGCGGCGATCAAGCAACTCGCCGCTCCCGTGGTGCAGGTGCTCGCGCATTACTCGGCGGAGAACGCACGGCTTCGCATTCATCTCGTCCGCTTGGAGCGCCGACCCGATGGACGCGTGTATCTCTCCACGGGAGATTTCACGCCACATCACGGCGAGCTTTATCGCGCGTACCGGCAGTTCCTTACTCCAGCTGAGCGCGCGGCGGGGCGCGAAGGCTACAACCCGTTTCGCCGCTTCCGCGGCGCCAACGATGATCCGGTCTTCTACAACATTGCCCCGGACGCAGCGCTGGTGGCGATCGGGCACGCCATGCGAATCCATCGCGCCGCCACGGCGTGGCTCGCCATGGCGCAGCAGCGGTTCGATGTGCGCACCGAATCACGGGGCAATCTGTTTCGCCGGACGGTGACCACCATCGTAGAGGGCTACGTGCGCCCGCGCTGGTTTCTGGTTGCGCCGGTGCAGGTTTCCCCTGAAGGCGGCCTGTCGGCACAGATCTGCGTCGATCCGTCGCACGTCGTGCGCAACCCCGCGAACGGCGCCACCACGTGTGATGCCGCGGAGCATGTTGCGCATGCTGGTGTCGTCGCATCCGAATGGACGGGCGGCAATCTGCCTGAAGCGGAGCAGATGCTCGATCGCTGGGAGCAGACCGATCGGGGGTTCACCGTATTCACCTACGCGCTGGCCGCCTCAGGCCTTCTCAATGCGTCGGCAACCAACAGCTACGCGCTGATTAATACGGTGTTCGGATCGGGCGGATCGCTCACGCAGGCACAGGACGGGTTTCTGGGCTCTACGGGCGATGGCCACCTGAGCGCGAGCGCGCCAGCGAGTGAACAGCAGCGGACGATGAATCGACGTGTGGCCGAACAACACATCACGCCGACACCCGATGGCGGGCTGGCGCAGACGCGCCGGCTTTACACCGGCAATTGTGTGCGCTCTGCGTCGGGCGCTGCATGTATCGCAGCGGGTCAGGACCCCGGGATGGTGAGCCGCGTCGATGGCTACGCCGAACGGAGCACGTCGCCCGAGATCGCCGTGCGCTATCTCGCCTGTCGGGCAGCAGGCTGGCGGGGCGGGGCGTTGCAGCAGTGTGCTGCGCGATGGCGATCGCGAGTGGTCGGGGCGGCGCAGTGACAGTCGCGACCCACTAGGCTAGGGAGCGAAGGCTCGTAGACGCGCCCTGGCGAGTCCCGGGCGTCCTTGCGGCTGAGGACGGTTCCCGGTCGCCTCAGCAACGGATTATGACGTGACGACATCCAGACGGCGGCCAGAACCGGTTGCGTCCATGATACTGTACAAATATCAGGGAGGAAGGGTGCCGATCGACCATGGCCCAAGCGCTGCCGCGCGCACCGGTGCCGAACGCCGTTCACTACGAGCGCCGCCGCCCCGAGCAGACCATCCTGTATCAGCTGGTGCAAGAGCACCTGGAGAGCTTCCTCGCGCAGGTCGAGACGAGCACCGGGGCACCCCTGCCGCAGTTCGTCAAGGACGAGTTCGACGCGTACCTGAAGTGCGGCATCCTCGCGCACGGCTTTCTGCGGTTGCGCTGTGCCACGTGTGCTCATGAGAAGCTGGTGGCGTTCTCGTGTAAGCGGGGCGGCGCATGGCGCAGACCGCCGCCCACTCCCTGAAGATCATTGCCTGTTCTGAGCTTCGTCGAAGGGCTGCGATCGAGGATCCGGCAGCGATTGTTGCCATCCTCACGCATCTGAACCTGCCCAAGACGGGGACGGGGCCCTGTATTCCCTTCCTACGCGCCCCGCCACGATCCCCGGCGCGGAACCTGCCACTGTTCCAGGCGGCGCGGAAATCGCGCTCTGCGCAGTCGATCCCAATCGGTTCGAGCGCTCGGCCCAGGGTCAGGCTCGACTCAAGTCCGGTCCGCTCAGGCAATTCGCGGCTGATTCGTACCGCTCTGTTCGCCCAATTCGTTCCTTAGCGCCTGCGTACCCGCCGATCGCTCTGCTCAAGGCACATCACCCCGGGCGTGCACGCGCCAATTGACCCCACGGCGCTCCGCATCTACGGGACTGACTCGAGGGAAACGGCGTTTGGAATTCCTATGCTCACCGGCTACCCGCAATCGGTAGTGGGGCCCCGACATCCGGGCGAGCGGATCAGGAAAAGGAAAAGGAAAAGAAACGGCCACCTGCAAGGTGGCCGCGCAAGCAAGGGAGGAGAAAAATGGAGAAGACGAAAGCTGAGGAAATGATAGTTCGGCAATGCTTGATTTCGGTTCAGGCGACTGCCCGCCAGACGACTCGCGCTGCGGAGCAACCGCCCGATCGGGACTTTACTACGGGTTGTATTTGGTCAGAAATTCGTACGCGTCGCGCTGGTTCGATTGCGTGTCAGCGTTTTGGGCGAAAGCGACGTTCGACAGGGCGAAGGTGGACAGCACGATGGCGATGATGCGTTTCATTTGCGGCTCCTGGGTGAAGATACGAAGGTTGGTTTGTGTTGCGCTGAGCTTGCGGGGTTGCCGTTTGCTGCGCTCACGTTCATAAGTCGAACGAACCTGCCAAACCTTCACTTTCTCGGTATTCGTCCCGAGCCCGCTGCGAGAACTACGGAGCCGGACCCGCGATCAGACTCCGATCCGGCGCCTTAGGCTGATCGGGCGTGCTTGCCCACCCCACCAACCGTGCGCTCTCAGGAATTTCTTGCCGACCTCGACTGGCTCGGACTCCAGTGACGTGGCGCAGGTCTACGCGATCGGATACCCGCATCCGTAGTGGCGCCCCGACGCCGGGCGCGCGGTTCAGAAAAAACAAGAGAAACGGCCACCTGCAAGGTGGCCGCTCAAATAAAGGAGGAGAGAAATGCAGAGGACGAAAGCTGAGAAAGCGATAGTTCGGTGAGGCTTGATCTCGGTTCAGGCGACTGCCCGCCAGACGACTCGCGCTGCGGAGCAACGGCCCGATCAAGACATGATTACAGCGGGCTGTACTTGGTCAGAACTTCGTACGCGTCGCGCTGGTTCGATTGCGTGTCAGCGTTTTGCGCGAAAGCGACGTTCGACAGGGCGAAGGTGGACAGCACGATGGCGATGATGCGTTTCATTTGCGGCTCCTGGGTGAAGATACGAAGGTTGGTTTGTGTTGCGCTGAGCTTGCGGGGTTGCCGTTTGCTGCGCTCACGTTCGTTAGTCGCGGCCGAGGGTCAGTTTCGACTCAAGTCCGGTCCACTCAGGCAATTCGCGGCTGATTCGTACCGCTCTCGTCGGCCAATTCGTTCCTTAGCGCCTGCGCACCCGCCGATCGCTCTGCTCAAGGCACATCACCCCGGGCGTGCACGCGCCAATTGACCCCACGGCGCTCCGAATCTACGGGATTGACTCGAGGGAAATGGCGTTTGAAATTCATAGCGCGGCCGCTGGCCGCAACCAAATGGATTCCCTCACAATCGCACGGATCTTGGAATCGATCCGTGAGCGGTACCGAGAGGGAGGCGACCATGGAAGAGTTCGTCCGCAAGCACGAGGCGCACTACAGCCCGGAAGGCAATGGGGCACTTGCACGCTGTCTTGCGCCGCTGATCGTGCAGCTCCTGCCCGGGCTGGACAATTCGCGCGTCGAAACTCAGTGATCAGTGAAGAACGACGAACTCGGCCTTGAGATTGAGGAAGTGGACCTGGGTGGCAATCTCATCGGCATAGGTGGGGTTGGTGCAGACGATCACGTCTGGCTTCAGTGAGGCCAGCTCTTCAGGGCTCACTACGCGCTGCCCGGTCTTGGGTAGATAGCGTCCTTGCCGCTCGACGTTCACGTCAGCGACGACCTCCACCCAGTCCGCAGCTTCCTCGCAATTGGAAAGCAGGGAAATCGCGCGCATCCCCGCTGCCCACATGGCGACGCGCTTGTTCTCGCGCCGGTACTGCGCAAAACGTGTAGACCAGTCCTGCACGCGCGATTCGTAGTGGCGAGCGAAGTCAACGGTTTGTCGAGTCGTGGAGATGACATTCTCGCGTGTTTCGACTTCGTGCGCCTTAGGCGGCGTCTGCGCAGGCCTCGATTCGATGTCGAAGTGAGCACCGTCGAGCGCCGCGCGAATGTCTAAGACTTCAAAATCGCACTCTCTAAACAGACGGGCCAGGGAACTCGCAGTGAAGAAGCAGCCGGCTTCGTACATCACGTACCACACGACTTTCGAATCGAACGCCAGGCTACTGTTTGAGGTGTGAAAATGGACGATCGTATCGAGGTGTGATCCGAGTGCGTTGCGCACCGACCGGAGAAACTCGCGCGGCGCAGGGATGTATTGAAGGCAGCCGCGACACACGACCAGGTCAGGCCGAAGCGCAGAAGCGGTGGAATCGTAGTAAGCGCGGTGAATCTCGAGCCGATCACTCTCGGCCTGCGACAGGCCCGGATCGATGAAGGTGGGATCGAAGCCGATGGCGCGTCCGATGCCGTTGTCCAGCATCATGCGTAGAAAATCACCCTTGCCGCAGGCGATTTCGAGAGCGGTCTTGCCTTCCAACCCGAAGCGCTGCTTCAACCTGGCGACTGTGTCGGCCGCATACTTGCGGTATGTCGGCGAATAGAACTGCGAGAGGTTGTATTCGGGCTCGAAACCGACCAGATCGGGCTCGAAGCAGCTGTTCCAGATGTGGCCGCAGTCGTGGCAATTGCAGAGGGCTATGTCAGCCAATGGTGAGTGGAGTGCCTGCTCACGGGTCGGAGCCAAGTAGCCGCATCGCGTGGGTTGATCGCGGCGACGAAAGAACTCGGCGACGTCAACGCCCTGGCACACCGGGCAGGCTAACGAGTCAGCATCAAGCGTTCGAGCGTCATTGACGGCCATGGCTCCTCCCTCCGATGAATCGCCTGTCGCCTGCGCACCACCCAGGTACTTAGGGCGTTTAGTATTTATTTTGGAAACGCGTTTCCAACTTCATACGCTTCTGCTGTGATCGTGTCTATCGTCGCGCGTGACCGGCCGAGGCCGCGCAACGATTTGTTGCAGGACCCAGACTTACTGCGCTGCGATTTCCCGGCACGACGTTTCGGCAATCACGATCAATGCCCACGCTTCCGAGGTGGCATCCCGCACCTTCGACGGCAGCAGCGAGTGCTCGAGATCACCCATGAGGAGATCGGCGCCCGCATGCCGATCGTGCATGGCAGCCGAGCAGCGCAAAGAACTGGAACAACTGTGCCGTTACATCACCCGGCCTGCGATCGCCAACGGCCGACTCAGTCGCAACCGCACCGGTGATGTCGTACTGCGCCTGAAGAGTGCGTACCAGGAGGGCACGACTCACGTCGTGATCTTGCCGCCGGAGTTCATGCAGCCTGGAGGGAAGACAGGGCCCTTCCTCCCCGTCTAGCCGCCCTGGTACCGCGTCCACGCTTGCACCTGATTCGGTTCCACGGCGTGCTTGCCCAACGGTCGAATCAATGCGGCCAAGCTGCGTGCCCGGGTCATACCCCCTACCGCAGATCATGACGCGCAGCCCTGCACCGATCATGCGCCCGCGGCCCCCGCGCGCATGAGCTGGGCGCGCCTGCTCAAGCGCGTGTTCGATCACCGTATCAACTGCAGCTCGCGCAATCGATCCGCCCGATGCCGTTCGCATCACCCATCCTTTTCATCCCTTGTGCGGGCAAGCGCTCGAGATCGTCGCGCAGCGCATCCAGTGGGGTGAGGATCGGGTCTTCTATCGCGACCGGCAAGGACACCGCGCATCGCTACCGACACGGTGGACGAGTCTGTCGCCCGCGGATCCGTACCTCGCAGTGGGGGCGGGAAGGTCGCGGTTTCGCGTTCCAGATCTGATTGATCTCGCGGCCCTGCTGGCGGTGCTGCGGTGAGGACCATCGCGATGATCAGGGGCGAATACTGTAAAAGAAATTTCGCCTCAGGTGTAAAGAACATTATGCCCAGAGCTAGGCGTCGATGCACGCGCCGAGTCTCGGCGTTTCTCCATAATTCAAGCGGAGATTGGGGCAGCTACCGACAGAAGTCCTTTGAAAATGATCAAAGTGATAGGCATAATTACATTTACATATTCTGACGCACTGCTCCGGGAGCCTCATGGCCAAGTCAAAAGCCCCCGATCCCAAGCTCGATGCCCTGCGCCAGCAGGGGAGCCTCAACCCACATCCGCAGCGGGTCACCGACCCGCTGTTTGCCTCGGCCGATTTCTTCGACCGGCGCGATCTGGTCCAGGTCAAGTACGAGATGGTGCGACGCGTGCGCACCGACGGGCACTCGGTCGCGCAGAGCGCCAAGGCGTTCGGCTTGTCGCGCCCCTCGTTCTATCAGGCCCAAGCGGCCCTGGAGCGCGAGGGCCTTTCGGGTCTGCTTGCCAAGAAACGCGGACCGCGCCGCGCGCACAAGCTGGGTACCGAGGTGATGGGCTTTGTCCAAGCGCTGTTGTCGCAGGAGCCCACGCTCAGTTCCGCGGAGCTGGCCGCTCGAGTCCGCCAGCGTTTCAAGCTCCAGGTGCATTCACGCAGCATCGAGCGGGCACTGGTTCGACAGGAAAAAAAACGGCTGTGACGAGTCGCGTCGCGATCAGCGATGAGGCCCAGGCGTCAGTGCGGGCCTACGAGGCGTTGCGTGGCCACGTGCTCGCCGGCGCCAGCGCCGGTGGCAGTCATGCCGGGCTGGTGCTGCTGCTGCGCCAAGGCGTGGCGGCCTGGATGGCGCGGCGCTTGACGTGCGCCGCCCCTGCTGCGGCATGCACGAACGCGCGCCTCGTGGGCGAGGAGATCCACGCGGGCGTCGTGCGGGTGCTGGCCAGCATGGCCATGGCCGCGCAACAGGAGGGCCGCGTATGAGTCACGACACGCACCAGAAAGTCACCGCCAGCCACTTGCGCCGAAATGCCTACCTCTACGTGCGCCAGTCAACCATGCGCCAAGTGCTGGAGAACACCGAGAGCACCGAGCGCCAGTACGCCTTGCGCCAGCGCGCCGTGACGCTGGGCTGGCCCAATGAGCGCGTGATCGTCATCGATTCGGACCTCGGACTGTCGGGGGCCTGCGCGAGCGATCGCGAAGGCTTCCAGAAGCTGGTCGCCGAGGTCGGACTGGGCCGCGCGGGGATCGTGCTCGGACTAGAGGTCTCGCGACTGGCGCGCAACTCGACCGACTGGCACCGGCTCTTGGAGATCTGTGCGCTCAGCGAAACGTTGATCCTCGACGAGGACGGCATCTACGACCCGGCCCACTTCAATGACCGGCTGCTGCTGGGCTTGAAGGGCACGATGAGTGAGGCGGAGTTGCACGTGCTCAGGGCCCGTCTACGCGGCGGTATCCTCAACAAGGCGCGCCGCGGTGAGTTGCGCTGCCCGCTGCCGGTCGGCTTGGTGCACCTCGCGGGGACCGGCGTGGTGTTGGACCCCGACCAGCAGGTCCAGGAGAGCGTGCACAAGATCTACTCTTCCCCACGCGCGTCGCCAGAGGCTCGCATCAGGGTGCGCTGAGCTGGGTGCCGCTGTCATTGGGCCGCGCCGCCAACGCTCTGCACAACCCCTGGTACGCCGGCGCCTACGTCTACGGTCGGGGCCGTTGGCGAAAGCAAGCCGATGGGCGCATTCGACACCAGCGCCTGCCAACAAGTGAGTGGCACGCATTCATCAAAGATGCTCACCCAGGATACATTTCGTGGGACGAGTACGAGCGCATCGAGCAACGACTGCAAGAAAGTACCAAGGCGTTGGGCTGGGAGCGAACGCAGAGTCCGCCGCGCGAAGGTTCGGCGCTATTGCAAGGCCGTGCCGTGTGCGGACTGTGCGGCAACCGTATGCACGTTCACTATAGTCACCGCCGGGGCGGCCAGTTCGTTCCCGACTACGTGTGCTTTGGCCGCGGCCGGGGCTTCGGCGAGCCCACGTGTCAGAGCATCGTGGGCACCCAGATCGATATCGCCGTTGGCCAACTGCTCGTCGAAGCGGTGACGCCGATGGCCCTGGAGCTGGCGCTCGCCGTGCAGCAGGAGATCACTGCCCGCCTCGATGAGACCGATCGCCTGCGACACCGCCAGGTCGAGCGTGCGCAGTACGAGGCCGACCAAGCGCGGCATCGCTATATGCAGGTGGACCCCGCCAATCGACTCGTCGCCGACTCGCTCGAGGCCGACTGGAACGCCAAGCTGCGGGCCCTGGGCGCAGCGCACTAGCAGTACCAACGCCAGCGCACGGCGGATCGCCTTACGGTCGACGAGAACGAGCGTCAACGCATCCTCGCCCTCGCCACCGACTTCCCGGCCATCTGGGGTGACCCGAATACGCCGCAGCGCGAGCGCAAACGCATGCTCGGCCTACTCATCGAGGATGTCACGCTCATCAAGCAGCACAGCATCACCGCCGCGGTGCGCTTGCGCGGTGGCGCCACCACGACGCTGTCGCTGCCGCGCCCGCTGACGGCTCAGCAGTTACGCGTCACGCACGAAGATGTGCGCCGACAGATCGACACGCTCCTCGATGAGTACACCGACGCGCAGGCCGCCCACGTGCTCAACGAGCGCGGCGTGCGCACCGGCGCCGGGGATAGCTTCGATTCGGCCAGCATTCACTGGGTCCGCTTCGCCCATAAGCTCAAGAGCCTCAGGCAGCGCTTGCTCGAGGACGGCTGGCTAACCGGCAAGCAGATCACCGCCACGCTCGGGGTCAAGCGCACAACGCTTGGGCGGTGGCGCCAAATCGGACGTATCACAGCCCGCCTCTGCAACGATCGCGGCGAGTGGCTATACCGGCTTCCCGAGGAGCTCGCCATCTCCGGCGAGAACATCACTCCACGGGCCACGGACAATCCCACTGCAAGAGGTGCAGTATGAAAGATGCTCCTTCGCCATCGACATCGAGCACTGTGCGCACTGCGGCGGCACGCTCAAGATCATTGCCTGTCCTGAGCTTCGTCGAAGGGCCGCGATCAAAGATCCCACCAACGCCAAACGCGATCTGGACCGTGTGACCACGCCCAAGAACGATGCCGCGTGCCGTCGTTGCGCAGACTTCAATCCGCTGGCGCGCCACGATACCGAGCTGTTCCAAACTCTCATCGCTGGCGAGCATTGCCCACGCGGGTTCACCAACCGCGACATCCGGGCACAACTTGAATCGACATCTCACTTGAACTCTTGCGGGCACGACCCCCGAAAGTAAAGCGCCAAAAGTCAGCCGCACCTTTCGACGCTTCCACGCGCACGGACTGATCGCCAAGATTCCACGAACCACGCCGCTGGCGCGTCACTCGCTATGGGCCGAAGGCCATGGGCACCTCGCTCTATCTACGTGGGCACCACTTTCCAAAGGCTTATTTGCGCATCGCTGGATGATCTGCTTTGCGCGATACAAAGAAGTCACGGAGAAAGAATCTATCCTCACACCATGCGATTCACTCCGGGCCGATCGAGTTGAAGCGCGGCGAGACCGTCCGTATCGTCGCGCACAACCGCGGCAAGGTGCTGCACGAGATGGTGCTCGGGCGGATTGAGGAGTTGAAGGAGCACGCCGAGCTCATGAGGAAATTCCCGAACATGGAGCACGACGAGCCGCACATGGCGCACGTCGATCCCGGCAAGCGCGGCAACATGGTGCGGCATTTCGACAAGCCGGGTGAATTCTTCATCGGCTGCCTCATTTCCGGGCACTTCGAGGCGGGGATGATCGGCTCGACAGTGGTAAAGTGAAAATGCGCGCGGACGCCTGCAGGGCAGGTCAGCTTCGTGCGCGGGAATCGGTACGGCGCAATCATGGGCTGCGCGTACACGGACTGGAGCATTGAACGATGATCGATCCAAGATTTTATCGCTGCGAGCGCGTCGATCGCCGGCGGCGCGCGCTACTGGTCTTGCCGCTGTTCTGCGTGCCGGCGCTCGCGCGCGCGCAGCGGGTCAAGCCCTTGGTGGAAGTCTGGAAGAGCCCGACCTGCGGCTGCTGCAAGGACTGGGTCCGGCACCTCGAGGCGAACGGGTTTCGCGTCCAGGCCCACGACACGGGCAACGACGACGTGCGCGCAAAGCTCGGCATCCCGCTGCAGTACGGGTCATGCCACACCGCCCGCGTCGAGGGCTATGCCGTGGAGGGACACGTCCCGGCGCGCGAGCTGCACCGGCTGTTGAAAGAGCGCCCTGCGGCGGTCGGCCTTGCAGTGCCCGCGATGCCGATTGGTTCGCCCGGCATGGATGGTCCCGTCTACAACGGCCGCAAGGATCCCTACGACGTGCTGCTCGTGCATCGCAACGGCCGCGCGAGCGCGTTCGCGAGCTACCGATGAATCGGTGCGCCGGCCGGCGCCCGACCCGTTTCTTTTCTCCGAACGTCACATGAAGAAAGTCCGTTCCGCACTGCTCATTGCCGTTTCCACGCTCGTGTGCGCACCCGCGCCTGCCGGCAACGCCGTCGAGCACCCGATCCTGCTGGTCCAGGCCAAGCCAGCGGATCTGGCTGAGGCCGAAGTCTGCAAGGTCGAGAAGAACGCCGGTAAGGTCACTCTCGAGCACGGCGAGATCAAGAGTCTCGAAGCGCCTTCTTGAAGCCATTGATCAGCTGGTTGGCCTCCTGCGGGCTCATCTGCCCGCCGAGCTGCTCGATTGAATACATGCCGGGCTGACCCTACAGTCCTAGTGGGACGAAAAGGGAGGCGATTTGCTTATCCTCCAAGCGGAGTTGCCGACGATCGCAGCAATTGCCGCCGGGTTGATCGATCGGTTTCATGCAGCGCGTTCTGGCGAGGACGAAGCCGCGGCGGACCACCAGTCAGGACGTGCGATCAGCAGCCCCAGCACCACGCCCAGAGGAAGGATCAACCAACTGAAGCTTTGCTGTTCGACGGCACCGAACAGCCAGCCGCCAGCCGATGACCCGAGAGTCTGCCCGAGGGCGGCCGCCGCGGCCAAGCCACCCATCGTGGTGCCGAGCGTTTGCGGCGCGGCACCTGCTGCTAGGAACGAAATCACCGGCAAGGCGAGCCCGGTACCTGCCCCCATCATTCCGATCCCGATGTACATCCACAGCTCCGACCGGTGCTGGCCCAACACGGTCAGGGCGCCGATGGCCAGCAGCAGGCCTGCACCCGTGAGCAGGCGCGGTGCGGCCTTTTCGAGCAGCGACGTGAAGAACAAGAGCCCGTTGACGAGCAACATCGCGATGCTGCATTCGGCAAACATCCAGGCAATGTCTTGAGAAGTGAGGCCTACGTGCTGCTGGCCCTGCACCACGATGCCAAGTTCGAATCCTGACAGTACGAACATCACTATTCCGCTCAGCCACCAGAGTGGAACAACACTCGCGGCGCGAAGGTGAGCGCTCGGTCGCACTGCCCTGGGTTCGACCGCACTGCGCGGTGGCAGCGTCGCTGCCAGTCCCAGCATCGTGAGTGAGCCGAGCAACGCGGACAAGGCGATGACGATTTGGGTCAGCGTTTCCGGGCCAGGAGAGGTTTGGCCCGCCCATCGCGCGAGCATGTCGGCCACGGCGATCAGGCCGGGGCCAAACAGGAAACCGACTAGAGACATGCCGCTCAGCCATGCAAAACGCCGCGCTCGCTGCCTCTCGAGGGTGTGTGCGGCCACCAGGGCTAGAACAAGAGGCACGACCGCAGCGACGAAAAAACCCGCTGCACCTCGCATCGCATACATGCCCCAAATAGAGGACAAGTCTGGCGTCAGGAGGAGCAAGAGGCTGGCGACATAGCCAACGAGACCCATGATCAGAATGCGCCCACGACCTACGCGGTCGGAGATGATGCCCCACAACGGCGCGCCGACCAGGACACCAGCGGCGTATGCACCGCTGAGCAGGCCGACATGACGTGCGATCTCGGCGCTGCTCGCGCTGGGCATCATCGGTACGAGCCAGCCAGGCAGCAACGGCATCAGCGCGCCGTATCCGGCCGAAGCGACAAACACGGCCGCTGCGAGCCAGACCAGTTGCCACCGTCTGAGCGGCACGGGATAGGCTTGCAACGCGGGGCGCGAAAGATGGGCGGTCATCGTGAGAAATCGCGCGCGAGCTGCACCAGCCTCATCGAAAGACCATGCCGGAGACATGAAACCCGGCATCCACGTGAAGCACTTCGCCGGTGATGTCAGACGTGTAGTCGCTGGCCAGGAGCAGCGCCGCACGACCGACTTCGCAAGCATCGACCGCACGTCGCAGCGGAGACTTGCGCATTTTGTCCGCCGTGCTCTGCCTTCGCCGCCGCCTTCTCGGGCTCAACGTGGAGACCATATTGCCGATCTCGATGGTGCTTGTTTTCATGGGGAGTCCTTGTCGTGCGCGTTTCAGCGCGCCAGCCTTTTGGCGTCGATACAGTCCGGCGTGAACTCGAACACGATGTTCGTGTCGGGCTGGACGAGTCTGTTTTTCTTGCCGGCGTAGTGCAGGCGCGACAGCATGTCGCGCATCAGGTTCAGTCGCGCCAGCCGCTTGTTGTCGGTGCGTAGGACGTGCCAGGGTGCAACAGCCGTGTGGGTACGGATCAACATCGCATCGCGGGCGTCCGAATACGCCTTCCACCGTTTGACGGCGACCGCGTCGATCGGGCTGACCTTCCACTGCTTGCGTGGGTCGCGCTTGCGCTCAGCTAGGCGCTTGATCTGCTCGTCCTTGCCGATGTCGAGGTAGTACTTCAGCAACTTGATGCCCGAATTGACCAGCATCTCCTCGAACTTCGGCACTGAGTTCATGAACTCCTCGTGCTCGTCCTTCGAGCAAAATCCCATGACGTGCTCGACGCCGGCACGGTTGTACCAACTGCGGTTGAACAGCACGAGTTCCTCTGCCACCGGTAGATGGGGCACATAGCGCTGGAAATACCAGCCGCTGCGATCGCGGTCCGAGGGCTTGCCGAGGGCAACCACGCGGGTCTCGCGCGGGCTCAAGTACTCGACGATGCGTTTGATGCTTCCGTCCTTGCCCGCGGCGTCCCGCCCCTCCAGGATCACTAGGATTCGATCGCCACAGCCGATGAAGTGGCGCTGCAACTTGACCAGTTCGACCTGGAGCATGTGCAACTGCGCCTCGTAGTCCTCGCGCGCGATCGAAGTCGGCGCATCGTCCTTGCCCGCGGTAGCTTGCGCCGACGAGGCATCAGGCTGCATGGCGGCATGACCACCGCCCTGCACGGCCTTCTTGATGCCCTTTCCTTTGGAGTGCTTGTTGCTCATGTCCCAGCCCCGTTCAAGGCATCGCCTTCTTCGGCCGCAGGCCATGCTGTCGGTGCGGATGGAGGTACTTGCCACGATCGGCCACGAAGGCATCCCGACACTCCCGCGCGCAGAAGTAGGGATCGACCCCGACGAGCACGCCGCTGTCGGCGGCGAATCGGTGGGGCGGTATCACCAGGTTGGTCGGCGCCGGCACGTTCTTGAAAACCCGTCCAGCGAGATCGAACTTCGATCCATGACAGGGGCAGTAGAAGCCGCCGGGCCAATCGCTCCCGATGTCGGCAGCGTCCGGCGTTGGCCGAAACGTCGGGATGCAACCGAGATGGGTGCACAGACCCTCCATGACGGCGAACGCCGGCCGCACGGAGCGCTCGGCGTTGCGGGTGTAGGTAGGCTGGTCGGAGCGCCGCGGAGTCGGATCCGCGAGCAGATCGTCGTGCCGGGACAGCGCGGCGAGCATCTCGGGCGTGCGCCTTAGCACGAACACTGGCTTGCCGCGCCATTCGACCGTGCGCAGTTCGCCGCGCTGCATGCCTCGCAGTTCGACCTCGACCGGCGCGCCGAGTGCGCGTGCCTTTTCGCTCGGCGCCATCGATGCCACGAACGGGACTGCGCTGGCAATCAGGCCGGCACCGCCGGCGGCCGTCGTGCCGGTGAGCCAGAGGTGGCGATCGTGGTCGAAGGGAAAGGTGGTGGACATGGCGTTCTCCTTTCCGAGTGGGCGTTTGCGATGCCAGGTCGTGTGCGTCGAGACACCTCAGGCGGCACGCGCTCGATGGCCGATCGAGGGCACGAAACGTGGCGTGCGCACGGCGCGGGCGTCAGATTCGGCGCCGAACCGTGCCCGCTTCGCGGCCTCTTCCGATATCGCCAGCCGCGAATGCATCAGCACCAGGATTGGGAATATCAGCAAGTCCAGCAATACGACGACGAAGGCGGCGAGTTCACCAAACGTGCGCCAGTCGCGCGCCGTCTGCGGCTTGAAGAAACGGAAGGCGAACATAATGAAGATCGCCGGGTTGATGATGGCCAGCATCCACAGGCCGTAGGCCGGCGTGTCCTGGTTCATGGTGGGCCCCCGCTCTTGTCGGAGCGCTGTGGCGTGGCCTGTGATTCCGGCGGACGGGTGTGCTGTGCATGGCCACCACCATGGCCACCATGACCGCGGTGCATGAAGACGTGCATCAGTGGGCATGCCAAGAGCAGCAGGAGAATCCAGTTGCCCGTCACATGATTCCAGTGCTCACGCAGCAGGTAGAAGCCGCCGATGACGGCAATCGTCCCAAGCGCGACCTTCAACGGTCGGCCGAACCCGGTGATTGGTGTCGCGGCGGGGTTGTGTTCGTGATGGTTTGTGCTCATTGGAGGAATTTCCTTTCTTGGTCGATCGGCGCGAAAGGCACCAACCGATGCGCTTAAGGTAGACCTTGACATCAGGTGAGGATCAAGGATTTCGTTGCGACAAGACGCAGCACCTTCGTTCAACTGCCGCCGGATGCATCGCGGTCGATCAGCGTTTTGCGTTCTTCGTACTGCTCGGGCGTGATCTCGCCGCTGGCCAGCCGCCGACGCAGCACTTCATGCGGCGTCTCGCGCGGGCGGCGGCGCTGTTCGCCCGGGCGGCCCCAGGCGTAGAGCACGACCGCACCGATCAGCACCAGCCAGAAGATCCACCACAACCAGTGCATGCCGCCCATGAACAAACCTCCGTCGTAGAACATGTGCATCTTCTTCAGGCCTTGGGCGGGTGGGCGGTGCCCTCGACGGGGGTGAAGCCCGATGTTGCCAAGGCGGGGAGCGTTAAAGCGCCAAGCAATGCGGTGGTGACCATATTCAGCATCATGATTGAACTCCTTAGCTGTCCCGAAGGCTTTCCGGGTTGGTGCCGGGGCTGTGCCTGCGCATGATCGTGAGGCCACTGTAGGAGTCGCATTCCCACGCGACGATGGCGTGGAAGTGACAAGTTCGTAATTGTTCAGAGTTGCACCGGAGCTCTGCGATGCCCTGGTCGAGCAAGCGGAATGTTCAACGCCTTGCTTCCTGCGGGTCTAGATTCGATCCAACCAACCAACCTTCCCTGCCTCCCTCCTTGCTTTCTGACTGCCCTGGCCCGTTACGCCCGCCCATAAGAAAGATGGCCGCCCGAAGGCGGCCTTTGAACATGCCAAGCCGCTCGCCCCGCGCGAGCGGCGCATCAGAACGCGTGCGTCATCCCGACAGCGACCGCTTGGTTGTTGGTGGCGCCGGGGACCTGCGAGCTACCGCGCGACATCGATGGCACCACCCACGTGGTGATGTCGCCGCTGTAGTTCCTGCAACCTGGAGGGAAAGACAGGGCCCCTCGTCCCGTCTAGCAGCGCTGGTATCGCCTCCACGCTTGCACCTGATCCGCTTCCACGGTGTGCTCGCCCTCCATGCCAAGTTGCGCGCCCGGGTCGTACCGCCTCGCGCAGATCAGGACGCGCAGCCCTGAACCGATCATGCGCCCGCGGCCCCCGCGTGCATGCGCCGGGCGCGCCTGCTCAAACGCGTGTTCGCCAGCCCTTCTTTCTTCCATCGCGTGCGCGGGCTGCGCGAGCATCGCGCTCGAACCTGCCGTGCCACCTAACGAGAACGTGGTGCCTAAAATCGGCGCCGGGGGCCTGAACGGGCCGCTCCCCGCCGATCCGGACCCTCGCCTCGCTGCTCAACTGCCCGCCGAGCTGCTCGATTGACTGCATGCCGGGCTGACCCTACGGGCCTCGTGCGACGAGAAGGGGGTTTGATTTTCATCTATCCTCACGATGCCGAAGACCACCTCCCGAACAGCGTCCGCCGAACTCCGCAGAAGCACCTCCTCGTCCTCGGACAGCGGGACCTCTAGCACTTGCCTTATGCCGGAGCCGTCGACGATAGCCGGGAGGCTCAGGCATACATCGCGAATCCCATAGTGCCCTTCTACGAGAGTGGAGACAGTGAGCACGGAGCCTTCGTCGCGCACGAGGGCTTCCACGATACGGGTCAGGGCGGCAGCGATGGCAAAATTCGTCGCTCCTTTACGATGGATGATCTCGTATGCCGCGTCTCGCACTCGGGCAGCGATCCGCGTCATGTCCTGCGCGGTGCAGGCGATGCCGGTGAGTCGGCAGTACTCCTGAAGTCGAACATTCGCGAGGCTTGCCGTGGACCACCCTACAAGCTCGCTGTCGCCATGCTCGCCGAGCACGTACGCGTGCACGTTTCTCGGATCGACGCGATAGTGCGCCGCCAGTTCCGCGCGCAGCCTCGCCGTATCGAGCACCGTTCCCGATCCGAAGATCCGCCTCGGTGGCAATCCCGTGATCCGCAAGGCCGCGTAGGTGAGCGCATCGACTGGGTTCGTAGCAATGACGATGACCCCTTCTGGATTAACCTTCACCAGCTCGGGGAGGACTTCGCGCAGCACCCCTGCATTACGCTGCGCGAGTTGGGGCCGGGACTCGCCCTCGCGCTGTGCCGCACCCGCGGCGATCACGGTCACGGCCGAGCCTGCGGCGTCGGTCAAGCTCCCGGCGCTCACCCGTACAGGAGCGAAGAACGGCACCGCGTGCGCGATGTCCATAGCTTCACCTTGCGCCCGGTCCCGGTTCGCATCGATGAGCACTACCTCGTGGATCAGACGGGAGGCGGCAAGGGTGTACGCGCAGGTGCTGCCGACGCGGCCCGCGCCCACGACCGCTATCTTGACCGTCACTTGAACACGGCACCGATTCCAAGGGCCGCGTCGGTTCGAGAAATTGAGCCGATCGGCCGAGTTTCCGCTTGCGTCAGCGCACGGATGGCGTCGATTGTCTCCGGCACCACAATGGCTTGGTTATCCACCATGTAGGCGTAGTACAGCGCTTCGCCCTGCACCTTGAGCATGTCCTCCCAGAGGGCGACTTCGTAAAGGTCGGCGCGCGGCCGGCCAGCGTCGGACATCATCTCCTTGACCGAATTGAGCGCCCCCAGCCCATCCCCAAAGCGCATCAGGGCAATGCGCGTGGAGCTGCGGAACGCCGCCAGGACCTCGTCCTTCGACGCTGCCCGGGTCATGTCTACAACCCAGTAGTGCAGGTGCGCGAGGGTCTCTGGGACTTTCACCGCCATGGTCACGACATCGAGATCGGGATCGACCGTCTGAGCGTCGGGGCCCTGATGGCTGGGAATCTCCGATTCGGGCACCAGCGTGTTCATGATGCCACCCTCGTGGCTTTCCCATGGATCCGTGGCGCGGCGGAGGAGCGTGCCGCGCGCCCGGCGCAGAAGACCAGCGCGCTTGAGGGCAGAGAGAGTTCGCACCACCGAAGTGGTGTTGCAGGAGACGACCCGCGTCGCCTCCCGGCCGACTGCGCTGGCATAGTTGACTTCGGCTACGAACGAATGCCCGGTCACCGAATGCTTTTCCCCGCCCTGCACAATGAACTTCACCCCGCGGCGTCGATACACTTCGAGATTCCTCGCCGCCACCTTCTTCGGCGTGCAATCCACCACGATGTCGATTCGGCCGAGCAGATCGTCCAGGACCCCCGCTACCCGCAGCCCGTACCTGCGCATCGCCTCCGCGTGTTCGCTCGCAGCACCGTAGAGCGCGACGGCACGTGCGTCGGCGACGCGAGTTCGCCAATCGGCCACGACATCCACTACACCTACGAGCTCCATGTCGTCCTGCTGCGCGACCGCATCGGCGACACGCTTCCCGATCACGCCATACCCATTGACCCCAACACGAATGCCTTTCTCGCCCGCCATCGCTTGCCTCTAGCGTGGTTGTGCGGCGCTGGCCGCTGACTGGAAATGGTTGGACGGTCTGCCTCGACGCGCGTTCCAACGCGACGAGTCTGAACCTGCGCTCCGCTCGCAGGTCAAGCGGCGATTGGGAGACGAACGTATCGTCGATTGTGCGGTCACTCCCGATCTCAGCACGCGTTGCACTGTGATGGGGTGGGAGTGCACCGGGTGCGAATCATCGGGCCCGCGCTATCGCGGCGCCCATAACCGTTGAAAAGAGTTGTAGATCGGGACATACACGACACCGGCAAATGCGCCGTAGAGAAAGCTTTCCACAAACCCAATTGCGAATCCCGTCCAGGTAAGCCACTTGAAACCAAGCAGGACCTGCTCGAGGAACGCGTGCATGTGCTAGCTCTTTGGCGTACCTAGCCCGTATGCCACGCAGAACAGGAACATGGCGACCGCCCAAGCGGCGAGGCTCTACAAGACAACACGTATATCGAGCATGGTCCGCCCTCAATGCCGGTGCTGTGGGGCGTCGCTGGACCTCCCCGCGTCCGTCGGGGGCTCGACCCTGCCATGCCGGTACCGGCCGCCCGAGCCGCCGCGCGCATGCCCGCCGTGGCCGCCGTGTCCGAACATGTGCGCGGCAATGAAGGCGACCGCGAACAACAGCCAGACCCACAGCCAGACCCAGTTTTCGCTCAACCACTTCACTGTGTCCCCCGGTCAATGTCCATCCTCGTATCCGCCGATCGCTCTGCGGAGCCTCAGGCCACCGTGGAGAGGGCAAGCTCCGATAGCTCGTCCGGCGCGAAGCCGGTGATGGCCTCGGCTTGCGAGCCCTGGCCTACACCGCGCAGCGGCCACTCTCGGTTGTACAGCCTGAAGCGCGGCACGGGCGCCAACACCTCGCGCCGCGCGCTCAAGTAGGCATCGAGCGTTCCGACGTCGCGCCAGTAGCCGGGCTCCTCGTTGGGCTGTATCCCCGGGACGCGGTTCGAATGGAAGTTGTACGCCATGATGCGCCGCGAGCTGAGCAAGCGCGGGAGCAGATGGTGGCCGAAGTCCGTTTCCGCTCGGCGCCGACCCTCCAACAGGGCCTGGACGAGTACCTGCGGTTTGAACAGGTAGTTGCCCATGGATACATAGGCGCGCGTCGGATCCTCCGGCAGCGCTGCAGGATGGCAGGGCTTTTCCTCGAAGCTGGTCACCCGTCCGCCCGCCTCGGTCGCCATCACCCCGAACGACGAGGCGCGAGCGAGGGGGACGGTGACCGCGGCTACAGTCACGTCCGCGTCGCACCGCTGGTGAAAGCTCAGCATCTGCCGAACATCCATGCGGTAGATGTGATCGGCGGCGAACACCGCAACGGCATCGGGCGCGTGCTGCTCGACCAGGGACAGATTCTGGAACACCGCATCGGCGGTCCCCTGAAAGCCCTGCGAGCCAGAAGCGGCGCCCGGCAGGACGATGTCGATGTGAGGACTCGAGCACTTCATGTCCCAGGCCGACCGCACGTGTTCTACCAGCGATTGCGGCTTGTATTGCGCAAGGACGTAGATGTGCCGGATGCCCGAGTTCACCAGATTGCTGAGGACGAAATCCACGATGCGAAAGCCACCAGCGAATGGCAGTGCGGGTTTGGCATGTTCGGCCGTCAAGGGATGCAGGCGGGTGCCCTTGCCACCCGCCAGCACGAGCGCAACTGTCCTTCCCGATCTCATCAGACGTTCTCCTTCTCTTTGGTACACGAGGCGCCGTCGGTCTTAGACGCAGACCTCGCCGCCAGCATCGGGCAACCGGCATGACGATGACGTGCCCCTGCAACAATTCTCGGAGTAGCCTAGACCTATGAGCGACGCTCAGATCAATCCCCCGCCGGGGATAAACCCAGAAGAGGGCACAAACCGCGATAGCGTGAGGGTGCGGGGCCGCTCAAGCCCTTACCTTCAGCGAAGCAGCGGGAGCCAAACGAAGGCACTTCTCGGCCATGGACCTTGATGTTAGAGGCCCAGGTCTCGTTGGCTGCCGCGACCCTGCGGTCTGTCTTGGCCTTCGATCGTCGTGATGCAGTCATCCATCAACGCGTCCCCGAGGCCGCCTGGCGATGAAGCTCCGCGAGCGCATCGTGTTCCTGTGCAGCGTGTTGGTAGATGGACGT
>CADECO010000003.1:0-3451 GCA_902825905.1 uncultured beta proteobacterium
CGGCCAATGCGCTCGCTGTCGCGATTCCCTGCCATCGCGTCGTGCGCACCGACGGCGCGCTCTCCGGCTATCGCTGGGGCGTGGAGCGCAAGCGCGCCCTGCTCGAACGTGAGGCCGATGCTTGATGCACGCCAAAGTGCGCACCGTCGCGCCAATGGATGAAGCTGCGCGCGCGGATGACCGACGGCAGACCCGCGGGCAGATCGAACAGCGGGTTGCCGCGCTCGACTGGCCTCATCTGGAAAGCGAGCTCGATGTGCGCGGCTGTGCGGTTGCGCCAGGGCTGCTGAACCCGGCCGAGTGCGAGGCGCTTGCAGGCAGCTACCCGCTGCGCGAACCGTTTCGCAGCCGCGTGGTGATGGCACGGCACGGTTTCGGCCGCGGCGAGTACAAGTACTTTGCCTACCCGCTGCCCGATGCGGTCGCCGCGCTGCGTGCATCGATCTACCCGCATCTGGTGCCGATCGCCAACCGCTGGAACGAGGCGATGCGGCTGGGTACGCGCTATCCCGTCGAACATGCCGCGTATCTCAAGCGTTGCCACGAAGCAGGGCAGGAACGCCCCACGCCGCTGCTGTTGCGCTATGTCGCGGGCGACTTCAACTGCCTGCATCAGGATCTGTACGGCGAGGAAGTGTTTCCGCTGCAGCTCACGGTGCTGCTGTCGCGGCCGGGCGCGGACTTCGGCGGCGGCGAGTTCGTGCTCACCGAGCAGCGCCCGCGGATGCAATCGCGCGTCGAGGTCGTGTCGTTGCAGCAGGGCGACGCGGTGATTTTCGCCGTGCAGCAACGACCGGTGCAGGGCACGCGTGGCAGCTATCGCGTCAGCATGCGCCACGGGGTGAGCACGCTGCGCGCGGGCGAGCGTTACACGCTGGGCGTGATCTTCCACGACGCGAGTTAGAGTACGGGCATCGCATCAGGCGACTCATCGAACCCATAATCGAGCCCGGAACGAGCCCACACCGAGCCCACAACAAGGACAGCACATGACCACGAGTCTGGTCGCGGGACTGCGCAGCGTCGAAGTCGGTGTTGCCGACGTTGCCGCGCACGAGAGGTTCTATACCGATATCTGGCAGCTCGCGCTGGTCGAGCGTCGCGGCGGCGTTGCCTATCTGCGCGGCACCGGCGCGGCGCATCACATCCTGGCGTTGCACCCGCGCGCCAGCACGGCGCTGCTGTCGATCACGCTCAATGCCCGCACGCGTGCCGATGTCGAAGCGCTCGCGGCAAAGCTCAAAGCGAACGGTGTCGCAACAGTGACCGCGCCCGCGGCGATCGACGAGCCGGGCGGCGGCTTCGGATTCTTGTTTCGCGACCCCGACGGGCGCGTGTTCCGCGTCATCGCCGAAGACCAGCGTCATGCCGACGCGAAGCTCGTCGCCGATCGGCCCGAGCGTCTGGCGCACGTTGTGCTCAACGCGCCAGACAAGTCCGCGGCCGCGAAGTTCTGCATCGACATGCTGGGGTTCAAGCTCTCCGATCGCACCCGCATCATGGATTTCATCCGCTGCAACAGCGATCACCACAGTCTGTCGTTCGCCGTCGGCCAGGCCGCGACGCTCAATCACATCGCGTTCCAGATGCCCGACCTCGAATCGGTGATGCGTGGCGCCGGACGATTGAAGGATGCGGGCTATCCGATCGAGTGGGGCGTCGGCCGGCACGGTCCGGGCAACAACGTGTTCTCGTATTTCGTTGCACCCGGCGATCTGGTGATCGAGTACACCGCCGAGGTCGAGCAGGTCGACGATGCCTACAAGACCGGCGGGCCGGAAGACTGGACCTGGCCGCCCGGACGCATGGATCGCTGGGGCGTTGCCACGCCGCCGTCGGCGCGCATGAAGGAAGCGCAGAACAAGGTCGGGTTTGCCGCAGCGTGACGGCTACCAGACGACGTAGCTGACGTCGAGCTGGTAGTAGCCGTAGTTCGGCACGCGCTTGACTTGCAGTGCCGCGTACGCGCCATTGGCGTTGCGCACGCAGATGACCGATCCGGTTCGCAGCTGGCGCGTTGGAATCGGAACTTCGTAGTAGCTCGCCTGTGCGCATTCCTCGCGCGTGGCGTTGCGAGCCTGTGCGACGCGGGCGCGATTCTGCGGCGTGACGAACCACTGCGTCTGGGTCGGGTCGACGCGTTGATCGAGCGTCACGTCCGCCTCGCGCCCGTTCGACTCGCCGCCCGCCGCGACGCTCAGGCCGGCGCCGACGCGAATCGCCGCATCACCCGACGCACGCGGGCCCGTGGCCTTTGCACTCGGTGTGGGGGTTGGCGTCGGTGCAGGCGTTGGCACGCTGGCGAGCGGTGCCGCCGGCTCGGACAACCACAGCGTCATCGGCGTGTTGCCTTGCGCTGATCCGGCGCGGGCCAGCGGAAACGTCACGTTCGGCCGACCCTGCTGCCCGAGCCACCAGCTGGCGCGATTGGCGACCGATTCGGCCAGGGCGCGTTGCTCGTCGGTGAAGTACTGAACGCGCGTACCCGGCGCCGGACCCGCCACCACGCTCTCGATGGTCCAGCCCAACTGGCGAAAGTAGTTCGCCAGACTCTCGGCCTGCGCGCGCGACTGTTCGCCGGCGTACACGAGACGCAGCGTGCGCTGCTGGCGCGCGACGTCCTGCGCGCCGGGTTTGGGCGTCGGATCGGCCTTCGCGGCTTGATCGACCGCGGGCGGCGTGGGGGTGGGTTGCGCCGCGACCGGCGGCGTTGGTGAGTCAGTGGGCTTCGCGGCGGGCTTGGCGATGGCGATGCGCAGATCGATCTGAGCCTTGTCGCTGGCGATCTCCGCCCCGGCAGGCGGATTTTGTGCGAGCACCGATTCGGCTGGCGCGCGATCGGTCGCCTCCGTGGCCACGCGGCCGACAGTGAAGCCCGCCGCGGCGATCAGCGCGCGCGCTTCGGCGATCGACCTGCCGACGACGCCGGGCACGCGCATGGCCGCTGCCGGCTTTCGCTCAGGGGTGGCGGCGACCACGATGTCGACGCTGCCGGTCTGCGCTGCGATCTCGCTGCCCGGTGCCGGTTGCATGCGCAGCACCGTGCCCGGCTTGGCGCGATCGGTTGCTTCCTGCGTGATCGTTCCGACGGTGAGTCCCGCCGAACTCAGTTCCGCGCGCGCGGCATCGAACGACTTGTCCACCGATTGCGGTACCACCAGCGGCGGACGCTCGGCGAGCAGCAGCTTGACGGCCTCGCCGCGTGCCAACTGCCGCCCGGCATTGGGGGCCTGGTCGAGCACGGTGTTGGGGGACGCCTCGCGCGAACGCTTGCGTGCGGTTTCGCCCACGACCAGGCCATTCGCCTTGAGTCGCTCGGTCGCCACTTCGAGCGAGCTGCCGACTACATCGGGCACGCTGACCTTGCCCCCGCCATGCATCATGTAGCCGAGCGCGCCGGCAACCGCCAACGCCGCGCCGGCAATGGCCAGATACAGCGGACGCAGCTTGC
>CADECO010000003.1:3551-5119 GCA_902825905.1 uncultured beta proteobacterium
TCCTCGGGCAGCTCGCGTGCGTTGGGCATCGCCGCGCCTTCGAGCAGCACCGGCACCACGATCACGTTGCGCGACAGCGCGGTGGCGACTTCGAGGCGGATGAAATCGTGCGGATCCTCGAGCCGGCGCGTGCCCTTGTCGTCGGCGATCTCGCTCCACTCGCGTCCGATCAGCGCCAGCAGCACATCGCAATCACCGACGGCGTTCTCGATGACTTCGACGAAATCCACGCCGGGCTCGATGCCTTCGACGTCCATGAACACGCGCTGGCGAAAGCGCTCACGCAGCCGGTCGTAGAGCGCGCGGGCATGTCCGGCGCTGTCCTGTCGGCGGTAACTGACGAAGATGCCGCCCATCGAATGGCCCAGGGAAGGGGGTGCGGTCAGACTAGCACCGGAGCGCGCACTGTCAAGGCGAGCGCGGCATCATCCGTGCATGCGCGCCGTATGGCGTACCGCGACGCGGCTTTGCCTTCAACGCCGGCGCTTGCCGCGTTATCGCACCTATCGCACCGGCCTGGCCAGCGGATCGTCCGCCGGCTGCCGAGCCAGCCACTCGATATCAGGCACCGGCCGCGCGGTCTCGGCATTGCGCGCGAGCACCTGTTCCAGCGCGATCGCCGCCTGCATCAGGAAGGCATCCTTGCCGCGTGGTGCGACCAGTTGGAGCCCGAACGGCAGCCCGCGATCGTCGCGTCCGCACGGGATCGAGATCGCCGGATGGTTGATCAGCGTGATGCCGTAGGTCATGCGCACCCAGTCGAAGTAGTTCGCGGTCGGATGATCGCTGATCTTCGCCGGATAGATGTCGTACTTGGGCCACGCGTACACGCCAACGGTCGGCGCGATCAGCAGATCGAACTCGTTGAAGAAGGCCTGCGCGCCACGATAGATCTTGGTCTGCTGCATGTACGCCGCGGCAATCTCCTCGACGGTGAGCTTCAGGCCTTCGTGATAGTTCTGCGTGACCAGCCGCCCCCACTTGTCGGGCGATGCGCGGAATCGATCGCGCCAGGTGCCGACGAAGTTCAGCGCACGGATCGTCGTGTACGCCGCATCGGCACCGGTGAAATCGGGCGACGCCGTGGCGCTCGACTTGAAGCTGCCGGCGAACGAGGCGACGCGCGCTTCGAACAGCTTGCGCAGGCTCGGCTCGATCGGCGCGAAGCCGCCGAGGTTGGGCGTGACCGCGACGCGCAATGTCGCGAGATCGATCGGCGGGGCATCGGCGCGCAGCGCTGCATCGAGATGGCCGGCGAGCGGATCGCGCGCATCGTCGCTGGCCATCGCGCACAACATCAACAGTGTGTCGCGGGCGGTGCGCGCCATCGGACCATCGACGTGGAAATGCGAGGGACCGAACGGCCGCGTCTCCGAGGCGACCAGCCCGCCGCTTGGCCGCATGCCCACGACGCCATTGACCGCGCCCGGAATGCGCAGGCTGCCCGCGTTGTCCGAGCCATAGGCAAGCGGCACCATGCCGGTGGCCAAGGCGACTGCCGACCCCCCGGACGAGCCTGCGCACGACAAGTGCGGCGCGAACGGATTACCGCTCACGCCGTACACCGG
>CADECO010000003.1:5219-7974 GCA_902825905.1 uncultured beta proteobacterium
GAACTCCAGATTCATCCAGCGATCGACGCGGTCTTCGCGCTTGAAGTTCGCCAGCATCCGGAAATAGGGCGGAGTCGGTGTATCGAGCACCCAGCGCTCGACCGATACGCGGTTGCCTTCGCGCCGATAGCTCACCGGAATTTCGTTCGGCGGGATCGCCGTGTCAGCCAGCGACGTCGAGTGCAGGTACGGCAGATGCGTGAGGTCGCACAGGTTTTCCACCACCAGCAGGTAGTTGCCCTCGACGTGCAGGCGCTCGCCCTTGAAGCGCCAGGCGGGGTCGCTCATCCAGTGGAAATCCTCGATGCGAGCTGGATCGGCCAGCGCTGGATCGCCCATCCAGATCCAGATCCAGTGATCGCGCTCGACCACCGGATAGCTCTTCACGCATGCCGTCGGTGGAATGGTTGCCTGGTTCGGGATGCGCACGCACTTGCCGCTCGGATCGAACATCAAGCCGTGGTAGCGGCACTCGATCGCATCGCCCTTCTGCTTGCCCATCGACAACGGTGCATGGCGATGCGCGCAGCGGTCTTCCAGCGCCACCGGCGTGCCATCGACTTTGCGGTACAGGAGCACCGGCTCGTCGAGCAGGATGCGCCGCGTGAGATTGAGCCGATGGACTTCGTGGTCCCAGGCAGCGACATACCAGCAGTTGCGCAAGAACATCGGGTCGATCCGTGGGCAGGGGTGGGATGTCGTCAGGATACGCAGAATCCGGCGGCGTTCGACAGTACCCGGGCAGGCGTCAGCGATCGGCCTTGAGCCCTGCGGCTTTCACCGCCTCGCGATAGAGCGTCTGTTCGTCTTTGATCATCGCCGCGAATTCGGCTGGTGTGTTGCCCAGTGCCTGGATGCCCATCTTCGCGAGCCGATCGGCGATTGCCGGATCGCGCGCGGCCTTGGCCGCTTCCTGTGCCACGCGCTCGATCACGTCTTTCGGTGTGCCGGCGGGAGCGAGATAGCCGTTCCACGCCACGAGCTGAAAGCCTGGATAGGTTTCGGCGACTGCGGGCACGTCGGGAATTTCCGCACTGCGCTGCGGGCTGGAAATGCCGAGCAGCGTCGCCTTGCCCGCCTTGCCTTGCGGGATCAGCTCCGAGACGTTGCCGAAGTAGAGCTGCACCTGTCCGCCGATGAGGTCATTGGTGGCGAGCGCACCGCCTTTGTATGGCACGTGGACCATGTCGAGTCCCGCCTTCGACATCAACAGCGAGCCGGCGAGGTGGCTGAAGGTGCCGGTGCCGCCGCTGGCGAAGTTGATCTTGCCCGGCCGCGCTCTGGCGTACGCCACGAACTCCTGCAGCGTCTTGACCGGCAGCGACGGATGCACGCCGACGATCATCGCGCTGGTCCCGAACGCCGAGATCGGCACGAAATCCTTGAGCGGGTCGTACGACACCTTCTGAAAGTGCGGAATGATCGAGATCTGCGGCACCGCGCAGAAGAACAGGGTGTAGCCATCGGCCGCTGCACGCGCAACGAATTCCGCTGCGACCGCACCGCCCGCACCGACACGATTCTCGACGATGAACGGCTGGCCGATGGTCTGCGACAGCCGCTCCGAGGCAATGCGCGCCATGTTGTCGCTGTGGCCGCCCGGGGCGTAGGGCGAGATCACTCGCACCGGTTTGTGCGGCCAGCTCTGCGCCTGGAGAAGCGAGCTGAGTGCCGCCAGCGATACGAATGCGGCCCATCGAACGACCGCCAGGGCGCAACGACGTTGCTCGATTTGCATGGTGCTCCTCCACACTTCGCCCGACCTGTCTGCCGGGGTTGGACCGGTCGAGGTTGCCTGACCCGCCAGGCCTGATTGCCTGAACCGGCCGGGCCTACTTGCGCGCCGGCAACGGCTTGCACGGCACGATGAAATCCACGTGGTAGTGATTGTCGTGCCGCGACCAGGCGCGCTCTTTCATGTACGGCAGATGACGGATGGCGGCGCCGCGTTTGGTCGCGAGCAGCTTGGGCTGCAGCGGCGGATCGAGGATCACCACGCGAATGCCGATCTTGCGCGCCTTCGCCGCTTCGCTCAGCTGGAACAGGTGCTCGGCGATCGCGTCGAAGTCGATGCTCAGATCGCCCAGGCGCCCGGCCTCATCGAACGCGAGGTCGTAACCCCATTTGTTGCTGGCATCGATCGGCAGCGGCACCGATCGGCCCGAGGCATCGCGCAACGGCACGAAGAAATCGACCGACAGACCGGTCTGATGCGTGCGATGCGGCGGAATCGGCCCGCCGTTCTTGAATCCGGTCTCGCCGTAGATGTAGGTGACGTCGGGTTGCACTTTGTGCGCACCCTCGTAGGCCGCGAGCACGATGTCGTGGATCGCGCTGTGCACGAACGTTCGGCCGAGCTCGTTGCCACGCGGCGTGTACGTACGGAAGTTCGGTCCGTCGATCGGCATGGCCACGCCGTTTTCGAGCCGGCCGTTCCAGTAAGTGCCATAACAGATGCTGGCCGGCGATTGGGCCATCGCGACTTGCGTCAACGCGAGCGCAGTCACTGTCGATGCGATGGTACGAATCACGGTGAGCACGACGTTGGGCATTTTCAGATCCAGTTAATGTCGAACCGCCCGGCGCGCGTGATCACGCGACACGCATGTGGCTCGGCGAAATGCGTCGGCATCAGGATCGCATCGCGATCGGCGATGTCTTCCAGCAGCGCCAGGCGCGTATGTAGCGCTGTGCCCCGATCGTCGTCGAACGACGAGCAGAGCTCCGGATACGGAATCTGCACCGGATGATGCAG
>CADECO010000003.1:8074-20927 GCA_902825905.1 uncultured beta proteobacterium
TTCCAGCCGACGTGATCGGCGTGCAGGTGGGTGCAGAACACGAAGTCGATCTGCTCGGGCGTGACGCCAGCGGCGTGCAGATTGTGCAGCCACGGGCCGTCGCGCATGTCGAAGTGCGGCGAAGTGCGCGGCTTGTGATTGCCGATGCAGCAGTCGATCAGCACGGTGTGCCGCGCGGTGCGCACCAGCCAGCTATGGTGACTGGAGCGGATGCGCTGGCCGCCGATCTGCATGTACGTGGGCGCGAGCCAGTGCTTCTCCGTTTCCCAGATTGCGCCGCGAAAGGCCGGAAACATGAACTTCGTCTCGAGCGATGGCCCGAGATAGTCCTCGACCCGTGTCACCGTGGTCGCACCGATGCGAAGCGTGGTCATCAACGGCTCTCCCGCACCAGCGCTGCGCCGCGCTCGGCGATCATCAGCGTGGGTGAGTTGGTATTGCCCGAAGTGATGGTGGGCATGACTGACGCGTCGATCACGCGCAGCCGCTCGATGCCGCGCACGCGCAGTTCGGGCGTGAGCACCGCCAGCGGATCGTCCGCGCGGCCCATCTTGCAGGTGCCCACCGGATGGAAAATGGTGGTGCCGACGTTGCCCGCGGCCCGCGCCAGTTCGGCATCCGATTGAAGCGACGGACCGGGCAGGAATTCTTCAGGCGCGTATTTCCGCATCGCCACCGATTGCGTGACGATGCGCCGCGTCAGGCGCAGCGCGTCGACCGCCACCTTGCGGTCCGCATCGGTCGACAGGTAGTTCAACTTGATCGCCGGATGCGCGAGCGGGTCGGCCGACTTGATCTGCACCGTGCCGCGCGAAGTCGGCCGCAGGTTGCACACGCTTGCGGTGAACGCCGGAAACTTGTGCAGCGGATCGCCGAATTTGTCCAGTGACAGGGGCTGCACGTGATACTCGATGTTGGCCGAGGATTGCGCCGGGTCCGACCTGGCGAACGCACCCATCTGCGAAGGCGCCATGGTGAGCGGCCCGCGGCGAAACAGCGCGTACCCCAGGCCCATCTTCGCCTTGCCCAGCCACGAATTGGCGAGCGTGTTGAGGGTGAGCACGTTCTGCACTTTGAACGCCATGCGCAGTTGCAGATGGTCCTGCAGATTGGCCCCGACGCCCGGCGCGTCGAGCACGACGCCGATGCCATGCTGCTGCAGTAGCGCGCCCGGTCCGATGCCCGAAAGCTGCAGCAGTTGCGGACTGCCGATCGCGCCGGCGGCGAGGATCGTTTCGCGTCGTGCGGTGACCGCGCGCGACTGGCCATCGACCGCGAGTTCCACCCCGCACGCCGTGCGTCCGTCGAGCAGCACTCGCCGTACATGCGCGTTGGCGATCACCTTCAAATTGGCGCGCTGCTGCACCGGTCGGACGAACGCCTTGGTGGCGTTCCAGCGTACGCCGGTGCGTTGATTCACCTCGAAGCGGCTGGAGCCTTCGTTGTCGCCGCGATTGAAGTCATCGATGCGCGGAATGCCGGCTTCCGCTGCCGCTTCGCAGAATGCGTCCAGGATCTCCCACGACAGACGCTGCTGTTCGACCCGCCACTCGCCGCCCGCGCCGTGCAGATCGTTCGCGCCGCGCCAGTGATCTTCGGTCTGCTTGAACACCGGCAGCACGCTTCGCCACGACCAGGACGGATCGCCGGTCAGCTCGGCCCAGCGATCATAGTCGTGCGACTGGCCGCGCAGGTACAGCATGGCGTTGATCGACGAGCAGCCGCCCAGCACCTTGCCGCGCGCGTACAGGATGCTGCGGCCATTGAGTCCGGGATCGGGCTCGGTCTTGTAGCACCAGTCGGTGCGCGGATTGCCAATGCAGTAGAGGTACCCGACCGGAATATGGATCCAGATCCAGTCGTCCTTGCCGCCGGCTTCGATCAGGCAGACGGTCACGTTCGCATCCGCCGACAGGCGATTGGCGAGCAGGCACCCCGCGGTGCCGCCGCCGACGATGACGTAGTCGAACGTTCCAATGCTTGGATTGGTCTGCACGCTCCTCCTTCTGCGACCGCTGCCGGTCGTTATGGCGGACCGGATTGTAATCAGGGCCTTGCGACGGCATCGGTGTGCGGCCGAGGAAGGCGAGCTTGCGCAGGCTGGGGCAGCTCTGTGGAATTGTTCACGCTCGCGCCGCCGCGATTGAACCGAAGCGCCCGCTGCTGCGACTCATGTTCGGCAACGCGCTTGACGGCGAATCAGATGTGGGGAGGTGCCCTGCGTCGATCCTGCCAGCTGATGCGGTGAATCCGTTTCGGTAGTTCGATGGCGCTGCGCCTTGGACCCCGAGCTTTGGCCAAGCTCGGAGTCCATGATCTTTGCGCCACGCTGCCGGCGCCGGCCAGCGTGCATACCCGGCTACCATTGCGCCCTCGGATCTTCGCTGCGCGCCGCATCGGCCGCGCACGCGAGCCGCATTCGGCGTCTGCCGCCCTGATCTCATTCGTTCCCGACCGCGTGACGCGTCCTGCCCGCATCCAACCGACGGCGATCGTCCCAATGGGGGATGCCGCCGTCCTGGTCGAATTCGCCGACCATGTCGATCTCGCGATCAACGCGGCGATCCAGGCAATCGTTGCGCGCATTCGCGCCGGCCGTGCGCCGTGGTTGCGTGACGTCGTGCCGGCATTCGCGGCACTCGCGGTGCACATCGATCCGGACCATATCGGCAGCGCCGACCCGATCGAACTGGTGCGCGCGTTGATCGAGGAACACGGCAGGACTCGCGCAACGAGCACCATCGCTGCGCGGCGTGTCGAAGTGCCGGTGTGCTACGACGCGGAGTTCGCGCTCGATCTGGAGCCGGTGATGGCGCGCACCCGCTTGTCGGCCGAGCAGGTCGCCACGCGCCACGCCGAGCCTGACTATCACGTGCTGATGATGGGCTTCGCACCCGGTCACCCGTATCTGGGAGGATTGGACGCGAAGCTCGCGATCCCGCGCCGTGCCACGCCGCGGCCGGTCGTGCCCGCGGGCTCGATCGCGATCGCCAATCAGCAGTGCGTGGTGTACCCCTACGCGATCTCGGGCGGCTGGAACGTCATCGGCCGCACGCCGCTGAAGATCTTCGATGCGCATCGCGCTGAGCCGAGCCTGTTCCTGCCCGGTGATGCGGTGAAGTTCGTGCCGATCGATCGGGCGCGCTTTGCACGCCTGGCCGACGAGGCGGGCACTGCATGAGCGCCAGACGGGGCAGGTCGCGATGAGCTTGGTCGTCGAGCGGCCCGGGCTGCTCTCCACGGTGCAGGATCTGGGCCGCTTCGGCTGGCAGCACATCGGCATCGTGCCCTGTGGTGCGATGGATCCCGAGTCGCTGCAGATCGCCAACGCGCTCGTGGGCAATGCGCCGGGCGATGCGGCGATCGAGATCACGGTGCGAGGACCGGAGCTGCTGATCGAGCGGCAGATGCTGATCGCGCTGAGCGGCGCGCCCATGGCCGCGCAACTGTCCCACAAAGGCGGTGCGCTGGTGCCGGTGCCATCGGATCGGCCGGTACTCGTGCCAAGCGGCTCGCGGCTCGTCTGCGGGTCGCTGTCGCGCGGCACGCGTGCATACCTCGCCGTGGCTGGCGGCATTGTCTGCAAGCCGGTGCTCGACAGTCGCTCGACCTATCTGCCCGGGGAATTCGGCGGGCTGGCCGGGCGTGCGCTGCGAAGCGGTGACCGGTTGCCCGTGGCGAGCAACATCGCGACGCTCTCGCGCGAGCGCTTCGCCGGGCTGACGCGACGGTCACGTACCGCGATGCACGAACAGGGCATGACGAGCACGCGCTGGTCGGTGCCATCGCAGACCGTGTCCGGCAGTGAAGAGCTGACCGTGCGATTCGTCGATGGGCATCATGCCGCGCTGTTCACCGAACGCTCGCGCCAGGTGTTCACCAACGAGTGGTATCGCATCGCGCCCGAGTCCAACCGCATGGGCTATCGCCTGGCTGGTCCGAAGCTGGACCGAACCAGGAACGTCGATGTGCTGTCCGAGCCCACCGCATTGGGAACGGTGCAGGTTCCCGCCGACGGCGCGCCGATCGTGCTGATGGCCGACCATCAAACCACCGGCGGCTATGCCAAGATCGCCGAGGTGATCAGCGCCGACATGCCGCGTCTGGCGCAGTTGCGTCCGGGCGGACTGTTGCGATTCCAGTCGTGCCAGCTCAGCGTGGCCATCGCGCTGCGCGAACAGGCCCGCCAGCGGCTGAGAACGATGTGCCGATCCATTGCCTGGGAGTACGGAACGTGAGTGCAGCGAAGGCCTGTATCGATCTGAACTGCGACATGGGCGAGAGCTATGGCGTATGGCAGTTGGGCGACGACGCCAACATCATGCCGCTCATCAGCTCGGCCAACATCGCCTGCGGCTTCCACGGCGGCGATCCGGCGACCATTCGCCAAACCGTGCGCCGCGCGGTCGATCACGGGGTATCGATCGGCGCCCATCCATCGCTGCCCGATCTCATGGGATTCGGCCGGCGCGCGATGAAGATCTCAGCGCAGGACATGTACGACCTGATCGTGTACCAGGCCGGCGCGGTCGAAGCGTTCGCACGGGCGGCCGGCGCGCGCCTGCACCACGTCAAATGCCACGGCATGCTCTACAACATCGCCGCCAAGGATCGGGAGCTGGCCGACGCAATGGCCAAAGCGGTGCGCGATCTGGGCAAGGAGGTGATGCTCTATGCGCTATCGAACAGCGAAATGATGGCCGCCGGTGAGTGTCATGGCGTGCAGACGCTCGGAGAAGTGTTTGCCGATCGTGGCTATCAACCAGACGGCACGCTCACGCCCCGCGGACAGCCCGGCGCGATGATCGAAGACGTGAACCGCTCGGTCGCTCAGGCGCTCGGGATGATCGAGCGAGGCGAAGTGACGAGCCTGGACGGCGCCAGGGTGGCGGTGTCGGCCGGCACGCTTTGCCTGCACGGCGATCAACCCGGGGCAGTCACCTTCGCCAAAGCGATGCGCTCGGCTTTCGCCGAGCGCGGGATCACGGTGCGGGCACCGTGATAGTGAGGGTGAAGCCGGATCAGCCGCGATGCATCCGGCCGCGACGCTCACCGAACTGCTGCATGCGATCGGTCAGCTTCTTGCGCTGGTCGGGTGTCAGCACTTCCGACGCATCGGCGAGCGCTTGCGTCATGCGCTTCGACGATTCGTTGGCGATGTTCATCTGCTCGCTACGCAGCCGCTCGAGCTGAGCCCGATCGACCACGGTCGCGCCGAACAATCCCGCCGCCTCCTTGCGCAGCTCGGTACCTTTCTGGCGCAGCGGTGCAAGATCGCGCGCTGCCTGCTTGGCGATTTCGGTCAGACGCTTCGTCTGCTCCGGCGTCGCTTCGACTTCGACCGCAAAGTGCTTCATCCGGCGCTCGATGCGCGCGTCCATCTGCGCCGGGTCGATCGCGCCATGCCCGAAGCCGCCGAAGAACATGCCCGGGCCACCGAATCCCCCGCCCATCGGGCCATGTGCCAACGCCTTGCCGGCGAATCCACCGGCTGCGCCGGCGAGCAATGCGAAAGCGAGTGCCCCGATGACTTTGCGGCCATGGCCATGACGTCCACGCGCGCAGGTGTTGCTGTTGGTCGATTCCATTCCTCAGTCCTTTCGTTGTCAGGGCACACGCCCATGACGAGCACTTTATGAGGCAGGCGTAAGCCAGTTCTGTCGGCCAGGTAAAGATGTTTGAAGCGGCAGGGACCGATGCAAGTCCGCGCTCAGCCAGTGGCGAGCAGTTCCACCTCGAACACCAGTGTCGCGTTGGGCGGAATGACCCCACCCGCGCCGCGTGCGCCGTAGCCCATCTCCGGCGGAATGGTGAGCTTGCGCTTGCCTCCCACCTTCATGCCTTGCACACCCTGATCCCAGCCGCGGATCACTTCGCCCGCGCCGAGCCGAAATTTGAACGGATCGTTGCGATCCTTGCTCGAATCGAACTTCTTTCCGTCGGTGAGCCAACCGGTGTAGTGCACGGTCACACGATGACCTGCCGCGCTCTCGGCGCCGGTGCCGACGACGAGATCCTCGATGATCAGGCCTGCGGAGTTGGATTCAGACATATTTGTCCCACGCTAGGGTTGATGGAGCGCGCAGTGTAAGCGCTGCACCTCGATCGGCGCCGCTCCGGACCTTCGATGTACCCGACGCTGTGCCCGAAGATCGGCCGAGCGTTCCCGCCCACGATTTGCGCGCTCCCATCCCTGCTCCGTGCGGGTTCGATCGCGCCGTGCCGTGTACACTGCGCCCTGATCGCAATGGACGAGCGCGCCGCGCGCGCAAAGGGAATCTCGATGGCACTTCTGGAATGGAAAGCGGAACTCGAACTGGGCGAACCGACGATGGACGCCACGCATCGCGAGTACGCCGAATTGCTCAACCGGCTCGAGCATGCCGCCGACGGCGAATTCCTCGGCCATCTCGACGCGTTCATCGGCCATACCGAGCGGCACTTCGCCGACGAGAACGAAAAGATGGCCGCCACCAAGCTGCCGCCGGCTGGTTGCCATCTGCACGAGCACGAGCAGGTGCTGCTCATCATGAAAGACGTGCGCGTTCGCGTCGCGGCGGGTGAGGTCTACCTGGGCCGCGTGCTGGCGGGCGAGATGGGCAAGTGGTTTGAGAATCACGCGGCGACAATGGATCGCATGCTGGCCTATTGGCTTCTGGTCGGCGACGAAGGCCGCGCGCAGTTGCTGGCCGAAGCACAGGCGGCTCAGCACGCGCATGCGTGCGGGACGCATGGCAGCGCGTGTTCCCACGCCGAACACGCACCGGTTCCCGAGGCCGCCGCGACCGACGCCGCCGGCGCACGGGCTTGATGCACGGCGCGCTCGATCTACGCGAGCGCCTTCGACACGACCTCGGCGGTATCTTTCGACAGGTTGGAAGTGCCGCGCACGCGCTCCAGCGCCGCGCGCGCAAGTCGTTGCCGGCCGGCGTCGAATTTCTTCCAGCGATCGAACGCACGCGCCAGCCGCGCGGCCACTTGCGGGTTGATCGCATCGAGCGCGGCGATCTGCTCGGCGGCGAACGCATAGCCGCTGCCGTCCGCAGCGTGGAAGTGCACGGGATTGCGCTGGCATAGGCCGCCGATCAGCGCGCGCACCTTGTTCGGATTGCGCAGGTCGAATGCGGGGTGCTGCAGCAGATTGCGAACGGCCGCCAACGTACCGGGCACCCTCGAGCTCGACTGAACCGCGAGCCACTTGTCGATCACCAGCGCTTCGTGCTTCCACTGTTCGTAGAAGCGCGTCAGCGCCGCCGGGCGTTCGGGAAAATCGGTGTTGGCGATCGCGGCCAGCGCGGCCATGCGGTCGGTCATGTTGTTCGCGGTTTCGAACTGATGCAGACATACGCTGCGCACCGAAGTCTCGTCGAGCTCCATCAGGTAGCTCATGCACAGATTGCGCAGCGCGCGCTTGCCTGCCGAGGCCGCATCGGGCGAGTACGGGCCGCTCAGCGCCATCGCGCGATAGGTGCGTTCGAGTTCGCTGCGCAATGCCTGCGCCAATGCCTGGCGAACGCGACGGCGCGTGGCGTGGATGGCATCAGGATCGGCGATCTCGAACTGCTCGGCCAGATACGATTCACCCGGCAGCGCCAGCGCCTCGGCCGCGAACGCCGGATCATTCGCGCCGTCGGCCAGCACGCGCGCGAAGGCCTCGATGAAAGCGCGAGGAACCTCGAAGGGCTTGCCGTCCTTGCGCGCGTTGATACCGGCAACCATGAGATTGACCGCGAGCTGTTGACCGGCTTCCCAGCGCATGTACGGATCGCTGTCATGCGCCATCAGGTGTGTGTAGTCGCGATCGGAGTACGGAAAGCGCACGATCACCGGCGCGGAGAAGTCGCGATTGAGTGAGGGCACCACATCGGGCGGCACGTCGATGAACACGCGTTCCTCTTCGGCGTGCATGAGCGAGAGGATGCGCGCGCTCGCCGACTCGCTGCGACGTTGCTCGCCACGCAGGCGAAGTGGCACTTCGCGACCATCTGATCCGATCAGCGCGATCGCCAGCGGCAGATGCAACGGCAGTTTCTCGGGCTGGCCCGGCGTTGCCGCCGTGTGCTGCGAAAAGCGCATCGTAAAAGTGCGCTTGGCGGCATCGTAGTGACCGGTCACGTTAACCACCGGAGTGCCGGCCTGGTCATACCAGCGCCGGAACCGCGACAGATCGACGCTGCTCGCATCCTGCATCGCCTGCACGAAATCGTCGGTCGTGACGGCTTGTCCGTCGTGGCGTTTGAAGTACAGGTCCATCCCTCGGCGGAATGCGGCCGCGCCGATGAGCGTGTGGATCATGCGCACTACTTCGGCGCCCTTCTCATACACGGTGGCTGTGTAGAAGTTGGAGATCTCCTGGTACGCCTGCGGACGCACCGGATGCGCCATTGGTCCTGCGTCCTCGGGAAACTGCGCCGAGCGCAGCCGGTTGACTTCCTGGATGCGCGTGACCGCGCGTGAGTAGTGATCGGCGCCGAACTCCTGATCGCGGAAGACCGTCAGGCCTTCCTTGAGTGAGAGCTGAAACCAGTCGCGGCAGGTGACGCGGTTGCCGGTCCAGTTGTGGAAGTACTCGTGCGCCACGACGCGATCGATGCCTTCGAAGTCGTGGTCCTCGGCGGTCTGCGCATTGGCCAGCACGTACTTCGTGTTGAAGATGTTCAGGCCCTTGTTTTCCATCGCGCCCATGTTGAAGTCGCCCACCGCGACGATCATGTAGCAGTCGATGTCCAGCTCCAGGCCGAAGACATGCTCGTCCCACAGCATCGATTTCTTCAGCGCTGCCATGGCGTGATGGCTCTGATCGAGCTTGCCCGGCTCGACGTAGATCTCCAGCGCGACGCGTCGCCCCGATCGCGTCACGAACGAATCGGCCAGCCGGTCCAGTCGCCCGGCCACCAGCGCGAACAGGTACGAGGGTTTCGGGAACGGGTCATCCCATTGCACCCAATGCCGGCCATTGGCTTCGCGGCCGCTGCCGATCAGGTTGCCGTTCGACAGCAGCACCGGATAGCGTTCGCGGTCGGCGTGGACGGTCACCGAATAGCGCGCCATTACATCGGGCCGGTCGAGAAAGTAGGTGATCCGCCGGAAGCCTTCGGCTTCGCACTGCGTGAACAATCCGTTCGCCGCCCCGTACAGCCCTTCGAGTTTGGTGTTCTGTTGCGGCTTGATGCGGTTGACGATCTCGAGCGTGAATTTGCGCGGCACTTTCGCGATCGTGAGCTGCTCGGGCTCGCGCACGTATTCGGTCGAGCTGAGCCAATGACCGTCGAGCGTGACGGCGATCAGCTCGAAATCGTCGCCGTGCAGCACCAGCGGCGCGGCTTTGGCCTGCGTGCTGCGCTCGATTGCCATGCGCGAACGCACTGTGGTGTGGGTCTCGTCGATGTCGAAGTCGAGCGCGACCGTGGTGATGCGATAGTCGGGCGGAGCGTAGTCGGCGAGGCGGATCGTCGGCGGCAGTGCAGGTTCGCGCATGTCGAGGAGGGAGAGGGCGGTTCGCGGCGGTCGCGGATTCTAGCGTGCGCTCCGCTCAAAACCTGGCAATCCGGAATCGGAAATTGGAGATCGGGATTCGCGCTCGTCGGCCTGCGACGGCTGATCCGGCGCCGAGCCCGGGCCGGATCATTCGGCTGTCGGTTGCGCCGCTCCCACAAGTGCGCGATAGTGAACCGCATCTGGTGGACGGTGTACGGTGAACCGCATCGGCGGCAAGGAGATTTCGCTCATGGCACAGGCAAGCAGTTCGGCAAACAAGATGGCGGTCGGTGCGCTGAGCTACCGCCCGACGGTGATCGGCCGCAAGTACGCGATCGCCTGTGGTCACTTCCTGGCGGCCCACGCGGCGATGCGCGTGCTCGATCGGGGCGGCAACGTGGTGGATGCGGGGGTGACCGCATCGATCGCACTGGCTGTGCTGCAGCCTGACATCGTCGGCTTCGGCGGCGTCGCTCCGACGATCATTCACATGCGACACGAAGGGCGACCGTGGAGTCTCCCGGGGCTCGGCACTTGGCCCGCGGCGACCGATCCGGCCCGTCTGGCCGAAGTCGGCAAGGGGCAGATTCCCGAAGGGCTGCTGCGCAGCGTGATGCCCGCCGCGCCCGCGACGCACATCACTGCGCTTCGCCGGTTCGGCTCGATTTCATTCGAGGAAGCAGCCACGCCGGCGATGGAGATCGCGGAGCACGGCTTCGCGGTGTTTCCGCTGCTCGCGCACACCATCGCGAAGAGTGAGGCCGGGTATCGGCGCTGGGCCGACAACGCCCGCATCTTCCTGCCGCAGGGACGGGCGCCGCGCATCGGCGAGATCCTGCTGCAGAGCGACCTCGCGCGCACGTTCGGTCGAATGATCGAAGCCGAGCGCGCCGCGGCCGGCAACCGCGACGCGAAGCTGCGGGCCGTACACGATTACTTCTATCGCGGGCCGATCGCGCGCGAGATCGACGCCTATCACCGCGCCAACGACGGCTTCGTGCGCTTCGAGGATCTGGCCGGCTTCAACGTTGCGCCGGAGGCGACGATCAGCACGCGCTATCGCGAGTTCGACGTGCATGCCTGTGACGTATGGTGTCAGGGAATTTCACTGCTGCAATCGCTCAAGATTCTCGAGCGCGACGATCTGAAGGCGCTCGGCCATAACTCGGTCGCGTACGTACATCTGCTCACCGAGGCAATGAACCTCGCGTTCGCCGATCGCGAGGGCTACGTCGGCGATCCGCGCTTCGTGAACGTGCCGACGCAGGCACTGCTGGAGGCCGGCTACGCGGCGCGCCAGCGTGCACGCATTGATCCGGCGCGCGCCTTCGGCAAGATGCCCGCGCCGGGCGTCGTGGGCGCGAAGCCGGCGTTGCGCGAGTCGGCGCTGCAGCAGGGCAGCGGTCCGACGCCGATGGCGCCCGATACGATCTACTGCTGCGTGATGGACGACGACGGCAATGCCTATTCGGCCACGCTCTCGGACAACTCCTACGATTCGCCGGTGATTCCAGGAACCGGGCTCACCATCTCCTCGCGCGGCTCGCAGTCTTGGCTGGAGCCGGGGCACCCGTCGGAGGTCAAGCCGGGCAAGCGCCCGCGCCTCACGCCGAGTCCGGCGCTGATCCTGCGCGATGGCCGGCCGTTCATGGGCGTGGGCACACCCGGCGGCGACGTGCAGTCGCAATCGATGATGCAGGTGTTCCTGAATGCCACCGAGTTCGCCATGACCATGCAGCAGGCGGTCGAGGCGCCGCGGTTCTACACGTCGAACTATCCGAACTCGTTCACGCCGCACCAGTATCTGCAAGGGCGGCTCAATCTCGAAGCGACGCTGTCCGACGAGGTCATCGCGGCGATGCGCGCGCGCGGCCACGACGTCGAGGTGTGGCCGGCATTTCCAGCGGCAGGCGGCGCGGTGTGTGCGGTGATGCGCGACCCGATCACCGGATGGCTGCACGCGGGCGCTGATCCGCGGCGCGAGGCTTACGCGATGGCGTGGTAGGAGGATTTCGCGTCGTGATCTTGCGGGTTGGGCCGCTCACGTTTCGGGCCGGCGTCATCAGATAGCGCTTGCGTTGCGGCTGCGGCAGATGCTCGATGGCATAGCGCAGCATGGTGCGCGGCATACGCGCGTGGTGAGCATCGAGAAATCCGAGCAGTAGCGTCCGATCGCAGCGCTTGCCGACTTCGCGCAGCATCCAGCCGACTGCTTTGTGGATCAGATCGTGCTCGTCCCCGAGCAGGGCGCGCGCCAGGCGCAGCGTCTCATCGGGCGCGCCTCGCTTGATGAAGTGGAACGTCGCGATGATCGCGATGCGTCGCTCCCACAATGATTGCGAACGGGTCATCTGACGCAGTGGGCGGCGATCGCGATCCCAATGCCAAGCGCCGACAATGTGTTCGGCGGTGGCGTCGACGAGATCCCAGTTGTTGATGTAGCGGGTGCTCGCCAGGTAGGTGCGACAGATCCACTCGCGCTCCGCGTTTTGTGCACGCTGGAAGCGCTCGACCAGCGCAAGCAGTGCGAGCATGCGCTCCTCGTGCCACTGCGAACGCAGCAATCGCGCGAGTGTGTCGATCGTCAGCGTGGCTGCTGGTCTGGCCAGCTGGCGAATCGCGGGCACTTTCACGCCGAGGAACTGATCGCCCTCGCCATATTGTCCCGGACCGGTCTTGAAGAACCGCTGACAGATCAGCGCTTGTCGCGGATCGGCACTCGTGCGCAGCGCGCGGCGCAACGCCTTCGCGCTGGTTGCCGGGATCGGAGAAGCCCGAGTCATGCGGGCTCAGCGATTCGGTCCGTCCTTGCGCAGATGGGTCTCGATCTCGCGGATCCGCACGTAGTTCGCCCGGCCGAGACGTCCCACCGGACGCGTGCCGATGTCTTCCATCGGATCGATGCGATGACGCTCCTGGCCCTTGGTGCCCTGGTACACCGATTTGTCGATGTGCACGTGCACCACATCGCCCATGATCCACGAGTTCGCCCCGAGCTCGAGAACGTCGTGGAGCGTGCATTCATAGGCGACCGGCGCACCCAGCACGCGCGGCGCCTTCACCTTCACGCACGGTGCTTCGGCCAGCCCGGTAGCGGCAAACTCGCTGGTGCCGGGCGGGTAGTCCGTTGAGCTTTCCATCATCTGCGTCATCAGACGCTCGGGCACGATGTTGATGACGAATTCGCGCGTGTTGCGAATGTTGGTGTAGGTGTCTTTCGGCACGCGCACTGCCACGCCGTGATCGTCGCCGCGCGGGCCGCACGAGAAGCCGAGCACCGGCGGCGAAGGGCAGCACACGTTGAAGAAGCTGAACGGCGCGAGGTTGGCGTTACCGTCGGTGTCGACGGTCGAGACCCACGCGATCGGTCGCGGCA
>CADECO010000003.1:21027-35210 GCA_902825905.1 uncultured beta proteobacterium
CGAGCGTTGCAGACCGGAGCCCTGCAACCGATCGATACGGTCGAGCAAGTCATCGCCGATGGGCCGATCCGCTTCGTGGTGCGCGAGGTGTCGTCGCTGCTGCGCAAGTTCGCCGCGCAGGCCAGCGCCGCTCCGGCGCGCAATCCCTTCCTGCCGGTCGAGCCGGCGCTGCTGGTCGCCGATCTTGCGCAGACACACGTCGTGCTGCTCAACAAGTTCCCCGTCATGGCCGAGCACCTGCTGGTGGTCACGCGCGAGTTCACCCCGCAAGACAGCCTCATCGCCCGCGAAGACTTTGTTGCCCTTGCGCACGTCATGCTCGGCCGGCGTTGCATCGCCTTCTACAACGGCGGACGCGATGCCGGCGCGAGCCAGCCTCACCGTCATCTGCAACTCGTGCCGCTGCCGCTTGAAGCGAGCGCAGTCGGGACGCCGATCGACCGGGTCCTGCAGCCGCTACGCAATCGGGAGGGGCGCAATATCGCCAGCGAGCTGCGCTACAACCATGCGCTCGGCTGGATCGAGCCCGGCGCTTTCAGCAGCGAACGCGACGCGGAAACCGCCGGCAATGCGCTGCACGCATGTTATCGGCGTCTGCTCGATGCGCTAGCCATCGGTGAAGTTGACATCGAGGGGGCGAGTCGCCAGTCGCAGCCCTACAACCTCGTCGCCACAAGCGAGTGGATGTTGATCGTCCCTCGTACCCGCGAGCGATACGAAGGGATCTCGGTCAACGCGCTGGGCTTTGCCGGCTCGCTGTTCGTGAGAGACCATGGTCAGCTCGAGCTGGTCACGCGCATCGGCCCGCGCGCCGTGCTCGCCGCGGTCAGCTGACCGGAACGGGCTGCTCCATGCTCACGGATTCGGCGAGCATGCCCGCCACACTCTGGTACTCGGCTTGCGCGGCCCTGTGCATCGCATCCAGTCCGTCGAGGCTCTGGTTGCGCGCGCGCATTTCCATCTCCTTGCAAAGCCTTGAGAGCCGCAAAGCGCCCACCGTGGCACTCGACGACTTGAGCGAGTGCGACAGCCGCCGTGTCTCCTCGATTTCGCCCTCGTTGATCGCATCCCCAAGGCGTGCGAGCAGTCGCGGTGTTTCATTGGTGTAGGTCGCAACAACACGCGCGACGACGTTCGGGCCACCGGGTTGCTGCAGCCGGCGGATCGCCGCCAGCGCACTTGGATCGAATGCCGGCCCTTCGGCATCGGACTCCGCTTGCGATTCGTGCGCAACCGGTTTGGCGATGATCACGGGCTGCCGCGGCACCACTCCGCGTCGCAACCATCGCTCGAGCACCGCTGCCAGCTCAGGCTGGCTGTAAGGCTTGGCGAGATAGTCGTCCATCCCTGCTTCGAGGCAACGTTCCCGATCGCCCTGCATCGCGTTTGCGGTCAACGCGATGATCGGAATGCGCGTCCCGGCGCCGGAAGGCGAGCGCGCCTCCCGTGCCCGGATCTGCCCCGAGGCGGCAAAGCCGTCCATTACCGGCATCTGGCAGTCCATGAGGATCAGATCGAAGTGGGCCTCGCCGGCCAGCTTCACGGCAGCGGCGCCATCAGCGGCCCAAGCCGCGGTGCAACCCAGGCTCTCGAGCATCATCATCGCAATGTCGCGATTCACTTCGTTGTCCTCGGCCAGCAGGACGCGCGCGCCGAGCTGTTTCGGGGTCCGCTCACCTCGCTCGGCCGAGTCCGCGCCAGGCTGCGCGTCAACACCCAGCACGCGCTCGATCAGCCGAACCAGTTCGCCCTGGCGCGCCGGCTTCGAAAGATGAGCGGCAAGGGTCCCCGCTCGAACCGCCGCAGGAATCTCGGGCGTATCGAGCGACGTCAACAGGATGACCGGCGTGCCGCGCAGCGATTCGTCGTTCTTGACCAGTTCGGCGAATCCCAGACCGTCCATGCCCGGCATCTTCTGATCGGAAACGATGATCTGGTACGGCTCGCCACGACGAACAGCAGCCCGCAGCAGCGGCACCGCACGCTCGGCATTGGGTGCGGCCTCGATGCGCAGCCCGGCCTTGCCAAGTTGGTGCTGCAGAATCTCGCGGTTGGTCTTGTTGTCTTCGACGATCAGCGCGCGCAAACCGTGCAGACTGGGGTGCACCGCGTCGCGCTCCACTGCGTTCCATTTGGCGCCGAGCTGAACGGTGAACCAGAACGTGCTGCCCAACTCGGCGTTGCGCTCGGCGTGAATGGTGCCGCCCATCATTTCGACGAGTTGCTTGCTGATCGCCAGACCCAGGCCGGTGCCGCCGAACTTGCGGGTAGTGGAACCGTCAGCCTGCGTGAATGCGGCGAACAGGCGCGCCAGCGACTCGGGATTCAGACCGATGCCGGTGTCGCGAACGCGCACCACCACGGTTTGCATGGATCCCTCGGTACCCCGCTCTGCGGTCGCGGCACCCGATTCATTGGCACTCGTACCGTTTGCAGCCAGCACCTCGACGGCGACCTCCCCGCGTTCGGTGAACTTGATCGCATTGCTGACCAGATTCGTGAGTACCTGCCGCAGCCGCAGCGGGTCACCGAACATCGTCGGGGCCAGATCGTCGGCCACTCGGCAGGTGAGCTCCAGCCCCTTGTGCGTGGCGCGCTCGCCCATCAGCTCGATCACGTCTTCGGTGAGGCGGCGCAGATCGAAGTCGACCCGCTCCAGTTCCATCTTGCCCGCCTCGATCTTCGAGAAATCGAGAATGTCGTTGATGATTCCGAGCAACGCACGGCCCGAACGATGGATGGTTTCGGCAATCTGACGCTGGCGGCCTTCCAGGCGCGAGTGCAGCAGCAGTTCAGCCATGCCAAGCACCCCGTTCATCGGGGTGCGAATCTCGTGGCTCATGTTCGCCAGGAACTGCGACTTGGCCTTGCTCGCGGCCTCAGCGGCTTCCTTGGCCGCGCGCAGTTCCCTCTCGCGCTCACGCAACGCCTGTTCGGCCTGCGCACGTTGCGTGATGTCCAGGAACACGGTGTAGGTTCCGACCACCACACCCTCGTCGTTCACGTCGGGGACGTGCCGGCCCGAATGCCAGACCGGATTGCCCTGTGGATCGACGCGCTCGCGCTCGATCGGCACCACTTCGCCCGCCAGCGCGCGGCGCAAGTTCGGCTCGATGTCCAGCCACACCTGTTCACCCACGACGTCGCGGACGTTGCGATCGACGACTGCTTCGAAGCTCTTGCCCAGCCACAACTCCTGCGCGCGATTTACGTAGCGATAGCGCAGGTCCGCATCGATGTAGGTGATGGTGACCGGAATCTGGTCCATGATGATGCGCAACCGGCGCTCGGCACGGCGCACCGCTTCCAGGGCGCGCGTGTGCTCGGTGACATCGCACGCGAACAAGTGGCAACCGACCAGCTCACCGTCGGCACTGCGTGCGGGCGCAAGCGTCGCATGCAGCCGCATGGCGCCGCGAGCGGTATGCACGTACTCCCAGTCGAACGTGCACCGCTCGCCCGCGCGAACACGGTCCCATTGCGCACGGATCTCTTCGAAGTTCGGTCCGCCGACAATCTCGCTCAGCGGCCGGTCGAGCGCGGCCTCGAGGTCGAAACCGGTCCACTGCGCCATCGTGTGATTGAGGAATCGGCAGCGCCCGCCCACATCGAAATACGCCGCCAACGTCGGCATTGCCGCGAGGTTCGCGCGCAATATCGCGGAGTCGTCGCGCGCGGCATCGGTTTTCGATGCTGCGGCCGAGTCCGAATTGCTCGCCACCGCTGATGCGCTTACCAGCCTCCTGCCGTAAGCAAGGACCACTAACACCGACACTGCCCCGACCAGAAGCAGCGAATGCATGATCGACTTCGTTGCGCCAGGGTCTGCGGCGAGTTTCCACCCAAGCCCGCCGCTTGCCATCGCCGCCAACACGATGCCGATGAGGCGTCCATATCCGCCCGAGATGTTGTTGCCTTCGGCAGAGGGTTTCATGGGAGTGCTCCTAATCGAGCGTTGCTAGGGATTGGGTATGACTCGCCAGGGTGGCGAGATAGGCCTGCAATGTGGTGCGCACGGCGTCGGGGCAGGTGGGCAGCTCGAACTTGCCTAACTCGCCGCTGCCCAGTCGTAACCTTCCAGACCCGCCTGTCAGCGTGTTGAGCGCGCGGCCCACACCGCTGCTGCTCACGATCAATGGCATCTGCGGCAGCTTGGGCAGCAGCCGCTCGAGCGCTTCGGCGATCCTGCGCATGAACGCTTCCTCGGATTCGCCCCCGGGAGGCGTCACGTGTTGTGCCAGCAGATGCTCGGTCTGCGCGTACGGCGTGCGGTTCCACTGGCCAAGCAGGCGTTCGTTCAGCATCGGCTCGACCAGGATCGGCACCTTGCCCAACGTCATGCCGATGATCGCGGCCGTCTCGCGCGTACGCTCCAGCGCGCTCGACACGATGATCCCGATGTCCAGATTCATCGCGCGCAGTCGTGCAGCCGTCTCGTGGGCTTGGCGCCGGCCCAAGTCGGTGAGCGGAACGTCGAGATCCCCGCCGCAACGCAGTCTGCGGACGTTCAACTCGGTGGCCCCATGGCGCACGAAGTAGAGCGTGCGCACGGTGCCGTGCTCGCTTGCCGGGACGAGACTGTGGGAACAGGTCTTGGCCATGGTCGATGTGAGTGACCGGATATCGCGCGATTCGCGTTGACTCAACCGAGCGCGCCGAGCGGTGCGAACGGCACGGGCGAGCCGGCAAGAGGCTCGCGCTGCGGTGCGTGCAGCACTGTCCACTCGCCTTGCGCCTGACCGGTGCCGAGCAGCCAGTCGCGAATGAACCAGATCTGATTGCGGTCGGCCAATACCGGCGTGTGTCCGGTGTCGGGCACGTGCATCACGGTGATCGGCTTGGTACGGGTCATGCGCCGGATCGTGCGTTCGAGCAGCGCGTCCGAACGCATGCCGTGGATCAGCATGATCGGGCTGCGCAGCCGCTCCCACTGCGCCCACTGATGCAGGCTCTTGTGCGCATCGCGGCGATAGGCCTGCAGCGCGCGCACGTCGTGGCGATACACCCGCCCGCCTTCTTCGTCCGACCAGCGGGTCTGATGGAAGGTCAGATTGAACCGGATGTCGTCGCTGATCGGACCGTCGTTCTTCTGCGACGCACCGATACGACGCAGCAGATCGGCCGGATCGCGAAACACATAGTGTCGCGCGAGCGTCTCGGCGCGACGCTTGCGGCGCGAGCTGGGCATGTAAGGGCCGATGTCGTTCAGGATCAGCCGCGGGACCAGATTCGGATGCCGCGCTGCGAGCTCGATCGCGGCGGTGCCGCCCAGCGACGAGCCCAGGATCGCATAAGGCTGGCTACCCAGATGCACGATCAACTGGCGCAACTGCTCGACGCAGGTCGCAAGCGAATAGTCTCGCTCATCGGCCATCCACGCCGAACGCCCGCGTCCGACCCAGTCCATGCATACGATGCGGAAGCGGTCGCTCAGATCGGCCGCGAGATAGTTGAAACGCATCGCCGTGTTCACCACGCCGCCGCAGCACACCAGTATCGGCGCGTCCTTCGCACCCCAGTCGGTGTAGGCCACTCGCACCGGATACTCACGGCGAAAGCGCTGCGGCACGCCACGTTGCAAACGGGTCGGATGAACGTAGTCGAAGTGATCGAGCCGGAACTTGTGGTGAAACCGGCCGACGATGCGGCTGGCCACCGCCATGTACTCGTTCCAGGTGGTGAACACGCGTTCACGTCGGGCCACACGCGGCTCCCAGTCCGGAGCAATGCCGCGCGCGACAATCCGTGGCTTGACGATCGGTTTGACCGCGAACCCTGACGCGACAGGTGCGCGTCGTGCGCCTTCCGTGGCGGTCGCCTTTGCGACCGCTACGAGCGAACCGGCATTGTTACGCATGGCCAGCACGCCTCCCACTCGTATCTCTAGTTGGATCCATGTCGTCGTTCTCATCGGTCCTGCGCGCTCGCGCACGACCGGCTCTTGTTCGTTCGGGGCTCGAAAAAAATCACACTCGCTCGCACGGGGCGGGCGCGGCGAGCAGGGTGAGCAAGATGCGTTCTGGATCGCGCCACACCGTGAGAAATAGCGGCCCGCGCTGGTCTTTTTGGGTCGTTGTGCGGAAAGGCGTCACGACTGTCGTATGCAGCGCACCCCGCCCCGCTAAACCAGCCGAACTTCGTGCCGATAACCAGGCTGTGTCATGGCGCGCGGGCCGCATTCGTCGCAAGCAAGCACCCGAGCTGCGGCAAACCCGGCGCCAATTTGTTTCCCACTACAGCTACCTGGCAGGAACCCTCCGGAAGGCATGGCCACGACATGGAATCGACCAGACCTCGAATGATCGCGGTGGCGGTGATCGTGTGCCTGTTTGCCGTGGGCATGGCCGCGTTCCTCAACTACTTCAAGTACCGCTCGACCGTCGACCGCATCGTCAAGGCGCGGCTCGCGGTGGTCGGTCTGTCGATCGAGAACAGTATCCAGGCTTCGTTGGCCCTGGGGCTCTCGTTCTCCGATCTGGGGATGCTGCAGGGCCTGATCGATCGCGAGACGGCGACCCATGAGCTGATCCAGGGCATCGACATCTTCGATACCGACGGCAAGCCGCTCTACAGCACAGACCGGATGCGCGCTGGCCGCAGCGTGTCTGCCGCCTGGCTCAACGCGGCGCGCCGCACGAAGGACGCTAATTGGTTCGTGCAGGAAGGCGCCGAGTCGGCGGTGGGAATCTCGATCAAGAACAACTTCGGATTGACGGTCGGACACCTTGCGCTGCGCTATTCGCACGACAAGATTGACGTCGCGGCGCGCGAAGTCGGCCAACACCTCGCGCTCATGGCGATGCTCATATTCATCGGCGCCGCGTTGTTGGCATCGATCGCGCTGGTGCTGGTGATGCGGACCGTCGAGCGCGACATGCGACAGGTCGAAGCAGTCCTCAGCAATCCGGAAGGCCCACGTAATCCGGCCGTCCTTGGACGCGGGCTGTTCGGGCCGGCACTGGTGCGCTTCTTCGAGAACGTTCGCACCGCCGAGCTGCAGATCGCCGCGCTGCGGGCCAAGCTTTCACGCGGGGCGCAGTCATGAGCGAGCTCTATCTGCGCCGCATCTACTGGCGGCTCACCGGGGTGGTGATGATCGCGGTGGTCATCGCGCTGGTCGTCAATTCGTTCTTCTCGCACCGCGCGTTCGAGCAGGCACTGGTACCGGAGATGGCGCGCAAAGCCGCCACGGTCGGTGCGTCGGTGCGCGGGCTGGTGCTCAAGGCGCACGAGAACGGGATCGAGTTCCGCAGTCTCTACGGCGTCGATCAGACCCTCGACGAGGTGCGCGAGGAGAACCCGGACTTCGCCTTTCTTGCGCTGACCGATCCGCAGGGCGCGATCCTCTATCAGCGCGGCAGTGCGCCGAGCGGCATCGAGCAATACACGCATGACCCAAATGTCCTGCAGGCACCCGAGGCGACCGAAATCGCAGGACGGGCGGTGCGAATCGGCAACCAGTACATCGTGTCGTTGCCGGTCGAGGTGCCGAGCGGTCGGCTCGGTCAGTTGCATATCGGCGTGGCGGTCGGGTTCGTCGACAACATCGTGCTGGAGATGCTGCTCGACGTGATGGTCGTTCTGGTCGTCGCCCTGTTCTTCACCCTGGAACTGCTGAACTTCATCGCCGGGGCGCGCCTCGAAGCCGGACTGCGCTCGCTCGCTGGCGTGCTCGAGCGCGGTCGCACCGGCGACTTTTCCGCTCCGACGGGCGAACGCTCCCATTCGGAGTTCGGCAGTGTGCTCAGATTGCTCGAAGCTGCCGCCGCTCGCGTGAGCGCGGGCTTCCTGGCCCTCACTCGCGATATCGAAGCGGCCCGCCGCGTTCCCGCCCACGAACGCCGCGATGCGCTCAACGCAGCGCACGCGGGGCTGAGCAAGCTGCGCGAGCGCTACAGGTTCGGATCCGGCTCGAGTACCGAGACGGTTGACGATGGACGCCTCGCGCGGGTGCGTGCGCCGCTGTTCGCTTTCATCCTGGCCGAGGAACTGACCCGGTCGTTTCTGCCTTCCTATGTGAAGGACCTGCTGGTGCCGATCCCCGGCGTGTCTGCCGAGATCATCGTCGGTCTGCCGATCGCGCTGTTCATGCTGATCGTCGCGCTCGGCCAGCCGTATTTCGGGCTGTACAGCGAACGGGTCGGGCATCGACGCACGATGACCTTGGGCGCGGCCATCGCTGCCGCGGGTTTCCTTGCCACGGCCATGGCGAACAATGTCCTCGACCTGCTGCTTTGGCGCGGCGTCTGCGCCGTCGGCTATGGCTTCGTGTTTGTCGCCGCACAGGGGTTCGTGCTCAGCAATACGACGATAGCCAATCGTGCCCGTGGCTTTGCGTTGTTCGTCGGCGCGATCATGGTCGCTACCGTTTGCGGGCCTTCGATCGGCGGGATCCTCGCCGACAACATCGGTGAACGTCTCACGTTCGCCATCTCGGCGATGCTCGCGGTGATCTCGATCTTCGCCATCCAGATGATGCCCGAGGATCGCAAGAGCGATGAACACGCGGCGAAGATCAAGCGGCCGTCGCTCAGGCAGATCGGATCGTTGCTGATCAACCATCGGTTCATGACGCTCACCGGCCTGGCGGCGATTCCGGCCAAGATCCTGCTCACCGGCGTGTGCTTCTACCTGGTGCCGCTCTACATCGTATCGGTCGGAAGCACCCAGGCGATGGCCGGCCGCATCCTCATGACCTATGCGGTGATGATGGTGCTCATGGCGCCGGTGGCGACTGCCCTGGCCAAGACGCGTGAGCATCGCGAGTGGCTCGTCGGCAGCGGGCTGCTGGTGTCCGGACTCGGCGCGTCGCTGATGCTGTTCGAGAGCGGCGTGGGCTGGGTGTTCGCTGCGGTGTGCCTGATCGGACTGGGTCAATCACTGTCGATCACCGCGCAGAGCGCGCTGGTCAGCGAGCACTGCGATCAGGAGATCGCGAGCATGGGCGATCAGGCGGTCTACGGTGTGTACCGCCTGCTCGAGCGGTTGGGCAACGCCAGTGGGCCGCTGCTCGCCGGTGCGCTCGTGATGTTTACCGGGTACCAGCGCAGCTTCATCGTCATCGGCCTGCTGACCCTGGCCTGTGGCGCCATCTTTCTGATCGCGACGCGCTGGAGCCGCCCGCGGCCAGCGCTCGCTCCCGTGGGGTAACACACAATGAATCCGATTCGACGCAGGAGTGTGCTTGCGCTGTCGATGTTCGCGCTTGCAACCCCGTTCGGCGTGCGTGCCGCGCAGCCGCAATCAAGCGCTCCTTCCGGAGCGCATGCCGTGCCGCAATCAGGTACGCAATTGACTGCCCAGGCGCCCGGACAGGGCAAGCAGTTGCGGCGCACCGATCGGCCGTTTCGAATCTACGCGGTCACGTTTCGCGGCATGACCGATGTCGAGCGCGGCTTCGAAGACTACTTCGCCGCCCGCAAGATTCCGGTCGAGATCATCTATCGCGATCTCAATCGCGACAACTCACGCCTGCCAGCGCTGGTGCAGGAGATCCGCGCGACGAAACCCGATCTGGTCTACACCTGGGGCACCTCGGTCACGTTGGGCATCGCCGGTCCGTACGACAGCATCGACCGCGGCCGGCATATCACCGACATACCGGTGGTGTTCACGCTGGTGGCCGCGCCGACGCTCGCCAAGATCGCGTCCGATCGCAAATCCTCCGGGCGCAACGTCACCGGCGTGGTGCATGTGGCACCGATCGACGCGCAGTTGCAGGCGATGTCGTCCTACCGGCCGTTCCAGACGCTGGGCGTGATCTACACGCCGACCGAGCAGAACTCGGTGGTGGTGATCGACGAGCTGCGCAAACTCGGTCGCGAAAAAGGCTTCACCACGGTCGAGCGCACCTTCCGGCTCGACGCCAACCGCAAGGTCACGCCGGAGAGCGCGGCCGAACTCGTTCGCGAATTGAAGGAATCGCGCGCGCAGTGGCTGTATCTGCCACCCGACAGCTATCTGGGCACCATCGCGCAGGACGTGATCATCCCGATGGCGCTGGAGATGGGGCTGCCGACGTTCGCCTCGACCGAACAGCTGATGGAAGCCGGCGCGCTCACCGGTCTGGTCAGCCGTTATCACACCGTCGGACAGTTCACCGCGTACAAGGCGGAGCAGATTCTCGTCGGCAAAGTCGCCCCGGCCGACATTCCGATCGAGACACTCAAGCGCTTCTCGTTCCAGATCCGCATGGATGTCGCCGAGAAACTGAAGTTTCCGCCGCCGCTGCCGATGCTCAACTACGCCGAACTGATTGGCATGAGAGCAAAACCATAAACGCAGCAGGCAACACAAGACACAACACGCGGCCGAACGATCGGCCACTATTCCCAGGGAGCGACAAATCGGTACCGCGCACTCACTTGTCGACAAGCCGCGCGTCGTCATCGCGGATGACGATGGTACGGTGCGCATGGTCGCCTGCCTCGCCATGGAGCGCGCGGGCTTCGAGGTGATCGAGGCCGCCGATGGCGTAGCCGCGCTCGAGGCGATCGAGCGCGTGGCACCCGATCTGGTGCTGCTCGATGTGACCATGCCGGGCATGGATGGCTTCACCGCATGCGCGTTGTTGCGCCAGATGCCGCATAGCGAGCGCATCCCGGTCATCATCATCACCGGCCTGGATGACACCGATTCGATCGAGCAGGCGTACCAGGCGGGCGCCACCGATTTCGTCATCAAGCCGATCAACTGGGTGGTGCTGCGCCATCGCGTGCGCTACATCATGCGCGCGAGCAAGGCGCTGAACGAGGCGTGGGAGAACCAGGAACGGCTCTCCAATGCGCAACGCGTGGCCGAGCTGGGCGATTGGGAGTGGGATCTGAAGCGCGATCGATTCCGCGCCTCGACCCAGGTGTACCGGATGCTGGGCAAGTCCGATGAGTATCTTCTGGCCAGCCCGACCGCGATGCTGGAGCACGCGCACCGCGACGACGTCGAGCGGGTGCGCGATGCGCTCGATTCGGTGGCCGAGCGCGCGCAATCGCTCACGCTCGATCACCGGATCGTGTCGGCCGACGGCAAGGTGCGCTTCGTGCATCACCTGCTCGAGCCGGCGCGCGTCGACGATCAGGGGCGGGCCACGCGCGTCATCGGCACGATTCAGGACATCACCAAGCGCAAGCAAAGCGAGGAGCGGATCCGTCAGCTCGCGTACTTCGATGCGCTCACCGGTCTGCCGAATCGTCTGCTGTTCAACGAACAGGTTCGCAACGCATTGTCGCACGCGGCACGTAGCGCGGCCAAGCTCGCGGTGATGTTCGTCGACCTCGACGGCTTCAAGCGCGTCAACGACACGCTCGGCCACGATGCCGGCGACGAACTGCTCAAGACCGTTGCATCACGGGTTGCCACCTCGGTGCGCGCCACCGATACGGTCAGTCGCGGCGAAGCGGAGCAGGCCAGCCACAGCGTGGCACGCCTGGGCGGTGACGAATTCGTGGTGTTGCTTGGCGAGTTGGCCCAGCCCGAGGACGCCGCGGTCATCGCGCGTCGCATCTTGCAGGTGCTCACCGAACCGGTGCGGGTCGCCGGCCAGGAGATCGTCGTCTCGTGCAGCATCGGCATCGCGGTCTATCCCGATGACAGCGAGACGGCTGAGTCGCTGCTGATGAACGCCGACGTCGCGATGTATCGCGCCAAGGCACGTGGCCGCAACACATTCCAGTTCTACGATCGATCGATGAACGCCATGGCGCGTGAACGCCTCGCACTCGAGGCTTCGCTTCGCCACGCGCTGGAGCGCGAGGAGCTGGAGCTGCGCTTCCAGCCGTGTGTGGATTTCCGGAGCGCGGCCGTCATCGGCGTTCAGACGCACCTGTTCTGGCATCACCCGGAACGGGGCATCACACCGGCCGAGGAATTCGTCGACGTCGCGCGCCAGGCGCAGCTGCTGTTCCCGATCGAACTGTGGATGCTGCAGACCAGCTGTCGAGTAGCCAAAGCATGGCGATCGGCCACCGGCCGTGGGCTGGTGATTGGCAACAAGTTGTCGGGCACTTTCCTGCGGCGCTCCGAGGCGGTGCCGGCGATCGAGCGACTGCTGGCCGAGTCGCAACTCGATCCGCGCATGCTCGAGATTCAGGTGGCGGCGCACGATTTCGTCGGCGAGATCGAGACGCTCGAGCGTGCCATTGGCCGGCTGCGCGAACTGGGCGTGCGCTTCGCGGTGACCGAGTTCGGTGCCGAATCGACCTCGCTCGCGCAACTCAAGCGGCTGAAGATCGAACGGCTGCGCATCGCGCCGTCGTTGGTGCGAAACGTCGTGAGCGATGGTGACTCCGCGGCGATCTGCGGTTCGATTGTCGCGCTGGCACGTGCGCTTGGCCTGTCGACGCTGGCCGAAGGGGTCGAATCCGCAGTGCAGTACGATTTGTTGCGTCAGCTCGGTTGCAACGCCTACCAGGGACCGCATTTCCGCGCGGCTCTGGGCGCGCAAGAGATTCGCGCGCTGCTCGCCGACATGGGCGAGAGCGCAGAAGTCAGCTGAACGGTTCGGGCACCTCGGTCTGCTGCGGTCTGCAGGATCGGGCCACGCCCGACGCGCGCTGCCTAGAAACCGATCGCCGCGCCGTCGCTGCGAGGATCGGCGCCACCGATGCGCATCCCGCTTTGCGTATCGATCGTTATGCCGTGACAGTGACCGGCGAGCTCTTGCCATGCAGGCCAACGATTGAGCACGTGTCCGCGTTGCTCGAGCTCGATGAGCGTCGATGGCGCAAACCGCGCCTCGATGTTGAGCAGGTCGCGCGGCTCGCCTAGAGCGAACCGACCCGAGAGCCAACGCGGCATCTCCAGCGCCTGCTGGATGTCGAGCCCGTAGTCGAGCATCGCCACGTAGGTCTGCAGGTGGATCTGCGGCTGGCCATCGGCACCCATGCATCCCAGCACGTGACGCAACTCGCCTTCCCGGAACGCGAGCGAGGCGATCAGCGTGTGTAACGGTCGCTTGCCGGCTTCGAGTCGGTTGGGATGCTGCGGATCGAGCGAGAAGTAGGCGCTGCGATTCTGCAGCATCACGCCGGTTGGGCCGACCATTTCGCCCGAGCCGAACACGCCGTACAGACTGTGAATCAGTGAGGCGGCATTGCCTTGGGCGTCGACCACGCCGATGAACACCGTGTCGCCGCGCAGCGTGCCGTAGGAGGGCACCTTGTCCCACGGCAGCGTGCGACTCGGATCGATCAGCGCGCGGCGCTCCGCAGCGTAGGGCTTGGAGATCAGGTGCGCCATCGGCACGTGTGCGAACGAAGGATCGGCGAGCAACCGGTCGCGATCGTGATAGGCGATCTGCTTGGCCTGCACCAGATGGTGGATGTGATCGGGCCCGAGAAACTCCCAACGCGACACGTCGTAGTGCTCCAGGATATTGAGCATCTCCAGCACCGTGAAACCTTGAGTCGGGGCCGGTGTCTCGAAGATCTGGTGATCGCGATAGGTGCTGCTGATCGGGTCGGCCCAGCGCGAGTGCTGCGCCTGAAAATCGCGCTCGGTGAAAAAGCCGTTTTGGTTGTGCGCATAGAGGGCGAACGCGCGCGCCACCTCGCCCGCGTAGAAACCGGATCGTCCCTGCGCCGCGACCGTTTCCAGGGTTCGTGCGAGGTTGGCGTTGACCAGACGGGTGCCGGGGCGGGGTGGCTCGCCCTCGGGCATGAAGACGGCGCGCGCGGTGTCGTTCAGAACACCCTGCTGAGCGGTGACCGCGATCCAGTGCGCGAGCCGCTTCGTGACCGGAAAGCCTTCGCGCGCGAGCGTGATCGCGGAGGTCAGTACTCGTTCGAGGGGCACGCGGCCGAACTGATCATGCGCCGTGGTCCAGCCGTCGACCGCACCGGGTACGGTCAACGTCGCGGGCAGCGGGCCGCGAAACGGGATCTCCTTGAGGCCGCGCTGCTCGAACCAGCCGATCGCTGCGCTTTCGGCTGCGCATCCGGCGGCGTCGAGATAACGCACGGTTCGAGTCGAGGCATCGTAGATCAGCCAGAACGCATCGCCGCCGAGGCTGGTCATGTGCGGATAGATCACCGACAGCGCGGCGCTCGTGGCGATGGCAGCGTCGACTGCGTGGCCGCCGTGCTTCAGTACTTCCACACCCGCTACGGATGCGAGCGAATGTGGAGATACCACCATGGCATGCGGCGCCATGGTGGCGGGGCGTCCGGTGTCGATGATCATGATCGGTG
>CADECO010000003.1:35310-40247 GCA_902825905.1 uncultured beta proteobacterium
ATGGCATGCGGCGCCATGGTGGCGGGGCGTCCGGTGTCGATGATCATGATCGGTGAATTCGATGGAAAGGACGAGCGTAGCGCATGTCAGGCTCGCCCCCGCTGCCACTCACGATGCGCGCTGGGCGATCGCCTCTGCCAGAGCGACCTGGCGTTGGGCGGCAACCACGTGCAGGTTCTCGACCAGCCGGCCATCCACCACGGCTACCCCGCGACCGGCGCGGCTCGCTTCCTCATGTGCCGCGATGACGCGGTGCGCCCATGCGATCTCAGCCGCGCTCGGGGCAAACACTTCATTTGCGGCGGCGATCGTTCTCGGGTGGATCAGCGTCTTGCCGTCGAAGCCGAGCTCGCGTCCCTGCACGCAGGATGCAGCGAACCCGGCGTCGTCTTCGAGATCGAGATGAACGCCATCGAGAATCGCCAGATCGTACGCACGCGCGGCAAGCAGGCACAGCCCGAGGCTGGTGATCATCGGCAGGCGCATTGCGGTGTGGCTGGCGCGCAAATCCTTCGCCAGATCGCTCGTACCCATCACCAGCACTGCCAGGCGCCCGCCGGATGCGGCGATCGGTTCGGCATGCAGCACACCCTTCGGTGTTTCGAGCATGCACCACAGCGCCATCGAATCGGGCGCGCCGGCTTCGCGCATCAGCGCGGCGGCTTGGTGCACCTGCGTGGCGTGCTCGACTTTCGGCAGCAGAATCGCGTCCGCGTAACCGGCGCAAGCCGCCTGCAGATCGGCGCGGCCCCATTGCGTATCCAGTCCGTTGATGCGCACCACGCGCTCACGCGGTCCATAACCGCCTTGCTTCAAGGCGTGAACGACGTTGTCGCGCGCCTGCTCCTTGGCATCGGGTGCGACGGCGTCTTCGAGATCGAAGATCAGTCCGTCGGCCGCCAGCGTGCGAGCCTTGTCGAGTGCACGTGCGTTCGCGCCCGGCATGTAGAGCACGGACCGGCGGGGTCGTACATTCATCGGGGGCGCCTCAGCAACGCTGCGCGCCGGTCGTGCCCACATACACCGCGTAGAGCGAAGTCGTGGCGGCGATGAACAGGCGGTTCCTCTTGGTGCCGCCGAAGCACAGGTTCGATACCACCTCGGGGACTTTCACCTTGCCGATCAGCATTCCATCCGGCGCGAGAACGTGTACGCCATCCCCGGCGCTGGTCCAGACATTGCCATCGACATCGGTGCGAAAGCCGTCGGCGCAGCCGGGTTTGATGACCGCGAATACACGAGCGTTGCTCAGCCTGCCGTCTGCGCCGACATCGAACACCCGGATATGGCGGTTGCCGTTCGGATCGTGCGAGATGCTGGAGTCGGCGACGTACAGCCGGCTCTCGTTGGGGGAGAAACAGATGCCGTTCGGGCGCACGAAATCATCGGCCACCACCTTCAGCGAGCCATCCTTCGGATCGAGTCGATAGACGTTGCACGCACGGATCTCGCTCTCGCCTTTGTGCCCTTCATAGTCGTTGAGCAGGCCATAGGGCGGATCCGTGAACCAGATCGAGCCATCGGACTTCACCACGGCATCGTTGGGAGAGTTGAGCCGCTTGCCCTCGTAGCGATCGGCCAGCACCGTGATCGAACCGTCGAATTCGGTACGCGTTACGCGCCGCCCGCCGTGCTCGCAGCTGATCAGCCGCCCTTCGCGATCGCGGGTGTTGCCGTTGGCGAAGTTCGACGGTCGGCGAAACTCGCGGCAACCCAGACCGTCCACCCACTGCATCTGCCGATCGTTGGGCAGGTCGCTGAACACCAGCGTCTGCGTGTCGGCGAACCAGGCTGGCCCTTCGGCCCAGCGGCTGCCGGTCCACAACCGCTCGACCCAGGCGTTGGGCTGCGCAGCGATGCGAAAGCGCGAATCGAGTACTTCGAAATAGCTGCCGAGTTTGGGCGGATCGTAGGAGGTCATGGTCGCTGGTGTGAGCGGCGCTTCAGATCAACAACCCGGCCTGCAACGGCAGCCCCAGCACGTGCTGCCCATATGCTCCCGCCTGCACGTCCCAGGTGAGTGCGATATGCGAGGCGGCGGCATTCACGTCACGGAAATGGCGTTGCAGCACGCCCGATGATGCCAGGCCGCCCGCACCGCTCGCCGCCATGATCACGTCCATCGCGCGTTTCATCAGTACCGTACCGAAAGAGACGTTGCGCTTCCAGCGCAGCCGCGCCTCGACCGAGGGGGACTCTCCGCGCCCGACGGTGGCGATCAGTTCGGCCATGTCCTTGCGCATCACCTGCTCGAAGAAGTCGATGCAGGCCGAGGCTTCGCCGATGCGGATCTGCAGCGGCGCCAGTTCGGCCAAGCGCGCACCGGTATAGGTGCCGGCGCGTTTGCGCGTGATCGATACGTACTCTTCCAGCGCGGCTTTCGCAGCACCGAGCGGCACCACCCCGAGCGAGAACCCGAACGTCGGGAAGGGCGGCAGCTTGAACAGCAGCGTGCCATGCTCCTTCGCGCCGTAGGTCTCCAGGCCGCTCGCGAATCGTTCGGCGTTGATGCTGCGGTGTTCGGGCACGAACGCGTCGAGCACTTCGACATCGTGGCTGCCGGTGCCCGTCAGGCCATAGGCATCCCAGTTGTCGAGGCTGCGGTACTCCGACTTGGGCACGAGAAAGAACCGCCGCTCGGGTGGTTCGCCTGGCGTGCCGTTGTCGACGAACGCGCCCACCAGCATCCACGTCGCCGCATCGACGCCGCTGCCGAACGGCCATTTGCCGCTCACGCGATAGCCGCCATCGACCTTGCGCGCCTTGCCGCACGGAAATGCTAGGCCGGTCGCGGCGGTGGCGTAGGGATCGCGATCCCACACGTCGTGCTGCGCTTCGATCGGAAACTGCCCGATGTTCCAGGAGTGCGTGGTCAGGTTGAGCCACACCCAGACCGTCGAAGGGCAGCCACGGCACAGCTCGAGCGCGACGTCGATCACGACATCGATGCCAAGCTCCGAGCCGCCGAAGCGGCGCGGCTGCATGGCACGCATCAGGCCCGACGCGTTCAGCTCTTCGATCGTTTCATCGGGACAACGGCGCAGTGCTTCGCACTGTGCGGCGCGTTGGCGCAGCCGCGGCGACAGATCGCGCGCCGCCGCCATTGCTTGCGCCGGCGTGAGGATGACGCCGGCGTGGGCGCGGTGTTGCTGCAACGATGCTCCTGATACGTTCAATCGATCTTCAATTCGACCGGGAAGCTATAGCCGAGCTTCTTCAGATTCGACACGTAGGCTTTGTAGACCTGTGAGCCGGGCTCCTTGCGTCCGTTCGATTCTTTCGCCTTTTCGTTGGGGAGTCCCGACACCGCTTGCGCCCACTTGGCGCGATCGGCGGCCGGCAGATTGATGATCGTCACGCCGGCCGATTTGAGTTTGTCGAGCCCTTCGTTGTCGGCTTTCTGCTGCATCTGCGCGTTGATCACGTCGTACTCGCGGCCGACCTGGAGCAATACATCCTGCACCGGCTTGGGCGTTTTCTTCCAGGTATCCATGTTCACCGTGAGCGCGATCGCGGCCGGCGCACCGAAACCGATGTTCAGGTAGTACTTGCCGACCTCGTGCAGCTTGAAGCCGAAGTACGGTCCGGGAAAGATCACCATGCCGCCGTACACGCCGGTCTGCATCGCGTTGTAGGCTTCGTTCAGGTTGGTCTGAACTCCGACGATGCCGGTGTTGCGGAACCAGTTGAGGTTGGGTCCGGCGGCGCCGACTTTCTTTCCCTTGAGATCCTCGAACGATTTGATCTCGAAACGCGTGCCCACGCCGTAGTCGCCGTTCTGGCCCACGCCGATGTGCTTCTGGTTGTAGCGCTTCTCGAAGATCTCGTAGAGCCACTTCACTTCATCGTACGTATTGCGCACCGCCTTCACAGCGAGCACATGGTCGGAGGGCTGAAACGGGAAGAAGAACGGGAAGTTGTTGGTGAATAGCGTCGACGGGTGGAACGGAAAATTCACCACGCCGACGTCCAGCAACCCGGTTTTGGTCGCCTCCAGCACCTCGGGGAGCTTGGCAACTGCACCGCCCCACGCTTCGGTCCACTCCACTTTGTGGCCGAGCGCCTCGAGTCGCTTGTTCACTTCCGGGATGAAGAACTCCTTCACCGCGGTGACGTGCGCGATGCCTTGCACCGGATGTCCGGCGCCGATGCGCCATTTGTAGGTGTCGGCGGTTGCGCCGCTTGCGCACAACCCGAGTGTCAGTCCGGCGATCAGGCCGCTCGCGGACTTCAGCGTGAAACTGCTCGCGACGGGGCGCGGCAGACGGGTGCGATTCATGTTCGTCCTCCAGTAGTGATTGCGCGTGGACCGCCGATCATAGCGTTGCCGGCAACCAGGTTGCGATGTCCGGAAACGCGTAGATGATGAAGACCATCAAAACGAGGAATACCCAGTACGCGGTCGAGCCGCGGAAGATGTCGCCCAGCGATACGTCCTTGTCGGGGACGCACGCTCGTACCGTATAGACCGCCAGCCCGAACGGCGGCGTGAGGATACCGGCCTCGATCGCGAGAATACCCATGATCGCGAACGCGATCGGATCGATACCCAGCTTGACCGCGATCGGCGCGAAGATCGGCACTGTGAGCAGGATGATCGACACCGAGTCGATGAACATGCCCAGCACGAACCACACGAGCGTCATCATTGCCACCACCACCAGCGGCGTGAGGCCCAGCCCGCCCACGAACTCCTGGATTGCGCCGACGATCCCGCCCATGGCCAGCAGGCGCGAGTACATCTGCGCACAGACCAGCAGGAACAGCAGCGGCGCTGAAGTGCGGCCGGTCTCGGAGATCGCATCGACGATGTCGCGCCAGCGCTGGCCTTTCACCAGCGCCAGCACCAGTGCTCCGAGCGCACCGATGCCCGCGGCTTCGGTCGGCGTGAATAGCCCGCCCCAGATTCCGCCCAGCACCAGCAGGATCAGGATGAC
>CADECO010000003.1:40347-45829 GCA_902825905.1 uncultured beta proteobacterium
ATCACGTACAGATCCTTGGCCGCACCGGAGCGCGCCACCAGCTCGCCCATCAGCACGAACAGCGGGATCACCACGAATACGTAATCGCGCAGTACCTCGTAGGCGGTGGTCGAAAGCAGCGACAGCGCGACGCTCGCCTTGCCCGCGAGAATTCCCACGCCGATCACGCTGGCCACGCCAAGGGCGATGTTGATGTGAAAGCCGATCGCGATCATCGCCAGCAGAATCACGATCATCATCGCTGCGAATGCGGTGGCGGCCATTTTCGATCGCTCGTCAGTGCGCCGCGGCACCGGCGGCGGCATCCTCACCGCGCACCGCCTTGATGGCGAGGAGCGCGTAGCAGATCGCCGCCAGCACGCACATCGCCACGACTACGGACCGCAGCGGGTAGGTGGGCACGCGTAACGCGCCCTCACCCTGCCACTCACCGATCTCCCAGGCGCTCAGCATCGGCTCCCAGGACGCATAGGCGATGGCCAGAAAGAACCCCACGGCCACGATGTAGCCGACGACTATGAACCAGCGCCACAGGGCTTTGGGCAGGTAGGGTTGAAGCAGCTCCGCGCGCAGCATGCCGTGCATGCGGATGGCATGCGAGAGCTGCAGGAAAGCGATTGCCACGAGTGAATTGGCGACGACCTCCGCGGTGCCGGGTACCGGCTGATCGAACAGGCCGCGGCCGAGGACATCGGCCAGGATCAGCAGCGCGAGCACGAACAACCAGGCCGCAGCCAGCATGTGCAGCCCGCGCGCCAATGCGCCGACGAATCGATCGAATGCCGACACGGTCTCCTCCTTCGATGCCGCCGCGATGCGGCGGGTGCCTCGATGCTCTTGTTGCGGCTATCCGAGGCGTGCCGCGGGTTCAGTGGCCGCGTCGTCCATGAGCGCTGCAGGCTCCTCAACTCGATTGGATGGGGGCATGCATGCGGCTCCCTGCTACAACGTCGGACTCACGAAATCGCCGCCGAGCGCGACCAGGCCCCAGGGCGTGGCCTGCATGTCCCAGCTGAAGCCGATGTGTCCGGCCATCGCATGCTGATCGCGAAAGATACGCTGGATCGGATAGCGGTCGTAGATACCGTTGGCGCCTGCCAGTGCGTGCAGCGAATCGACGGCTTCGGTGCAAAGCGTTGCTGCGTAGGCGACGTTTCGCTTGTAGCGAAGCTTCTCTTCCATCGTCAACATTCGGCCTTCGCGCGCGGCCGTCTGTGCTTCGTTGCAATCGTTGCGTGACGAGAGGCGGGCCAGATCGACGCGCGCTGCGGCCGCGGCGATGCGCAGCTGCACCGCTTGAAAATCGCGCATCTTCATCGCGGTGTAACTGGTGCTGCGCTCCTTCACGACGTCGATCGTCATCTCGACCGCCGCGAGCGCATTGCCCACCATCGAGCCGGCGATGCAATGCGTTCCGAGCGAGACCAGCGGCACGTTGTAGGTCGGGTTCGGATTGACCTTTGCCCCGGGAAAATTGCCGCCGCCGCGGATGTCGTACATGCAAAGCGCGCGATGCTCGGGCACGAAGATGTCTTTCGCTCGCACCGTGCGCGAACCTGAACCCCGTACGCCGAGAACATGCCAATCGTCGAGCACCTCGTAGTCGGATTTGGGCACGAGACACATGCGGTGATCGACGATCTTGTCGCCGTCGCGGATGGTGGCGGCGAGCATCTCCCAGGTTGAATGGTTCACTCCGCTCGAGAAGTTCCAGTTGCCGCTCACGACGAAGCCGCCGTCGACCTTGCGGCCGCTTCCTTGCGGAAAGGCGATGCCCGAAGCGATGCCGGCGTCGGGGTTCTCTCCCCATACCTCTTGTTGTGCGCGTTCGTCGTACAGCGCGAGCATCCAATGGTGAATCGCGAGATTGCCCACTACCCAGGCGGTGGATGCGCAGCCGCGGGCAAGTTCGAGCGGAATATCGAACACGGAGACGAAGTCGAACTCCATGCCGCCCCAGCGCTTGGGCTGGATGAACCGGAGCAGGCCGTTTTCATGCAGTTCGGCGATCGTTTCTTCCGGGAGCGTGCGTGCGTTCTCGGTGGTCGCGGCGCGCTGGCGCAGCGCGGGGATCATCGCGCGCGCACGGCGCAGCGCTTCGTCGTAGGAGACGTCCGAGAAATTCCGGACCGGCTCGCGTGGGGCGTTCATACAGGCATCCTCGAATGATTGATCGGCGCGGGTGACAGACGGCGCTCGTGACAGACGGCGCTGATGACGGACGGAAGTGGCAGGGCTATTCGCGCCGACCGCTCAGACCTTCTCGACCTTGGGCATCTCGCCGTAGTTCTCGCCGCCCCAGTCGGTGATGTTCTTCAAGCCCATGAAGTTCAGCTCGATCGCCACGCCGTTGGGATCCTTCAGGAACAGCTGGTACAGATCGAACTCGGGAAACTGGCGCGGCAGGTAGTCGATGCCCATTTGCTTGAACCGGCGGATGAAATCGCCGGGCGTCTCAGCGAGAAACGCGACATGGTCGACCATGCCGGTGTTGTCGTTCGGGGCGTGCTTAGGCGTGCCGATGTAGTACTTCTCGGCGTTGGGTACGCCCGACTGGCCCATGTGGATCTGGATCTTGCCGTTCACGCCGAGCCAGTAGCCGGGGAACGGGAATGGTGGGCGCGGCATGACTTCGAACCCGAGCGCCGTGCAGTAGAAGTCCTTCGTCTCTTCCAGATTGTTGGCGCGAACGAAGTAGTGGTTCAGTTCGGTGACTGCCATGGAACCTCCTTGATCGGCATGAATGACCGCGATTGGCGACGGGCATCGTGAGGGTGCCTGACGCCGTGGTGGCGTCGCCGAAAGCATGGTAAGCGAATTGCACCGACCGGCAAAGGGTCCGCAACGGCAAAATCGCGTTTATCGGCCGATAACTAGTGACGCTGACCGAACGCGCGGCTGGGCGCTAGGCTCGGGCAGTCTCGCGCGGCGACCGCGCGCGCTGCGCGAACCACACCAATGCCACCAGCGCGAGTGCGGGCAGCAGCCACCAGTTGGCAGATGGCCGGTCGCTCGGTACTTTCAGGCTGACGATCTTCCAGCCTTGCTCCCAACCCGATTTTTTCGCTGCACTGCCGAACTTGACCGAGGTGATCTGCGCGGCGTCGCCCAGCGGCGGGGCGATCGTCAACCCGGCTTGGGCCAGCCGCTGCCGACCATCTCCCGCGGCGCCGAGGCGCACTGCGACGGTCTTGCGCACATCGTCGCCCTCGATGTTGGTGCCTTCGATGATCGCGACGAATCGCCCGCCCTCGGGGATCGCCTTGGCCACCTCCGGCATCTCGCGCACCGGAGCGTCGCGATAGGGTGCGTACAGTTTGTCCATGAAGTAGTCGGGTCGGAACAGCATGAACGTGGCCACCAGCAGCAACACCACCTCCCACCACTTGCAGCGTGTGCGGAACCAGCCCATCGTCGCCGCGGCAAACACCAGCGACGCCGCTGTGGCCGAGAAGCACACCATGATCAGGTCGCACCAGCTCTCGACGTCGATCAGCAGCAGTGTCGGATTGAATACGAATACGAACGGCAGCACCACGGTGCGCACCGCGTAGATCGAACCCTGAATGCCGGTCTGGATCGAATCCTCGCCGGAGATCGCCGCCGCCGCGAACGTGGCAAGCCCCACCGGCGGGGTGATGTCGCCCATGATCCCGTAGTAGAAGACGAACAGGTGCACGGCGATGAGCGGAATGATCAGCCCGGACTGCGCGCCCAGTTCCACGATCACCGGCGCCATCAGCGAGGCGACCAGGATGTAGTTCGCGGTGGTCGGCACGCCCATGCCAAGCACCAGACAGACGAACGCGGTGAACAACAGCATCAGCGTGACGTTGCCCATCGACACCAGCTCGACGAAATCGGTCATGCGAAGCCCCAGACCGGTGAGCGTGATGCCGCCGACGATGATGCCGGCGGTGCCGGTGGCAATGGCGATGCCGATCATGTTGCGCGCGCCGTCGATGAGACCGCTCACGACATCGTCGAATCCTGCTGCCCATTCATCTCCGCGGCGTTGTCTGCGGAACAGCGCGGTGAGCGGCCGTTGCGTGAGCATCAGCACGATCAGCACCATCGTCGCCCAGAACGCCGACAGCGCCGGCGACATCTCCTCGATCATCAGGCACCAGATCAGTACGCCGATCGGAATGAGGAAATGCAGGCCCGCTTTCACCGTCGGCCAGGTCTCGGGTAGCACCGGATTGTTCACGTCGATGTCCACAGGCAAGTCCGGACACTGCGCCGACACGTACACCGAGTAGACGTAAAGCGCACCGAGCAGCGCCGCCAGCACCCACGGTGCCGCATCGCCCAGAAACGCCTGCACGCAAAGCGCGATGTAGTAGATCAGCGCGAGCACGATGACCATGCCGGAGACGCCCAGTCCCCACGCGATCATGCGGTCGCGCAATGTGCGGCTGCGCGCGTGCGCCATCGGCGCGATGCCCAGTTTCATCGCCTCCAGATGCACGATGTAGAACAGCGCGATGTAGGAGATCGTCGCCGGCAACAGCGCGTGCTTGACGATTTCCGAGTAGGGAATGCCGACGTACTCGACCATCAGGAACGCTGCCGCGCCCATCACCGGCGGCATGATCTGGCCGTTCACCGACGAAGCCGTCTCGATCGCGCCGGCCTTGATGCCGCCGTAACCGGCCTTGCGCATCAACGGAATCGTGAAGATGCCGCCGGACACCACGTTCGACACCGAGGAACCGGAGATCAGGCCGTTCAGCGCCGAGGACACCACTGCGACTTTCGCCGGCCCGCCGCGCAGATGGCCGAGCATCGCGAACGAGATCTGCATCATGTAGTTGCCGGCGCCGGCGCGGTCGAGCAGCGAGCCGAACAGCACGTAGATGAAGATGTACGCGGACGACACCCCGAGCGCCACGCCGAACACGCCTTCGGTGGTCAGCCACATGTGCGACAGCGCGCGCTGCAGCGATGCGCCTTTGTGCGCGAGCACGTCGGGCAGGTATGGCCCAAGAAAGATGTAGGCCAGGAACACCACTGCCAGAATCGTCATCGGCATGCCGACCGCGCGACGCGTGGCCTCGAGCAGCAGCACCAGCCCGAGCGTGGCGGTGACGATGTCCATCATCGACGGCTGACCGGGGCGCGTGGCCAGTTGCGCGTAGAACAGGATCAGATACGCGCCGGCGAACGCGGCGACGATCGCGAGCAGCCATTCGAGCGCCGGCACCCGATCGCGCGCTGATCGCTTGAACGCGGGGTAGGCGAGAAATCCCAGGAACAGCGCCACGCCCAGATGCAGTGAGCGCGCCTCGGTGTCGTTCAGTACGCCGATCTTCAGCACGAACGGCAGCGGCGAGGCGTACCAGAGCTGGAACAGCGACCAGGCCAGCGCCACCGTTGTCAGCAGCTTGCCGGCAAAGCCGACCAGTTTGCGCCCACCGGTGTCCGAATCGGCGACGAGTTGCTGCAGTTCAGCCGAAGGTTTGCCCCCCGGCAGCGCGGC
>CADECO010000003.1:45929-47953 GCA_902825905.1 uncultured beta proteobacterium
CTGATCGGGCCGGCTTACTTGATCCAGCCTTTTTCCTTGTAGTACTTCACCGCTCCCTCATGCAGCGGCGCCGACAGCCCGTCTTTCACCATGTTCTCGGGCTTCAGATGCGCCAGTGCCGGGTGGAGCTTCTTGAAGTCTTCGAAGTTGTCGAACACCGCTTTGACCACGAGGTAGATCGTGTTGGCCGGAACTTTCGCCGAGGACACGAACGTGGCGAGCACGCCGTACGTTTCGGTCGCCTGCGGATTGTTCGGATACAGCCCGCCCGGAATCGTGACCTTGGCGTAGTAGGGCTTCTCCTTCACCAGCTTGTCGACCGCCGCGCCGGTGAGCGAGACGAGCTTCGCGCCGCAGGTCGTGGTGGGATCCTGGATATTGGCTGAGGGATGCCCCACTGCATAGAAGAAACCGTCGATCTTGCCGTCGCACAGTGCCGGGCCGTGCTCGTCGGCTTTCAGCTCTGCTGCCAGCGAGAAGTCACCGGTCTTCCATGCCATCGCGCCAAGCAGTTCTTCCATCGAGGCGCGCGTGCCCGAACCCGGGTTGCCGATATTGAAGCGCTTGCCTTTGAAATCGGTGAACGCTTTGGCGTTGGCTTCCTTGCGTGCCACCACCGTGAACGGCTCCGGATGCAGCGACATCACCGCGCGCAGATCCGCGAAGGGACCGTCCTTGAACTGCGCCAGCCCCTTCGACGCGTTGTAGTGCACGTCCGACTGGGCCACGCCCATGTCGAGTTCGCCCGCCTTGATGGTGTTGACGTTGAACACCGAGCCGCCGGTCGATTCCACCGAGCAGCGCACGCCGTGCTTGGCGCGGTCTTTGTTGACGAGCCTGCAGATCGCGCCGCCGGCCGCGTAGTACACGCCCGTCACACCGCCGGTGCCGATGGTGACGAACTTGCCTTGCGCCAGCGCAGGTATCGCCGGCAAAGCAAGGGTTGCCGCCGCGAGTGAGACTAGCAATCGAACCTGGAACATGTGGACTCCTCCAAGGGATGGGAACCGGTTGCAACGCGCTTCGGTGCGCCGTGGCCGACCGAGGCGCGCATTCTGGCAGAGGCCGGCGATTCGTTGAACAGGTGACCGAACGGACGCCGCGCGCCCCTTCTACGCCGCCTTGCGCAACGCGCTCCGGGTGGCCGCATCGATCGCATTGGCCAGTCGCTCGACGATCACCTGCAACTGCGCCTCGGTGACGATGAAGGGCGGGGCGAGCAGCACGTGATCGCCCAGCTTGCCATCGAGGGTGCCACCCATCGGATAGACGCACAGCCCCTGCGCCATGGCCGCTGATTTGATCTGCGCGTGCACGCGCAGCGCCGGATCGAACGGCGCCTTGGTCTGACGATCGCGAACGATCTCGACGCCCCAGAACAGGCCGCGCCCGCGCACATCGCCGACGTGCGCATGATTGGCGAAGCGAGCCCGCAGCAACGCCGCGAACTGATCCCCGCGCGTGCGCACCGTGGCGAGCAGGTCGTCACGCGCGATGGTTTCCTGCACGGCAAGCGCGGCGGCGCAGGCGACCGGATGGCCAAGATAGGTATGACCGTGCTGGAAGAAGCCGGTGCCCCGCTGAATGGCGTCGGTGATCTTGCTCGCAACCAGCACGCCACCGATGGGTTGGTAGCCGCCACCGAGCCCCTTGGCGATCGTGAGCAGATCGGGCGCGATGCCGTCCTGCTCGCACGCGTGCAGGGTGCCGGTGCGTCCCATGCCGCACATCACCTCGTCGAGGATCAACAGGATGCCGTGGCGATCACAGATCTCGCGGATGCGCTTGAAGTAGTTCGGCGTCGGCACCAGCACCCCCGCCGTGGCGCCGCCCACCGTCTCGGCCACGAACGCCATCACCTTGTGCGCGCCGATGCGCGCGATGGCCTGCTCCAGCTCCAGCGCGAGACGCTCGGAGTATTGCTCCGCGCTCTCGCCGGCTTGACGGTCGCGGTACTCGTAGCACGGCGACACGTGGGTCACGTCGATCAGAAGCGGGCCGAACTGCTGGCGCCGCCACGTGTT
>CADECO010000003.1:48053-55394 GCA_902825905.1 uncultured beta proteobacterium
TAGGCGAGCCGGTCGATCTGCTCGTGCATGGCTTTCACGATCGCCGGGTGTCCGTGGCCCAGGCACGACACCGCCGCGCCGCCCGAGGCGTCGATGTAGCGCTTGCCGGTCGAATCGACGATCTCGATGCCTTCGCCGGCCACGGCCATGGGGTAGTCGACGCGCATCGAGCGGTGCAGGATCCTGGTCATGGTGTGGTCAATGTCGGTGGGTCAGGCGAGGCGGGACGCACGATTATCGCGCCGATCGAGCGCGGATCGTGCGTGCATTGGTCAACCTGACCCATAATCGGCCGTTCGCCGACGTCCGACAACCCGAGGAGACCCCATGTCCACGCGCCGCCAGTTGATTCGTGCGCTGTCCGTGTCCGCAGCGTTGCTCATCGCCTTGCCGCTGGCCGCGACGGCCCAGGACAAGGTCGTGCTCAAACTCGGCTGGCCCAGCGGCGACTCCCCGCAGGATCCGTACGCCGTCGGTGCGCGCACCTTCAAGACCGCGGTGGAGCGCGGCTCGCGCGGCCGCATCGAGGTGCAGCTGTTCGCCAACCGCGCCCTGGGCGATGAGAAGCAGTTGATGGAAGGCATGCGCTTCGGCACGGCCGATTCGGGCATCGTCACGAACGCGGTGATCGCGCAGATCGAGCCGGCGTACCAGGTGAACGACCTGCCGTTCCTGTACGCGAACGAGGCGCAGGCACAGCGCATTCTCGACGGCGCCACCGGCCGCAAGATGTCCAAGAAGCTCGAATCCAAGGGCCTGGTGGTACTGGGCTACATGGAAGGCGGCTTTCGCAACATGATCAACAACGTGCGCCCGGTGCAAAAGCCCGAAGACGTCAAGGGCGTGAAGTACCGCGTCATGCAGAACCCGGTGTACATCGACATGTTCTCCTCGATGGGCGGCAGTGCGGTGCCGATGGCCTGGGCCGAAACGTTCACCGCCGTGCAGCAGGGCGCGGTCGACGGATTGGAGATTCCGGTCGCGGTGGTCGAGCAGAACAAGTTCTACGAAGTCACCAAGTTCCTCTCGCTCACCAATCACACCTACTCGGTGATCCTGCTGCTCATGTCGAAGCGCTCGTTCGACAAGCTGCCAGCGGATCTGAAGCCGGTGGTGCTCGAAGCCGGCGCCACCGCCACGGGCGCGCAACGGCAGGCAAGCTTCGCCGCGGCGCGCAGCCTGGTGGCCTCGCTCGAGGCCAAGGGCATGAAGGTGAATCAGGTTGCTGATGTCGCGCCGTTCCGCAAGTCGGTGATGCCGGTGTACGAGCGCTTCCGCAAGTCGATCGGGCCGGAGATCTACGAGGAAGTGCTCGCCGCGGTGAAGAAGCCGTAAGGCCAGTCGCGACTTTTGCGGATCACTCTCCCCAACTTCCTCCTCGTTTCCTCTTAGTTATGGAGCACGCCTGAGGTGCCGGGGGTCCTTGCTTCCCTCCCGCTCCTGAACCGCCGGCTCGCTGCGCTGATCCGGGTGGTCGTCACCGCTGCGGTGACGGGCATGCTGGTCGCGCTCGCGCTGCAGGTGTTCATGCGCTACGTGCTGGGCAAAGCGCTGGCCTGGAGCGAGGAGCTCTCGCTGCTGCTGTTCTCGTGGACGATGTTGCTGACGCTCGCGTTGGGTGTGCGCGAGGGCTTTCACGTACGAATCGCCGGACTGGTCGAGCGGCTCGGTCCGGCCGCCACGCAGGTGTTCCGTCTGGTCGATGCCGCCGTGCTGTTCGCCGGCGGATACTTGTGCTGGTCGGGCATCCAGTACGTCATCGAAACCAGCGGCTCGACCTCGGCTGCGATCGCTTACCCGATCGAGTTCCTCTACACCGCTGCGCCGATCAGCGGCCTGGTAATCGCGCTGTTCGCGCTCGAACGGCTGATCGATCCGCCCGCGCCTGCCGCCGCCACCCAGCAGGAGCCCGTCTGAGGTGAGCAACACCGGCTGGATCCTCACCTTCGGATTCGCGCTGCTGGTGATGGCCGGGGTGCCGTTCACCTTCGCTCTGATGCTAGCGGTGATCGCCTGCCTCATCGTTGCGGACATCCCATCGGTGCTGTTGGCGCAGACGCTGGTGGCGGGCACGCAATCATTCAGCCTGCTGGCGATCCCGTTCTTCATGCTGGCGGGCGAACTGATGACCGCCGGTGGCCTGTCACAGCGGCTGATCGATGCGGCCAGCGTGCTGGTGCGGCACGTGACCGGTGGTCTGGCGATGGTGACGGTGCTCTCGGCGCTGGTGTTCTCGGCCATCTCCGGCTCGGCGCCGGCGACCACTGCGGCGATCGGATCGATCCTGATTCCGGCGATGGTCGCGCGTGGCTATGACAAGGCGTTCGCCACCGCCACGGCGGTGAGCAGCGGCGTGCTCGGTCCGCTCATTCCGCCATCGATCGCCTTCGTGATCTGGGGCGTGATCGCGGAGCAGTCGATCGCGCGCTTGTTCATCTCGGGGATTCTGCCCGGGATCGCGATCGCCATCGGGCTGCTCGTGGTGTGCTATCTGCACGCCAAGCGGCGCAACGTGCCGCGAGACCCGCGTGCCAGCGGAGCTGAGATTCGTACCGCAATCGGTCGCGCGAAATGGGCGCTGGCGGCACCGGCCCTGGTGCTGGGTGGCATCTACAGCGGCGCGTTCACGCCGACCGAGGCTGCGGTGGTGAGTTGCGTGTACGCGCTCATCATCGGCCTGTTCGTCGAGCGCCGGTTGCAATGGCGCGGACTGCCCGCGATCGTAACCCGTGCGATGCGCGTCACCGCGATCGTGATGGCGATCGTGGCGGCATCGCATGGCTTTGGTCTGCTCGTTGCGCAGGAACAGATCGCCACCAAGCTTGCCGCGACCTTGGCCGAGCATGTTGACCAACGCTGGGTGATGCTGCTCGGCCTCAACGTGTGTTTCTTCGTGCTCGCAGCGGTGATGGACGAGATCGCGATCATGGTGGTCCTCGGGCCGATCCTCATCACGCTGGCCAACAAATTCGGCGTCGATCCGATCCACTTCGGCGCGATCATCGTCACCAACGTCGCCATCGGCATGGCCGCGCCGCCGATCGGGTACTGTCTGTTCGTCGGCATGGCGATCAGCGGCCTGAAGCTGGGCGAGGTGTCGCGCGCGATCTGGCCGCACATCCTGGTCATGCTGATCGTGCTGATGCTCACCACGTACGTCCCCGAGTTTGCACTCGCCTTGCAGGGTCGGGGGCGATAGGACGCACAGCGCATTCGCCCTCCGGGCAAGATCTCGACGAAGGACAAACACCATGCAGCGTTACACCCCGACCTCTCGCTCGCGCGTCAAGCGCTATCCGAAGCGCGGCCACTACGACGTCGAGACCGTGCACGCGATTCTCGATGCCGGGTTCGTCTGCCACGTCGGGTACGTGATCGACGCTCAGCCGTACGTCACGCCCACTTTGTACTGGCGCAGCGGCAACCGGCTCTACTGGCACGGCTCCTCGGCCAGCCGCATGATCCGCTCGCTCGAAGACGGGGTCGAGTGCTGCCTCACCGTGACACACGTCGATGCGCTCGTGCTGGCGCGATCGGGCTTTCATCATTCGATGAACTATCGCGCGGTGATGGCGTTCGGCAAGGCGAAGAAGATCGACGATCCCGACGAGAAGCTCGCGGCGCTCGAAGCGTTCGTCGAGCGGATGTATCCGCAACGCTGGAAGCAATTGCGTCCGGTGCAGCGCAAGGAGCTCAAGGCCACCACCGTACTATCGATGCCGATCGACGAGGCCTCCGCGAAGGTGCGCAGCGGTCCGCCGATCGACGACGATGCCGACTACGCGTTACCGATCTGGGCGGGTCTGGTGCCCTTGCGCCAGGTGGCCGATGCGCCGATCGATGATGGGCGGCTCGCCAAAGGCACGAAGCGCCCGCGACTGCTCGATGACTGGACGCACATCGGCGCGCACAAGCCGTAGTGGCGGCAACGAATCGTGGGTCGGCGCCGAATCGCAGCCGATCCGGATTGTGTCGATTTGAAAGGTAGCGGCAGGACGCACATCACTTGCTCACTCATCCCAACGTCTTCCACGTTTTTCTGTTCGCGCTCGGCTATGCCATGGTCGGAGTGACCACCGGCATGGGGCTGGAGGGCGGCGGCAATCCGCTCACCATCGTCACGGTGCGTACCTGGTGCGTGGTGATGCTGCTCTACTGCTATTGCCGCATCGCCGGGGTGAGCCTCGCGCTGCCGATGCGCGATCGCTGGATCGCCTGCGCGATCGGTGTGGCGCTGTGCACCAACAACTACACGCTCAACGAAGCGCTCGGACGGATTTCGGTGCCGCTTGGCGTGTTGATCTTCTACACCTGGCCGGCGATGACCACGGTCTACGGTTGGCTCACCGGCAAGGATCGCTTCACCTGGCGCAGCCTGTTCGGACTCGCGCTCGCCTTCTTTGGACTCGCGCTCACGTTGAACGTCGATTTCACCACCGCGGAGATGACCGGCGTGTGGCTGGCCCTCGCTAGTGCGGTCGCGTGGTCGGTCACCTTCGTGATGGTCGGGCATCACTTCCGCGGTCGTGACTCGCGCGCCACTACGTTCTACATGACCGGCACGGCGGCACTGATCTTCATGGTGTTGATGGCGATCACCCGCGATTGGGTGCTGCCGGCCACGACGATGGGCTGGCTGGGCCTGTTGACCCTGCCGCTCTTCTACACCTTCGGCATGATCGGCCTGTTCGTTGCCACCGGCACGATGGGGCCGGCGAAGGTCGGCTTCTACATGAACTTCGAGCCGGTTGGCACGCTCGTGCTGTCGGCGTTGATCCTGGGCCAGAAGCTCGAGCCGATCCAGCTGGTCGGCGCAACGCTGGTGATCGCGGCACTCTTCCTGTTCCGGCCGCTCAAGACCGAGGCGCGCGAACTCAAGCCGGCGGCTTAGCCAAAGGAAATCAGCCGGGAATGTCGGCGTCGGTCGGTCCGTCGGTGAGGTTGCCGCTCACCGAGATCGCGTGACCCCAGAACAGCTCACCGTCGTCGTGCCAGAACTCGAAGCTGCCGTCCGGATACACGACGATCGATTCCAGCCTCATCCGCGCAACGAACGCCTTGGCGCTGAACGGCTTCTCGTCTTCGCCCAACCAGGTTTCGTTCTTCAGCGAAAGCAGCCGTTCGACGGCGTAGCGCTCGATGCGCGCCTGCCAGTCGCTTTGCGAACGCCATAGTTCGCGCGCGTTCGTCAGCGCGCGTTCAATTTCGGCCGGCTCCGCGGCGACCAGGGTGAGCGCGATCTGCGCACGACCCCATTGGGTCTTCGCCTCGAACGATTCCAACCTGCGATCGAAGCTGAACACGCCGAACTGTGCGTCGTTCAGCGTGACCGGCTGCTGCGCCTGAGCCAGCACCCGATTGAGCTCCGCATCATCGTTGATCGGACCCACCAGTGCCTCGAGTAGGGCTTGCGGCGAGCCGGACGGGTTCTGCGGCGCAAGCCGTGCACGGACGCGCACGACCGTATCGGCCTGGACACGATTGCGGTAGTGCGTGAGCGTCTCGGCATCGACCTGGCGACGCACGGTCAGCGCCTGCGTGTCGATCGATCCGGTGCCGACTCGCCAGGCAATGAAGGTGAAACCGATGGTCCAGAGCGCCTCGCTGCCGAGCTTGCTGCCCGTCGATCCGGACGCGCCGACCACGCCGGTGATGTCCACCATCGGTGCGCGTGACAGTGCCTCGAGCAGGCGCGCCTGCTGGTCGCGCAATGCATCGATCGGGTCGGGCTCACTCATTGCAGAAATCCGCTCAGTCTCGGCAGCCACAGCACCAGTTCCGGAAACGAAATGGCGAGCATCAGTCCGATCAGCTGCAGCGCGACGAACGGAATGATGCCGCGATAGATGTGCGCCATCGTCACCTCCGGCGGCACGATGCCTTTCATGTAGAACAGCGTGAATCCGAACGGCGGCGTGAGGAACGCCGTCTGCAGATTCACCGACAGGCAGACGATGAACCAGGTGAGGAACACGATCGCGCCGCCCTGGCCCAGGTGCGCGGAGAAATCGGCCTGCTTCAGGATCGGCGCGAAGATCGGCAGCACGATCAGGCAGATCTCGATCCAGTCGAAGAAGAAACCCAGGATGAACACCAGCACCATCAGGAAGATGAAGACCTCCCAGCCGGTGTTGATGCCCATCGCTTTGAGGATGTCTTCGACCACGTCGTCGCCGCCCAGCGCGCGGAACACGAACGAGAACAGCGTCGCGCCAAAGAAGATGAAGAACACCAGCGCGTTGGTGAGCGCGGCGCTCTCGATGATTTCCTTCATGTTCTTCATGCCCAGCCGGCCGCGGATCGCGGCGAGCAGCAGGGCACCAGCGCCACCCACGCCGGCTGCTTCGGTCGGTGTTGCCCAGCCCAGATAGATCGAGCCCAGCACCAGGAAGATCAGGAACGAGGGCGGCAGAAAGCTCTTCCACATCAGCGCCCAGAATTCCTGGCGTGTCGCCGGTCCTTCATCTTTGCCCAAGGGCGGTGCCAGATGCGGTTTCCACCACGACAGGAAGAACTGGTAGGCCACGTACAACACCGAAAGCAGCAGTCCCGGAATCAGCGCCGCGGCGAACAGCGTGCCGACCGACACTGCCAGCAGATCGCCCATGATGACCAGCATGATCGATGGCGGGATCAGGATGCCGAGCGTGCCCGCCGAGGCGATGGTGCCGACCGACAGTTCCTTGTTGTAGCCGCGCTGGAGCATCGTCGGCAGCGCGATGAGGGTGAGCATCACCACCGAAGCACCGACGATGCCGGTGGTGGCGGCCATGATCGTGCCCATCAGGGTGACCGACATCGCCAGCCCGCCCGGCACGCGCCGCAGCAGCACCTGCAGGCAATGCAGCAGATCGTTGGCCACGCCTGAGCGTTCCAGTACCGTGCCCATGAAGATGAACATCGGCACGGCCACCAGGATCGGATTGGCAGCCACGCCGCCCCACACGCGCGGCAGCAGGTTGAAGAACTGCACCAGGTTGAAAACTTCGAGCGCCCAGCCGATCAGGCCGAAGAAGATACCGATGCCGCCGAGCACGAACGCCACCGGGTAGCCGGTGAACAGCGCGACGGCGAGCACGAAAAACAGGATGAGCGCGAGATGGTCGGTGATCCACACGAGCATGGCGATGTCCCCGCTGCCTCAATGCGCCTTGATCGCGCCGAACTCGGCGCGCGCACGCAGCCGCTCAGGCCCGTACAGGAACACGATCACGCGCAACAGCACCGAGATCACCGCCAGCAGCAGCAGCAACAAGCCGACCGCGATGATCGTCTTGGGGATGAACCGGTAGGGCAGGCCGCTCGCCGCATCGGAGGTTTCGTTCTGGCTGAACGAGATCC
>CADECO010000004.1:0-52787 GCA_902825905.1 uncultured beta proteobacterium
AGTCGCGCGGCTTCTTCGACAAGTCCTTCCGCTTGGGCGAGTCCGACCTGCCCACCCGCTTGCGCATCGAGGCCGAGGCCGCCGACGCCGAGCGACAGGCCGCGCGCGCCCTCATCGAACTCGGCGCAGCGATCTCCGCGTGGCGGCAGGCCCTGGGCCTTCTGCCGCAGTGAGCCGACGGGACACGCCCTCAGCACACGCACCCACGCACACGCTCAGCGAACCCATTCAGGAATCCGATCCCATGAAGTCCTCCCACTCCTTGGCCGCACTCAGCCTCGCGGCCATGCTGCTCGCTACCGTCCTGCCGGCCATCGCCGGCGAGGGCCATGACCACGGTGACGCGGCCTCCGCCGCCACCGGCACGGCGCTGCCGCGCTTCGCCGCGGTGTCCGAGACCTTCGAGCTCGTCGGCGTGCTCGACGGCAAGCAGATCACGCTCTACCTCGACCGCTTTGCCGACAACGCCCCCGTACGCGGCGCGCAGATCGAGCTCGAGATCACTGGGGCCCAGTTCAAGGCCGAGGCCCACGGCGACGACGCCTATAAGGTGGTGCTCAAGGAAGCACCCAAGCCCGGCGTGCTGCCGATCACCGCGACCGTGACCGCTGGGGCGGAGGTCGATCTACTGGCCGGCGAACTCGACCTGCACGAGGCCGCCCATACCGACGAGTCCGCGCATAAACATTCGTGGAAGGAGGTCGGCGGATGGGCCGCTGGCGGCCTGACAGTCCTTGCCGTCCTCGTGTTCGGCGGGAGACGCCTGATGGCCGCCCGCCAGATCCGCGCCGGAGGTGCAGCATGAAGCGCGCTTCGACGCATCGCCTGGCTTCGATCGGCGTGGTGCTGGCACTCGTCGGCCCACTGAACACGCAGGCCGGTGAAGGCCATAACCACGGCGAGGCGCCCGCTGGGCCCAGCGCGAACGGCCCACAGCGCCAGCCTGGCGGCAGCGTCTTCCTACCCAAGCCGGCACAGCGCCAGCTGGTTGTGCGCACGATGGTGGCTGCGGAGGCCGAGCTGCCGCGCTCGTTCGAATTAAACGGCAAGGTGCTGATGGACCCGAATGCGGGTGGCAAGGTGCAGCCGCTGAACGCCGGGCGCATCGAGCCCGGTCCGCGGGGCCTGCCGAATCCCGGGCAAGCGGTGCGCAAAGGCGAGGTGCTGGCCTATGTGGTGCCGTCAACCGCGCCCCTCGAGCGCTCGAACCAGTCGGCGCAACTGGCCGAGTTGCGCGCGGCCAAGTCGCTCGCCGAGAAGCGCGTGGCGCGGCTGAAGGAACTCTCGGATACCGTGCCTCGCAAGGACATCGAGGCGGCCGAAAGTGAGGCGGCCAGTTTGGCCGAGCGCATCGCGGCGGTCGGTGGAGGTCTCGCGACGCGCGAGGCCCTGGTCGCCCCAGTGTCGGGTGTGATCGCCTCAGCCCATGTGGTCGCCGGCCAGGTGGTAGACGCCCGCGAACTGCTGTTCGAGATCATCGACCCGGGCCGTTTGCGCATCGAGGCGCTGGCCTTCGAACCGGCGCTGGCAGCCGACGTCGGCAGTGCCTCGCTGGCGGTGGGTGACCAGCGTGTGCCGCTGGAGTATCTGGGCGCAGCGCGCAGCCTGAGAGAGCAGGCCCTGCCGCTGAGTTTCCGCGCCCAGGGAGCGGCCCTGAACAGCCTTGCCGTCGGACAGCCCGTGCGCGTCTTCGTGCAGACGAAGCAGAAGGTCAAGGGCATCGCAGTCCCGGTCGCGTCGCTGATGAAGAATCCGGCCAACCAGACCGTCGTCTGGGTCAAGACCGCGCCCGAACGCTTCGAGCCCCGCACCATCATTGCCGAGGCACTCGATGGCGTAAGCGTCGCCGTCACATCGGGGCTGAAGGCTGGGGACCGCATCGCCACACAAGGTGCCACCCTGATCAATCAGGTGCGCTGACATGTTCAAGTGGCTACTCGACAACAGCCTGACGAACCGGCTGCTGGTGATCATCGCCAGCGTCGTTCTGATGGCCTATGGCGCGTTCACGCTGTCGCGCACGCCGGTGGACGTGTTTCCCGACCTCAACAAGCCGACCGTCACCATCATGACCGAGGCCGGCGGCATGGCCGCCGAGGAGGTGGAGCAGCTCATCACCTTCCCGCTGGAGACGACCATGAACGGTCTGCCCGGCGTGGAGAGCGTGCGCTCAACCTCGTCGGCCGGCCTGTCCTTCCTCTACGTCACCTTCGACTGGAGCACCGACATCTTCCGCGCCCGGCAACTGGTGTCGGAGCGGCTGTCCTCGATGGAAGAAGGCATCGCCGAAGGCGTGGTGCCGCGCATGGGCCCGATCAGCTCGATCATGGGCGAGATCATGCAGATCGCCATTCCGGTCGATCCGAGCAAGATCAGCCCGATGGCCGTGCGCGAGTACGCCGACTGGGTGCTGCGACCGCGCCTGATGTCGGTTCCGGGTGTGGCGCAGGTCATCCCGATCGGCGGCGAGGTGCGGCAGTTCCAGGTGCAGCCGAACACGGCGCGCATGGCGGAGCTGGGCATCACCCACGACCAGCTGGAGTCGGCGTTGAAGGGCTACTCGTCGAACACCTCGGGTGGCTTCCTAGAGCTGAGCGGGCGCGAGTACCTGATCCGGAACCTCGGCCGAACGTCCCGGCTCGATGATCTGAAGAACCTCGCGCTCGCGGCCAAGAGTGGCCAACCCATCCTGCTGCGCCAGATCGCCGAGGTGACTTTCGCCGCGGCACCCAAGCGCGGTGATGCCGGGTTCGATGGCAAGCCGGCGGTGATCCTTGGCATCCAGAAGCAGCCGACCGCCGACACCATCGCGCTGACGAAATCTATCGAAGACGCGCTGGTCGGGTTGAAGGCGTCGCTGCCGGCCGGCATGGAGGCGCCGCGCGTGACCTTTCGTCAGGCCAGCTTCATCGAGGCCTCGATCACCACGCTGCAGGGCAAGCTGATCGGCGCCTCGGTTTTCGTGGCGGTGATCCTGTTCTTCTTCCTCGGCACTGTGCGGCCAACCGTCATCGCGCTGACGGCCATTCCGGTGTCGATCCTCATCACCGCGCTGGTCTTCAAATACTTCGGGCTGTCGATCAACACGATGACGCTGGGCGGCCTGGCCATCGCCATCGGCGGTCTGGTCGATGACGCCGTGGTGGGCGTCGAGAACGTGTTGCGGCGGCTGAAGGCCGACCGGGCCAACCATCCGAACAGCCGGTTGAACCCCATCGAGATCGTCGCGCACGCGACGATGGAGGTGCGATCAGCCATCCTCTACGCGACGGTCATCATCGTGCTCGTCTTCATCCCGCTGTTCGCGCTGCCGGGGCTGGAGGGCAGGCTGTTCGTGCCGCTGGGCATCGCCTTCATCGTCTCGACGCTGGCCTCGCTGATCGTCTCGGTGACGGTGACGCCGGTGCTCAGCTTTTACCTGCTGCCGCGGATGAAGAACCTGGACCACGGTGACACCAAAGTCCTGGCCTGGCTGAAGGCGCGTTATCGCAGCAGCCTGCAGAACGTGCTGGATCGGCCGAAGGCCGCCATGGCGGCGGCCGGTGTGGCCGTGCTGGTGGCCGCAGTGGCGGTGCCCTTCTTCCCGACGACCTTCCTGCCGCCGTTCAACGAGGGCTCGCTGCTGATCGGCCTGCGGTTGAACCCGGGCGTCACGTTGACGGAGTCCTCGGCCTTGGCACGCCAAGCCGAGGTATTGGTCAAGCAGGTGCCCGAGGTCACGCACGTCGGCCGTCGCAGTGGCCGGGCCGAACTGGACGAACACGCCGAAGGTGTGCACGTCAGCGAACTCGATGTCGGCCTCAAGCCCACTGCCGAGCTGACACGCAGCATGGACGAGATCAAGGCCGACATCCGCAAGCGCTTGGTGAACCTGCCCGCCGCGCTGGAGATCGGCCAGCCGATCTCGCACCGCATTGACCACATGCTCTCGGGTGTGCGCTCGCAGATTGCGATCAAGATCTTCGGCGAGGACCTCGATGCACTGCGCGGCCAGGCGGATGCGTTGCGCGCCAGACTGGCCAAGATACCCGGCATCGCCGACCTGCAAATCGAGAAGCAGGTGCTGGCGCCGCAGATCAAGGTGCGCATCGACTACGCCGCGGCGGCGCAGTACGGCGTGCCGGCGCCGCAGGTGCTGTCGGCGCTGCAGGCACTGGTCGAGGGCGAGAAGGTCACCCAGATCGTCGAGGGCAGCCGGCGCTTCGCACTGGTCGTGAAGCTGCCCGAGTCGGCGCGCTCGGTCGAAGGCCTGGGCCAGATCCTGATCGAGACGCCGAACGGCCGCATCCCGCTATCGAAGATCGCCACCGTCGAGGACGGTGACGGCCCCAACCAAATCAGCCGGGACGACGGCAAGCGGCGCATCGTGCTGTCGGCCAATGCGTCCGGGCGCGCGCTGTCGGAGATCGTGGCCGACATCCGCAAGGTGGTTGCCGAAACCAAACTACCCGAGGGTTACTTCATCACCTTGGGCGGCCAGTTCCAGGCGCAGGAGGAAGCCTCACGCCGAGTCGGCCTGCTGTCGATCGTGTCGCTGACGCTGATGTTCGCGGTGCTCTACAGCCGCTACAAGTCGGCGGCGCTGTCGGCGCTGATCATGGTGAACATCCCACTGGCTCTCGTCGGCGCGGTGATCGGCCTATGGCTGTCGGGCCAGCCACTGTCGGTGGCGGCCCTGGTCGGCTTCATCACGCTGGCCGGCATCTCGGTGCGCAACGGCATTCTGAAGGTCAGCCACTACATCAACCTGATGCGCTTCGAAGGTGAGTCCTTCGACCAGAAGATGATCGTGCGCGGCTCGCTGGAGCGGCTGAGCCCAGTGCTGATGACCGCGCTGGTGACGGCCTTCGCTCTCGCGCCGCTGCTGTTCGAGGCCGAGCAGCCCGGCACCGAGGTACTTCACCCGGTGGCCGTAGTGATCTTCTCCGGCCTCATCAGCTCGACCCTGCTCGACACCTTCCTCACGCCCGCGATGTTCTGGCTCTTCGGTCGCAAGCCGGCCGAAGCGCTGATGGACGGCAAGGACGCCGAGGCGCTGTGATCTTTCCTGCGTTTCCACCCACCAACCTGAAAGGATCTCCATGAAGACGCAAGCCCTTCTCGCCTCCCTCACCCTCGCCCTGGCCGGCGCGGCCTTCGCCGCAGGCAAGCACGATCACAAGCCACTGCACGGCGGCGTGGTGGTCGAGGTCAAGGACATCGACTACGAACTGGTCGCCAAGCCGACCGTCATCCAGCTTCACCTGCGCGACCACGGCAAGGCAGTCGACGTGTCCAAGGCCAGCGCGAAGGTCACGCTGTTGACCGGTACCGAAAAACAGGAGGTTGAGCTGAAGCCGGCTGGCGACAAGCTCGAAGCCACCGGCAGCTTCAAAGTCGGCCCTGGGACCAAGGCTGTCGCGGTCGTGACCGTGGCGGGCAAACCGGCCACCGCACGCTTCACCATCAAGTGACACACAGCCGCTGCATGAACAGCGCGAACATTGAACGCGCGGACCTGTGCCAACCCCGTCGAGCACCGGGTTGGCCTGGCTGTCGGCCGCCTGGCTCGACCTTCACCGCACTGTTCATCGGCGAGTAGCCCGGCGCTCTGACCGACTGTTCCAGGCCGTCAGCGTGAGGAAGTGGCCGCGCCTCGAATCTGACCTTCGATGAGCAGGCCGTGGCAGCGAAAGTCAGCTGTCATCGAAGCTCGGGAACGCACAGAGACGGCCATGAGCCGCCGGACAGTGCGCGGCGCCCAAAGCGGTCGCTTCGACAAACTGGCTGGTTGCCGATACCATCGCTGCCACATGTAGATTGCATCTTCAGGTCTAGTGCTATTCGCGCAGCCGGGATCCACAAGTGGCCAGTTCTGATCAGCTAAAAGCGCTAATAAAGTCGCACATTGCCCGCGATGAAGGGCAGTTCCTGTCCGTCGCCATGCAGGTCGCTGCGCACGAGGCGAAACTCGGCCATGGCAAGCTGGCGGAGGAGTTGCGCGAAATGATCGACGCGGCCAAGACGCGTCTGAGCCAAGACAATTCAGGCAAGCTAGTTGCGATTGCCGGTTCCGCCAAGCCACGCAGCGAACTCGCCGGCTTATTGACGGTTTCACATCCGCCGAACCGCCTCAGCGATCTCATCCTGGACAACGTCTCGGCGGGCCAACTGCGCCGGGTCGTTAGAGAGCAGCGCCAACTTGCCAGAATCAAGGAACATGGGCTCGCGGCGCGCCGCAAGCTCCTCCTCGTAGGGCCACCAGGAACTGGAAAGACAATATCGGCCGCTGCACTGGCCGGCGAACTGGGCCTGCCGTTGTTTCTGGTCCGGCTCGATTCCCTGATCACAAAGTTCATGGGCGAGACCGCGGCCAAGCTTCGGCAAGTATTCGATGCAGTGGCCGACATGCGCGGGGTCTACTTCTTCGACGAGTTTGATGCCATCGGGTCTCAGCGTGGCCTGGGCAACGACGTGGGTGAGATCCGACGTGTGCTGAACAGCTTTCTGCAGATGATCGAGCAGGACCACTCGAACAGCCTCATCATCGCCGCAACCAATCACCCTGAAGTGCTCGACTACGCCTTGTTCCGACGGTTCGATGACGTGGTGGAGTACCGGCTACCCACGCTCGAACAAGCCTGCGATCTAATTCGTTCTCGGCTTGGTTCATTCGCTCCCCGTCAGTTCAAAAAAGGCAAGTGGGTCGAGCAGGCCGAAGGCCTGAGCCATGCCGAGATCAGTCGCGCGGTTGACGCGGCCGTCAAGGATACGATCTTGCATGACCAGACGATAGTGCAACCAGCCGAACTGGGGCGAGCGTTAGAGGAGCGCCGACTCATCACTGCAAGGCTGGCGCAGAACAAGCACTCGTCCAGCCATGCCGGAACAGCCACAAGATAGGCGCCCGCACCTTGTTCTGACGAACACGTCAGCGGCGCGGTCCTTCACCGCCCCGTCGCGTGGTGGCGGCACTAACGCCGATGTGCCTGCTCGAGATCGTGCGCAGCACGGGGCGGCGTTGAAGGCACAGATCGACGCCCTCAAGCCCGTGGCCGAGCAGGCGGTGACCACGCAGCGAGAACAGGGGCTCCAAAGCGGTCTTGGGCTCCAAGTCCAGTTCGTCAGCGTGCCTGATGTAGAGCTGGCGTTCGAGAGTCTCGGCAGCGAAGTGGGCAGGGATCCGAAGAGGAAGATCGAGGTCCTGAGCGTATGGGACGAGGCTGGCACGACATACGCCAACGTCTTTGTTCCTGACGGGAAGCTAGACCACTTTGAGCGGTACGTTGCTGATTACGTCACCGAGCGCAAGAAGGCCAACGGCCACGCTCTCGATCACCGAGAACTACTCGACGCCATCTCGTCGATCCGGAAAGCAGAGCTTCGCGCTCTTTGGACTGATGACGCAGCGCTGTTCCCACAAGACTCTAACGAGTCGTTCTGGTGGGAGGTCTGGCTTCCCGTTCGCGGGAGCCGCGATGTCGTAGTCGCCGACTTCCGCAAGCTCGCCGCGCTTTCAGGCTGCGAGGTCAGCGAGCGCAAGATCAACTTTCCAGAACGGACGGTCCTCGTCATGTACGGCTCCCAAGAGCAACTTGGTGCCTCGGTCATGACGCTGAACTGCGTGGCCGAGCTGCGCCGCGCAAAGGAGACCGCCGACTTCTTCGACGGCATGACGCCGCTAGAGCAGCAGGGGTGGGTTGACGACGCTCTTGCGCGAATGCGCGTTGCGCCCGCACACGACTCGACACCACGTGTGTGCCTGCTGGACTCGGGTGTCAATCGCGCGCACCCGATGCTCAAGCCTCTCATCGCCGACACCGACCTCCACACCGTGAATCCGGCATGGGGCGTTGACGACACGGCCAATCACGGAACGGGCATCGCCGGCCTGGTCGCGCTGGGGGACTTCACGGACGCGCTCGAGTCCGCAGATCCGTTGGTCGTCCAGCATCGGATCGAATCCGTAAAGCTTACCCCTGAGCAAGGCGCCAACGCTGGTGATTCGCGACAGCACGGCTACCTGTTCGGCGAGGCGGTATCAAGGCCAGAGATCGCCGCACCCGAGCGCCCACGCGTCTTCACGTCGGCCGTGACGTCCAGTGATGATCGCGATCGTGGCCGCCCCTCGGCGTGGTCCGCTACGGTGGATCGCCTGGCATCGGACTACGACGGCAACGGCCAGTTTCCTCGCCTGTTTGTCTTGTGTGCCGGAAACACGGAGGATCCGCAATCTTGGGGCACATACCCTGCAAGCTTGGACACGAGCGGTATTCGTGACCCGGGCCAAGCTTGGAATGCTCTAACGGTCGGCGCGTACACGGACAAGGTGCACATCACCGAGATGGACGCCCAAGAATACGCGCCGGTCGCATCGAAAGGCGGCCTTAGCCCCTACACGCGCACGTCGCTCACTTGGGACAAGGCGTGGCCGTTCAAGCCCGACGTGGTGTTCGAGGGAGGGAACGCGGGCAAGGACGCTCTCGGCGCGATAGGAATCACCAGCCTCCACTTGCTCACCTCCAACAACCAACCGCTCCAGCGACTTCTGACGACGAGCAACGCCACGAGTGCAGCATCAGCGCTGGGCGCTCGGATGGCCGCGCAACTGATGACAGCCTATCCCGCGCTGCGGCCAGAGACGATCCGCGCCCTGATCGCACACTCCGCGGACTGGACCGAGGCCATGCGAGCGGCTTACCTGCCAGCGCCAGGGCAGCCGACCAAGACCGACTACGTCAACCTAATCCGCCGCTGCGGCTGGGGCGTTCCCAGTCTCGAACGTGCTCTTTGGAGCGCAGGCAATTCACTGACCCTCGTGGTCGAGGACCAGTTGCACCCCTACAAGAAAGAGAAGGGGAAAGCGGTCGCTACACGCGACATGAACCTCCACTCGTTACCCTGGCCCAAGGAGCAACTGCTGGAACTGCCTCCCGACACCCAGGTGGAGATGCGCGTCACGCTGTCGTACTTCATCGAACCGAACCCTTCAGCACGTGGCACCTCGTCCAAGTTCCATTACCCATCACACCGCCTGCGCTTCGACGTTCAGCGGCCGCTCGACGAGACGACCGAGGCCTTCGTCGCTCGACTCAACGCCGCAGCACTGCGCGAGGATGAAGGTGACCCCATCAATCCGAAGGACCCTGAGTGGATCCTGGGATGCACGAAGCGACACCGTGGTTCGCTGCATCAGGACATCTGGCGTGGAACCGCTGCCGCGCTTGCTAACCGCGGGTTCATGGCTGTGTACCCTGCCAGTGGTTGGTGGCGTACTCGTCCAGCCTTAGAGCGATATGACCTGGCTGCACGCTACAGCCTTATCGTTTCAATCCGGACGCCGGAAACGGATGTGGACATCTATGCCCCAGTCACCAACCTGGTGGCGGCGCAGGCCGGGGTCACTGTACTCGTGAATACCTGAGATCAAGGTGCGAGGGGCAGTACTACGCCGCGAACGCTTTGCGCGTTTGCGCGCCGAGTGTCTGGTTTCGTCCTGACTCAAATGGCTGCTTCGGGTCGCGTACAGCCGATCACCGCAGGCGCAAGGAGTCGTTCGCGAATCGCCACCCGGCCGGCCACGGTCGAGTGACCGGTGATGAAGGCGGAGCGGTCGATCGAGGCTGTGGTCTTCGAGCGACGGGTGATCGCGGCAGCCGCCGTTGAGGCCGCGGACGGCGATTGACCGTGTTCAGTCTGAAACGGTTGTCTGGCAGTGCGACAGGGGCGGTTCTTGACCGGTGAGGCTAGTTGACGAAGTCGCATGTCGACCACGGAACAAGTGCAGCGAACCATTCCGAGGCGGCCCTTCGCTTCCCGCCTGATCGCCGCGATGCCGTTCCGGTGTGGCGCGACTGGCGAGATCGACAACAGCCATACGCCGCACGGATTTCTTTCGAGCTGCCCGTCGGGGGGGGATGGCGACCGGTTCAAGATGCTACGCGTCGGCATCCGCTTTCTGTTGGCGGAGTCTGCCGAGATCGTCTGATAGCGTCTTGCCAACCACGACCGCGCTCTGCAGTACGCTCGAGAAAACTACGCTCGCTAGGAAGAGCGTAGCCCTCAAGACGCCGAGGCTTGCGCGAAACACGACAGCGCAGAAAGTGCGGATCAAGTCGGGCCTCGCGCTTCTTGTTCGAACGAAGAAAAGTGCGTCTCGAATTTGTCGGCGAGATCGAGTCCAGCTCGCCTGCGCGCCTCGTAGCGAACAATCTCGAAGCGTTGGTCTCGCACCGGCTCAACCCGCGGAAACTTGACCTTGTATCCGGCATGCGCGCCTTTGATCAACACAAACGCTTCGCCGATATCGAGCCCTGAAAACTCATCGGGCCGCACGCGATAGTCGTACTGCTCTCGGGTCGTGACTGATTCAGAGTTGGATTGCCCCGTGTTGTGGAACAGTTCCAGGTTCAGATTGACGTTGCCTGAAGACCGACTCTGTCCGCGCGATTCCATGCGGAACTGCCGCAGAACCTCGCCCGTGACGCGCGCTGCCCACTCGCAGGTATTCACGTCCCCCAGTTGCAGAAAAGTCTGGATCTCGGTGTTGCCGATAACTTGGTCGGCCAAATCGTCGCTGACGTTCTTCAGGTTCGCATATGTTTGGAACATCGGGATCAGCGCTACCCGCGCCCCGCGCGCCATCTCGAACAGTTGCGCGACGAGCTTGTTCGCGTAGGCGCCGAACTCGTCCATCCACACTTGATGCGGCACCAGCGGTAGCTTCCAGCTCGGCCGCCGATACAGCTGCGCGAGCGTACTGCGCAGATCGCTCAGGAACAGCTTGGCGAAAGCAATCGCCGCCTCGCTCTTGTCGAGCGAAGGGATCATGAAATAGACGATCTGGTAGTTATCGATCGCCTGCAGCAGATCGACCTCGGGGTTGTAGCTGTTGAGTACCTTGCCCATCTCGCCGACCGAATAGATGAACAGCCGCGACACCACCCCGCCCACCTGCTGGCGTAACGCCTGGGTGTTGATGCGCATGCGCTTGTGCACCGGGTCGTACACCCGATACGACTCGAGCCAGATCTCGAAGCTCTGCCGCGCTTCGTTGGGTGGCAAGCGCCGCAGGAACCAGTCCATCGCTTCGGGGTTAGTGAGCAGGATGAACAGGTCCTTGGCGTTGTAGGCCAGGCCGGTGGACTTGATCGCCGTGAGCACCGCGGTGAGCCCGAGATTGGACTGCGATCGAAAGTGCTCGGCGGTCGGGTTGTTGCCGACATCGACCGTATCGGTGAAGCGCGACGCAACGGCGACGGCGTCACCTCGCAACAGGGGGCTATAAGTGTGGCTCTCGCTGGCGTTGTCGATGTTGACCACTCGAAAGTCCGCCTGCCGGCCATAGGTGTGGCACAGCGACACCAGCTTGTCGCGAAACTCGAAGTCATTCTTCGAATCGAGAATGAACGCGCCGCCCCCACGCTTGAGCTGCTGGGCGAGCCGATGCAGGAGGTAGTTCGATTTGCCCGATCCTGAGCGTCCGGTGACCGACTCGTGGCGCAGCGCGCCTTCGTCGGTCAAGTACAGGTTCACTAGCGCCGTTCCTTAATCGTTCCGAGCAGGTGCCAGTGGGCGGGTTCGCGTTTGAGCGACGGTGTCGCGATCGCGCAGGTTCGGTACTCGCGGATCGGGCGAAGAGACTCGCTGGCCCAGAGGAAAAAAGCGTGGATGCGATCGACCGGGAACGAGGCGAGGATGCCGCTTGCGAGGAAGAAGAGGGCGCTCAGCCCGGGGACATCGAGGGCGGGATGCAAGGTGGCGAGTGTCCCGGCATACAGAACGATAAAGAACGCGACGCTGCGGAGGGTCGCCATGGCTGAGCTGTTTGGAACCTTTTCATTTGTTCCGGCCGAGCGAAACGCCACCGGGTCATTTCACCGCGCACGCGGAGCGCGCGATTCCCGCGATGCGTGAAATGCTGATTCGCGCTCAAGCGCACGGGATCGATTCCGAACGCAACGCGACAGATCGGAACACGGCGCTACACGACGGGACAAAACGCGACACATTGCTACAGGACGATCGGCGACCGCGAGGTGGAAGGTTCATTCCAGATCGATCGGTCGCAGCGGTTGAACCGTGCCGATTCGCTTCACTGCCGAGGAACAAATGGAAGACATCCCTCCCCGCGGCACTTCGTGCGAACTGACCGGCAGTTCTATTCGCATCTCGATCGACATCTTGCTGAGCGCGATCGGCGGATCGCTCGGTTTCGACTCGCGGGCCATCCGCTGTACGTTCGCTTCGCCCGTCGACCGGCAAACTGTCTCAATCTGTCCTTCACGTACTTCCAGGTTGGGCGCTCGACCCTGCGACATCCCACGTCGCAACTTCTTCGTCACCACGGCGTTGCGCCCACGCGCGAAATGCTGCGCGACATTCGGTCGATCTGGAACGTCGATTCTGCAATCGAGAGGATGTTGAGCATTGCCGCTCAGGCCGTGCGCGATTCGAGCGACGTATGTCATGCCCTGCTCGGACCGAAAGCTTTGCCCTATCGGGTGGAGGTGATCGACATTGCAAGGTCGCCGATCCTGCTCGAACGCGGGGAGAGCGTGTACTCGCCGCTGCCCTACGCATCCCGGGCGCTCGCCTTATCGGCGGTGAACGGCACGCTGCTCGCACTGGCCAACGCCGTGAAGACCTACGTCGACACGCACGTCACGGCCGCGATCCGACAGCAAGCCGGCTACAACGTGCGCGCGAGCCTGATGATCTACATCGAGCCCTCGCAAGGTGTCATGCCGGACAACGCCCACTGGCGTGCCTGGGTGCGTGATCTGCGTGCCAAGCGCTGGATCGCCCGCACGCGCGTGTTCGGCCGCAACAGTGAGCGGCCGGTCCAGATCCCGACTCCGCTCACGCTCCAGACCATTCGACTCCTTCACCTCGAAAACCACGCGCCGTTCTTTCTTGCCGCCTCGCGTGAGCTCGAACGGCTGCGCGGGATTCGCGCGCAAGCACGGCCGCTTTTCGAGCTGGTTCGTCGATTTTGGGCCGTGCCGAGTTCCGGTAATACGGGGCCCTCTGGCGCCGATCGTACGCACGGTGGCGTTGGTCATCCGCAAGGCATTGATTCCACGGCGGCACCGGCTAGGACCCGACCAAGACGCTTGTCCGAATCGAGTTACTGCAATACGGCGCCACAAAGAGCGAGACGACAAAGACACACGAAGACGCACGAACGGGTTGGGACGTAAAGGGCACCGAAGATGGAATCAAACACAGTCGAAACGCGCGTCATGGACTTCGCCGGGATCAACGTAGGCCACGGCCACGTCAAGGTCCAAACCGATCGCACGTACGTCCAGTACGCATCGCTGGTGCAACGGGCGAACGATCGGCTTGCGATGGGCGCGTTGCGGGGAAGCGCACAGCGTGTCGTCGTGGAGGGGAGCGCCTACGACGTCGGCGACGATGTGGCGCTCTCAGGCGATCTCAGCCTGGGTCGAACCGTCTTTGGCCACTGGGGCGACTCCGACATCTATCGCGTGCTCCGCCAGTCGGTGGTGGAGCGCTTGGCCGGCGAATCGCTCGGGCCCTGGGTCGTGATGCTCGGCATCCCGGTCGCTCAGTTCAAGGATCTCGCGTACCGGCGAGCGTTGGTGGCCGGGTGGCGCGGGACCCATGACACCACGCGCGGCGAGCTTCGCATCTTGCACGCAGGCGCGACACCGGAGCCGCTCGGGTCGTTCTGGGAGTACGCCAGCCGCGGGCCCGCGCAACGCCAACAGCTCGCCTCCGGGGACGTGGTGATCGTCGATTTCGGCTACTTCACCACCGACATCAACGCGGTGCGGCGCATGGTGCTCAACACGCACATCGCCGATTCGATCGACAAGGGGATGCGCGAGGTCTATCGCGCGCTGGGTGACCTGCTTCTGTCGCGGCACGGCGTCAACTGCTCCGATGTCGAGGTCGAGATGGCACTCTTGGGCCAGTGGCCGATTCTGGTTTCCGGCCAACCCATCGAACCGGCCGGACTCGTGGACGAGGTGCTCGTGCAGGTCGGTGCCGATCTCCTCCACTGGATGCGCGCCATCATGGGTCGCGCCTCCGGCGTGGTCCTCACCACCGGTGGTGGCGCGCACCTGATGACCCCGCTCGTGCGCAATGCGTTTCCGCGCGTGGAGGTGATCATGGTGCCCGATCCGCAGGCGGCTAATGCGCGGGGCTATCACCGTATGGCCACCAGCATTCCGAAGGCACTTACCACTGAGGCGAACCATCGTGACGAGCCAAGAGCGTTCCGGTGATAACCCTCGTCGACCACGCCGATTGTCGGTGCGGCTCGATGCGCGCGCCGATGCCCCACTCATGATCGAGCTCGAGCGCACCTTGAAAGGCAGACGGGGCGCGCGATTGCTCGAGCTCATGCACCTGGGTTCGGATAGTGAACGTCGGGCCATCGCCAGCCCTGTAAGCCCTCTATTCGGGACTCTCGAGGACAGAGCACGCCCCAATTGCAGTCACATGCAAGTCGCGATGACGTTCGGTGCCGCGTCCTCGGAGTTACTACTCGATCTGATGTCCGCCCCGAAGCGCACCACACGAATGCGTGCGCTCGCGCTGAAGGGATTGCAGCTCGGCACCGCCCGTTCGGAAAATGTTGCGACGGTGCGCTGCGCGCGAGTACCCGAGGAGCGCGGGCCCGACCTGTTCGACGAGCAGTCACTCCCTACGATCGCCTCCGGCCCTCCCAACTCGATCGGCGCGACCACGATCGCCCGAGCCGACGCGGCTGAACTCGCCCAGGAAGCGATGGTTGCCGAATTCTTGAAGGAAAGCTGGTGAGCGCAGCTCGCTACTGCTTCGCCGCTTGCGCCATCATTTGGGCAGCGCTTGCCTTCGGCGCGACGACCATCAGCATCGATCGGATCATGCTCGCGATCCGCGCAGTGGAATCCGGCGGTCACCCGTACGCGATTCGCGACAACACCGCCAATCGGTCGTACTTCCTGGGGTCCCGCGACGAAGCTATCGCCAAAGTGCGCGAGCTGGTCGCCCGCAACCACAACATCGACATGGGGCCGATGCAGATCAACTCGATCCATCTGCGCCGTCCCGGCATCTCGATCGACACCATCTTCGACGCGGGCATCCAATCATCACTCGCGCGCACGATCTTCGATGAGTTTCATACCCAGTCGAAGGCGATCCACGGCGATTCCGACTTGGCGTTGTGGCGTGCGGTGGGTGCCTACAACATGGGCGTGGCCGGCCTACGTTTCGACAACACCGCCTACATCAGCAAGGTCATGGCGCAGGTGGGCATCGCACGCGTAGCGCCTGGAGCGGAAGTCAGCCACGGATCAGGTGCGTTGCAAGGAGTTGTCAATCTTGCCGAGCAGCTGACGCGATTCGCGACGCCGTTCCAGTGGCGGATCGGCGAGCGGATCGAGCTTGGCGAAAGCATCGAGAGGCTTTCTGCCGACGCGGAACTCTGGGAGGGCACCGACATCGCTGGCGGATTGCTGCTGCTGATCATTGCGATCGCGGTGCTCTTCCTGATCGCGAAGCTGGGATTGATCTATGCGACCGCGAAGGTGATCACGAAGCTCACTGCGAGCCAGGCGATCGCGCAGATGACCAGACGCCGGCAAACACCAACTTAGCAAGGGCATCGGCGCCGAGGAACATTCCTGGTGAGTGTTGACTGAAGGTACGCATCACGTTTTGTAGCCCATTGACGGCGCCGCTGGGCTGGCGCGACCTGTACACCTTGAATTGCCGACTTGGCTGGCGCGTTCGCTGGATCAAGTCCAACGCGACCATCGTAGTTCGATTGCGATGGTCTGCGAACGAATCGCTATCGAATTGGCGTGAGGCCCTCCCGTTCTTCGATGAACTATGCCCTCGCGTCGCCCCTCGGAGCCAGTGTTGCCCAATCGCTGCGCACGGCCATCGATCAATTCCGCATGAGCAACGAACGGTAGGGCCTTCAGCCCACCGTCGTGCTCCAAACGATATCCAAAGGAGTCATCCCATGCATCTTGCTTTTGGTGCACCGATCGACACGCTGTCCAACTGCGACCTGGTACGCCTGGTCGGAGGTGCGCGTGCCGTGTCCATGCTTCAACAAACCGGGAGCCTTCGCTGCCTTATGAACGAAGCGCTTCCGCGTGGTCGAGTCGACGGCATCGTGCACGCCAAGCTGTACGGATCGTACGTGCTTGCGCGTCGCATCGTCATGGAGGATCTACAGCGAGTTCCGCTGACGAATCCCGCAAGCGTGCGCGAGTACTTGAGCTTGGCATTGGCAACCAAGCCGTGCGAGGTGTTCATGTCGCTGTACTTGGACTCGCAGTCGCGACTGATCGTCGCCGAGGAAAGCTTTCGGGGGACGCTAGGCCAGACGAGTGTCTATCCGCGCGAAATCGTGAAGCGGGCTCTCGAGCTCAACGCCGGTGCTGTGATCTTCGCGCACTCGCACCCATCGGGCGTCGCCGAACCAAGCGACGCGGATCGCCAGCTGACCGATCGCCTCCAACGCGCGCTTGCGCTCGTCGATGTTCGCGTTCTCGATCACTTCATCGTCGCCGGCTCATCCACGACTTCATTCTCCGAACGTGGACTCCTGTGAGCTCCTCGTTCTTCACTTCCAGCACCTCCGAGAAATCTCATGAACGAATTCATCAGCATCGGCTCGGCACCTGCACGCGAGCAGGGCACCAGCATCGGCCGGCCAAACTATGACGAGCGATCGCGCCATGAGTGTCGGGTTTTCCGGCGCATGCTCCTTCGCCTGATACCAATACCACTCGGATGTTCCGCGACGATCGAGGTGCGTAGCGCCCCGAACAAGCGCGGGACTTACCGCGAAGTCGGTGTCAGGTACAAGACCGATGATTCGGTCGCGATCCGATACGCGCTGCAAGTCGAGCGAGCCGCGCCGCAGCATTGGGACGACATCGCGCGCAACGAGTTGCTCTGGTATGAACGCAAGGCGGCGTTCACGCGACTGTTGCTGCGCGGCGACGTGAAGCCGAGGGAGATTCCGAAGATCTTTCAGCGGCTAGAACCGCCGTTGCCAGAGGAGCTTGTCGCGATGTTCGGCGCTTCCGCTGCCTTGCATTCTTCGGACGCGGACACGGTAGTCGGTCCGACACGTCAACTGAACATCTGAACTACTGCTTCAGAGCCCTCGCGCCGCGGTTGCGCGAGGAGTCTTCGGTTTTCTTGTAACCGGCGTGTTCGCGTGTAGAGGTACGGGGGCGCGCGCGTCGGAACGTCGGTTCGCGTCAGTTCCATTCTACGTTTCACTCAATCGGAAATCAGCGGTAGCGTCTAACGCCTCACGATAGAACCCCACGAGGACCGCGTGACGCGGTTCGTCTTGCGAGGTCGGACGTACCAGCGTTTCGTGGTCGTAACACACACGTTCGTCGCCGCGCCGCTCGTCGAGCGCGAGACTCGCAAGCCCCGTGATGGGATCGTCACTCCGGAAGTGGAATATCGCTTTGTCGGGCTCGACGATGTGCGTCATGCCGAGAAACCCGCGCCCAGCACAAGCGCTCGTACCATAGGGTGCGGACTCGGCGACTTCGCGGGCGAGCAGCTCAAAGCCCCGCGATGTCTCATCCAGATCTGGCACGTGGCGAAAGCAGGCATCGAGTCGGCTCAGGAACTCCGAGCCGGTTTGAAACTGCCCGCCAAGTCGGTGAAGAAGCATCGTGACGACGGCTGCATAGTCGTCGACCAACTTCGTCCCGCCGCCACCGGATACCATTAGCAACAGTCCGATTCGCTTGCCGGCGAACGAGGATCGGTACTTTGCGAGCACGTAGCGCGCGACGATGCCCCCGGCGCTGTGCGCGACGATGAGAATGTCGCGACGATCCATCACTGCACGGCCGGTCGCCGGATTGGGGTGCGTAGATAGGTGAACCATTCTTCGGCCGCGGCATCCACGCCATACGGGCCGGTAAAGAGGCCGGTGAAGTAACCCACCACCGCAATCGAAGCGGCTTCGAGCCGCGCGTCGTGCGCCGCAATCCAAGGCAGTAGAGTGTGCGCTCAGTGGGCGGCGAGCGTACGAAGAAGGACTTCTGCCGCCACCGCCCACCCCAGAAACCCAGGGCCTTGGTGTTCTGCCATGCTTCCAAACTATCGGGACACGCCGCCATGCACGAACACCGGCACCGTATCGGAGTCGCGACAGCGGGACCAGAAGAGGAGGTTGTTCTTGCTTGGATGGACCAGACCCGGATTGCAGGCGTCGTCCCCTTTGGACGCACCTTGCGTGGTGCACCCCGCTGCGCCCCAAACCAAGAGTGCCCTCACCATCGCGCGGACTCCAGGCTTGAATCGGTTCACGCGATCACTTCCCAAGGACTTTCAGACGAAGTGCCGGACCGAGATCCCTCAGGGCCTGGTCACCGTGCCCCGCATCATCGGTGTTCGAATGCCGTCCACTTTCTGGAACCAATCGGCAATTTGCGAAACCATCGCGGTTCGATCGCGACGAATCGTGGAATTGAGGCGGATCACGCATGCGTCCATCGTGCAGTGCGCGAAGGCGATCGTGCGCTGCGAGCGCTGACCGTGCGTAGTGCTCACGCGGCGGCGCTCGTATTAGCAACCCTGATCGCGGCAGGTTGCGCAACCGCCCCTTCAGTCACGCCCGAACTCGATCCGCCTGGGGCGATAGACCTGAAGCAACCGATTTTCCCCGCGCCACGACTGGCTTTGGTGCTGGGCGGCGGCGCGGTGCGCGGGTTCGCTCACATCGGAGTGCTCAAGGCACTCGAGGCGAACGGCCTGCAGCCCGATCTCATAGTCGGTTCGAGCGCGGGCGGCATTGCCGGCGCGATCTATGCGGCGGGCCAGTCTGCCGAAGAACTTGCGCGGCGCGTGCCCGACGCCGACTGGCGTGACATCCTCGATCTCGACTATACGTTCTTCGACGTGCTGCGCGGGCGTACGCGCTTCGGGCTGGTCCGCGGTGAGGCGCTGGAGACGCTTGTCAATCGCGAGGTCGGTGCAAGGCGGCTCGAAACGCTTCCCATCCCGTTCATCGCGATCGCGGCAGACCTGCAGACCGGTGCGCTCGTCGCTTTCGGGCGGGGCAACGTCGGCCGCGCAGTGCGTGCGTCGAGCAGCATTCCCTTTCTGATGCGGCCGGCGCGAATCGACGGGCGCGACTATATCGACGGTAGCGCAGTGAGCCCGCTGCCCGTAAGGGTCGCGCGCACACTTGGCGCCCAGACTGTCGTCGCGGTGGACGTAGGATATCCGCCCGAGGAAACCAATCTCGCCAATCCGTTCAATCTGTTCCTTCAGACGTTCCAGATCATGAGTCGGACACTGGCCCGCTGCGAGGCGGTAGCCGCCGATGTGCTGATCCAGCCAGAGCTCGGCCTCGCGGGTTCCGCAAACTGGGGAAACCGCGAGGCGCTCGTGATAGCCGGGGAGAAAGCAGGCGCAGCAGCCGTGCCGCACATCCGCGCGGCGCTGCAGCGGGAATCGCCCCACGCCGAGACATCGCGCGGCGACCATTGCCGTTGAGCGGAGAGCGGCGCGCAGCCATTGCCTAGCGGTTCATCAGCGCCATGCAGTGTCTCGTCTCTCATGCATGGCGTCCATGCCGGGCATTGCCTCCATGTGGCACATCGAGCCCACGTCGGCCGAGAACGCGTGCGCACCGTGTCCTCACGGCGCAGTCGCTCGGCGAGCGTACGGTGAGCGAGCCTGAGATTCAATTGTCACGGTCGGTCGGTTCAGGCTCGACACAGGATGCGCGCTAGGGCGAGTACTTGCTGCTGCGGAAAGGATCGTCGAACGCGGTGGCAGCGGCGGCCTTCGGGTGCGTCGCTACACATTGGACCTGCTCATTTCGTCTTCACGGTGACGTCTGGCGCGGGCGAATCCGCACTTGGCGCCGAAAGCCCCGACTTTTCGTCTGGATCCGATTCGCGTGGCGGTGTGCCGTCGTGAATCAGATGGCGCCGGCGCTGCATGAACGCTTCGCGCGCGAACACATAGCGATCAAGCGCCGCCCGCTCGAGAAGATCGACCGAGTCGAGCGCGCTCGCCCGGAAACTAATGTTCGACGTCGCCGCCAGCGTGTTACGTAGCGCAATTTCGTGCGCGTTCGTCACCGCGTCGGCAAACAATGGCAATGGTCCGGCGCGCGAGTCGATGGTGAGATACGCCGAGCCGTCGCGCACGGTACTGGGCCCGAACAGGGGAAGCACGAGATACGGACCGCTCGCCAGGCCCCAGCGGGCGAGCGTCTGACCAAAGTCTTCGTTGTGTTTCTCCAAGCCCGCCTCGGTTGCGGTATCGAACAGACCGCCGATGCCGAACGATGTGTTGATGACCACGCGCATCCAATCATTCAGCGAATCACCGACCTTTCCCTGTAGCAAATTGTTCGCACCGATCCACACGTCATCCAGATTCGCGAAGAAGTTGCGGATGCCGGTGCGAATCGGTCCAGGTAGGTAGTCGCGATAGGCTTTCGCAACCGGCGTGAGCGCGTAGGTGTCGAGCGTGTCGTTCACCGAAAAAACCGCTCGATTGACGCGTTCCAGGGGGTCCCCTCGTGAAACGACTTCGTTCCCGGCACAGCCTGCTAACGCGCCGGCCAGCATCAGCGTGCGGACTCGTGAAGTAAGGTTCCACCGCATGTTTAGCCTCCTTTTTGTGTTTTGAATGTTCATCGCGTGCTGCCTTATACAGCCGGGCCACTCGCGCGCGACATCGCGGCCTCCTCACGCACTCTTGCTCTCGTCGCATGGCGAATTGCCGCCCGATTCATCAAGTAGTACGCCCCTGGGATCACGATCATCGACAACAGCGGCGCGCTCACCATGCCGCCGATCATCGGCGCGGCGATGCGCTGCATGACTTCGGCGCCGGTTCCGTCCGACCACATGAGCGGCGCAAGGCCGGCGAGGATCACGGCGACCGTCATCGCTTTGGGTCGCACGCGCAGCACCGCCCCCTCGTGAATCGCTTCTAGCAGCGCCTCGCGCGTGAGCACTGCGCCGTCCGCGGTACGCCGATCGATCGCCTGGCGGAGATAGATCAGCATGATCACGCCGAACTCGGCAGCCACGCCGGCAAGCGCGATGAAGCCGACGGCAGTTGCCACCGACAGGTTGTGACCTAACCACCACATCAGCCAAAACCCACCCACCAGCGAGAACGGTAATGTCGCCATGATGAGCAGCGCTTCGGACAGTCGATTGAAGGTGAGATATAGCAACATGAAGATGATCAGCAACGTGAAGGGCACCACGACGGTCAGCCGCGCTTTCGCGCGTTCGAGATACTCGAACTGACCGGACCAGCTCACCGACGTGCCGGGCGGGAGCTTCACGTTCTGCTCCACTGCGCGCTTGGCATCCTCGACCACCGATGCGAGGTCGCGCCCGCGGATGTCGACGTAGATCCAACCCGACAGTCGCGCGTTCTCGCTTTTCAGCATCGGCGGTCCATCGACGATCGACAGATGGGCCACCGCCTGCAACGGAATCTGCGCGCCGCGCTCGGTCACAATCGGAAGATTGCGCAGCTTCGCGAGCGAGTCGCGCAACTCGCGCGGATAGCGCACGCTAATTGGGAAGCGTTGCAGGCCCTCGATCGTCTCGCCGATGTTCTCCCCGCCGATCGCCGCCGTCACGACCGATTGCACGTCGGACACGGTCATGCCGAAGCGCGCCGCCTCCTCGCGCAGCACCTTCACGTCGATGTAGCGCCCACCGGTGATTCGCTCGGCCAGTGCGGAGGTGACGTTAGGCACGTCCTTCACCACGCGCTCGATCTCGCCCGCGACGCGCTCGATCACCGCCAGATCGGTGCCGGCGACCTTGATGCCAAGCGGGCTCTTGATGCCGGTCGCGAGCATGTCGATACGATTGCGAATGGGCGGGATCCAGATGTTCGCCAAGCCCGGCAGCTTGACGATGCTGTCCAGCTCCTCGATAAGCTTCTCGACTGTCATGCCCGGCCGCCACTCATTTTTCGGCTTCAGCTGCACGGTGGTCTCGACCATTTCGAGCGGTGCGGGGTCGGTCGCTGTCTCGGCGCGCCCGATCTTGCCGAACACGCGCTTGACCTCCGGTACGGTCGCAATCAAGCGATCAGTCTGCTGCAAGATCTCCGCGGCCTTGCCGGGCGAGAGGCCCGGCAGCGCGGAGGGCATGTAGAGCAGATCGCCCTCGTCGAGCGGGGGCATGAACTCCCCGCCGACCCTACTCGCGGGAAACCACGTCGCCGCGAGCGCAACGATCGCCAGGGCCAGTACCAACCAGGGTGCACGCAACACGCCGCGCAACACCGGCTCGTAGAGTGCGATCAGCAGTCGATTGAGCGGGTTCTTGCGTTCGTCGGGGATACGCCCCCGAATCAGATAACCCATCAGGATCGGAATCAGCGTGACCGCCAGACCGGCGGAGGCGGCCATCGCATAGGTCTTCGTATACGCGAGCGGCGAGAATAGTCGCCCTTCCTGGGCTTCGAGGGCAAAGACCGGGACGAACGACAGCGTAATGATGAGCAGGCTGAAGAACAGCGCCGGTCCCACTTCGCTCGCCGCCTCGCCGATCACGCGCCAGTGCTCAGGCCCCTGCAATGATTCGCTGGGATGCGCGTGGCGCCACGCCTCGACGTGCTTGTGCGCGTTCTCGATCATCACCACCGCTGCATCGACCATCGCGCCGATAGCGATCGCGATGCCGCCTAGGGACATGATGTTGGCGTTCACCCCTTGGTAAAACATGACGATGAACGCGGCCAGGATGCCGAGCGGCAGACTGACGATCGCCACCAGCGAGGAGCGCAGGTGGAACAAGAACACGAAGCATACCAGCGCGACGACGATGAACTCTTCGATCAGCTTGTCGGTAAGGTGGGACACCGCACGCTTGATGAGGTCCGAACGATCGTAGGTCTCGATGATCTCGACCCCAGGCGGCATGCTCGACTTCAGCGAGGCGATCTTCGCCTTCACCGCGGCGATCGTCTCGAGCGCATTCTTGCCCGAGCGCATCACGATGATGCCGCCGGTGGCCTCGCCTTCGCCATCGAGCTCGGAGATGCCGCGGCGCATCTCCGGTCCGATCTGAATCCGCGCGACGTCACTGAGCCGCACCGGCACGCCGCGATCGGTGGTCTTGAGCGGAATCGAGCGGAAGTCGTCCAAAGTGCGCAGATAACCGCTCGCGCGCACCATGTACTCGGCTTCACCCAGCTCGACGATCGAGCCACCGGTTTCCCGGTTGGAGTTTCTGACTGCCTCGATCACCCGGTTGTGCGTAATTCCGTACGCGCGCAGCCGATCGGGGTCGAGCACGATCTGGTATTGGCGCACCATACCGCCGACGCTGGCGACCTCGGCGACGTTCGGCACCGCTTTGAGCTCGTACTTCAGAAACCAGTCCTGCAGCGCGCGCAGTTGCCCCAGATCGTGGCGACCGCTCCGATCGATGAGTGCGTACTGATAGATCCAGCCGACTCCAGTCGCATCAGGGCCGAGTGCAGGCTTCGCGCTCGCGGGCAGTCGCGACTGCACCTGATTCAAATATTCGAGCACGCGCGAGCGCGCCCAGTACGGGTCGGTGCCGTCTTCGAACAGCACGTACACGAACGAATCGCCGAACATCGAATACCCGCGCACCGTCTTCGCGCCGGGCACCGACACCATCGTCGTGGCGAGCGGATAGGTCACCTGATCCTCGACGATGCGCGGCGCCTGACCCGGGAATGGCGTACGGATGATCACTTGCACATCCGATAAGTCAGGAATCGCATCGAGCGGCGTGCGCAGCACCGCCCACCCCCCCCAGGCGGCGACCAGGAAAGTCCCGATCAATACCAGGAGGCGATTCGTGATCGACCAGCGAATCAATCCGGCGATCATTTCTTCGCTCCCTTCGGTGCGATGCGAACGATGACGTAGTTGCCATCTTTGTCCGGCTCGCCGCGCATGTCGAACTCGACGAAGTCGCCTTTCTTGAGCCCGGCAAGCGCCTTCTCATCCTCGACCCGAAATCCCATCGTCATTGCCGGCCACTTGATCGAAGGCATCGGGTCGTGGCTAAGGTTGATCTCGCCGGTCTTCCTGTTGATTTCGTTCACCTTGCCCAGGCCGCGATGTAGGCCGTTGACAGTGCGACCGGAGGACGGGTTCTCGGCTGGAGCACCCGGCATCTCCTGCAATCGCGTGAGTGTGCCCTTCAGGCTCGCTTCCGAATCGACTAGGAATTGACCCGACACGACGACGGTGTCACCGGCCTTTACGCCCTTGCGAATCTCGGTCTTGCCGTCCATCTCGAAGCCGACTTCGACATCGACCGGGCGGAACTTGCCTTCACCCTCGGCGAGGATGACGACTTTGCGCATGCCGGTTTCGATCACCGCCTCGGAGGGGACGATTGCGAGCTTCTCACCGCGGTGGGACGAAAAGGCAAGCGTCGCGAACATGCCCGGTTTGAGGCGCGCGTCAGGGTTCGCAAGCTCGATGCGCGCGCGCAGCGTACGCGTGGCCGCGTTTACCTCGGGCAGGAGGGCGCTGACCACTCCACGAAAGACTTGACCGGGCCATGCCGCGACTCTCACCTCGGCGCGATCCCCGGGACGCACCCACGCGGTCTGCGCTTCGGAAACCTCCGCATTGACCCACACCGTAGAGAGATCGACCAGGCGATAGAGCATCGCCCCCGCCATCACAGTCATGCCTTCGCGCACCCCGAGCTCAGCGATCACCCCATCGATCGGCGAGACAATGGCGATGCGCGAGCGAGGAATGCCTTCGCGCTCGACCGCGGCGATCTCACCCTCGCTCATACCGAGTAGGCGCAGGCGCTCGCGACTTGCGACAACCAGATCGCGGTTGGCGGGCGCGTCACTCTTGAGTAAGAAGAGGAACTCATGCTGCGCGGCAGCCCAGTCTGGAACGAGCAACTCGACCAGCGGCCCGCCTTTGCGCACCGGATCGAGTGGTGCCCGCGCATGCACGCGCTCCACGAACCCGCCGGTCCGCGGCTGCACGACTACGACGCCGCGCTCGTTGTACTCGACGCTGCCTACTGCCTCGAGCTTCTGCTCGAGCACCCCCATCTCGGCGCGGGCCGTGCGAATGCCCAGATTCTGCACTACGCGCGGATTGATCGACACCTTGCCTTCTTCGCCGCCCGACTCCGCGTGCACCGGCACCAGCATCATGTCCATAAAGGGCGACTTGCCCGGCTTCTGGAACTTCTGCTGCGGGAACATCGGATCGTGCCAGTAGAGGACGCGCTTGCCGGTCTTGTCCTGCACCACGCCGTCGATCTCAGTCGCGTTCTCTCCCGATGTCGAAGCCTGTTGGGAGGGGCTAGCCTCCGCCATCGAACCCATGTTGCGCACGGCAAGCCAGTAGCCGGTTGCGCCAGCGCCCGCCATGGCGAGGAGCACGATCGAAGCAATAGCGACTCGTTTCATTGTTCAGTCCTCTCGTTCCACGTTGGTGCGCTCGTCTTCATCGAGCAACGCATAGCGCAGGTTCGCCCACGCGAGCGCGCGCTCGCGCTCGGCGCCAAGCGTGTCGATCGCGATCTCGTTTTCCGCACGGCGCGCTTCCAGCACCGCGGTAAGCGCTCCCTTGCCGCCTCGATAAGCGGCCGTGGCCGCGGCGGTGCGCTGGCGCGCTGTAGGAAGCAGAGCGTGCTGGTGGTGTTGTGCGCGTCGCTGCGCTGACTCGTGATCGGTGAGATAGAGCAGCAGCTCGGCCTCGGCGCTCCGACGCGCTTCTGCCACTAGCGTTCGTGCCCGCTCGAGACTCGCCAAGCGCGCCGCGACATCGCGGTCCTGCCGGCGCTCGGCCCACAGCGGCAGATCCATCTGGACCATCAGCGAGACCATGTTCGAGAAGGCAGGCTCACGGCGGGCGAAAGAGAGCTCTACCGCCCAGTCAGGTGCTCTTGTGGCGCGCGCCTTTTGCACATCCGCCTGCGCCATGCGTGTTTGCGCGAGCGCGGTGAGAAGCGCCGGATGGCGCTCGAGCCGCTGCGGGATCTGTGCTGTCGAATAGGGTGGTGCGGTGGTATCCGGAACGGGGCCGGGCAAGACTGACGCGGATGCACCGGTCAAGCGCACGAGATCAACACGAGCACGCTGCACCATGCGATCCTGCGTAATCGCGCGATCGCGCAGCGCCTCGCGCACCCCACGCAGCGTGAAGATTTCCGCCGCTGTCGCACGTCCAACTGCCAGCGCCGGCACGCTTGCTTCCACCTCGAAGCCGACTTGCTGGTCCAGCTCGTCGAGCTGGGCGCGTACCGCCTGCGCGTAGGCGTACTCCATCCACGCGATAGCCGTTTCACGTCGCACCGCCGCGCGTTCGCGCGCGAGGCCGGCGCGCTCCGCGACAACCTCACTTTGCGCTCTCGATCGCGCGGCAGCGCGCTTGTCACCGTGTGGGAACTCCTGCATCACGCCGATGCGTTGCATCGTCATGAAATCGCGGTCGTAGCGAAATCGGTCGTTGTCAGTCACCGGCAGGTTCTCCAGCCCGAAGCGCAGCTTCGGATCGGGCAGCTCGCTCGCGCGGCCAACGACCTCGGCCGCTCCTTGCACCGCCTGCGATTGCGAGGCCACTTTGAAGGATCGTGCAACGCCGAGCGCAACAGCCTCATCCAGCGTGAGCGGCGCGGACACGCTGATTTGTCCGAGCGCGATAAATGGGACGAGCATTACGAGAGCAAGTACGTATCGACCCGCACTTGCACCAGAGAACTGCGTCGATTGCATGGACTGCTCCTGTTGTTGATCGTTCAAACCGGCGACGCGTGCACGATGCTCATCGCGCTCCATTGCGCGACAGCACCAGTCCGCCCCACAGGTAACGGCGCGCAAGCCAGAGCGTCGCGACGGGGAGCGTCAGCCATTGCAAGACCGGAACAAGCCCGGTCCCTAGTCCCGGCAGGCGGGGCATGATGTCGGCGTACTCCCAGCGCGCAAGCGGGCCGGTGGCGAGGAACTCGTAGATCATCGTGAGCGCGAGCCCGACGATCATGTAGATCGCCGTCGGCGCTGGTTTAGGGATCAGCAGCCACGCGCGTGATCGCGCCGCAAGGGCCCCGATCCAGAACGCAACCAGTGCGATCAGCACATCACCAAGTGTTGCTACGGTGCACGTGCGCACGCCCTCCCAATGCTGGAGTTCCGCCATTCCTACCCAAAACGGCGCCTGTATGAACTCCCACACGAAGTGCAGAAGAAACGCGAATAGCCCGATCGGCAGCTCCGGCCATCCACGAAGTGTAGCGAGCGGCTTTTCGTTGGATATTGAATTCATCAGAGCGACTCCAATAGCTGTCTCAATCGCGGCAATGCCGCGTGCGCCGCGCGCTCGCCCGACTCGATAATGTCGGTGCGATTGGCGAGCGTGATTTCCGATTCAGGCGGCAGCTGTGGGGCGATGAGGACGTGCGCCCACGTCGACTGGAGCTTCGCGAGGCGGTGGATCATGATCAACAGACTCTTGTTGACCACCGACAACGGATTGCCGGGCGTCATCTCGGCTGGGTCGTAGATCACATTCACGCCAACGACGAATTGCGCACCCGCCTCTAGTGCAGTCTCCGCCGGAAGCGGTCGTGACAAACCGCCGTCGACATAGGGAGCGCCGGCGATCCAAGTCGGTTGCAACAGGCCTGGAATGCTGCAGGAGGCGCGTACTGCGCGGCCGACGTTGCCGCGGACGAAGCCGATCGGCTCCCCATCGCGCAGATCAGTCGCGACGATGCAGAGGCGCCGCGGCAGCGACTCGATTGGACGATGCCCAACGCGTTCGTTGATGAAGTCTTCGAGGCCGAATGCATCGAACAGCCCCAGGATCGGCCAGCCGAGACCGGCGAGTTGGTCCAGGCGCAGCCGCGGACTCTCGCCCTCGATCGCCTCCGCAGACCAGCCCGCGGCATACAGCGTCCCGACGATGCTGCCGGCGCTCGTACCCACTACCAGATCTGGTTCGATACCAGCGCGCTCCAACACCCGCAGGACACCAATGTGGGCAAAACCGCGTCGCGATCCGCCGCTCAAAACCAACGCGAGGCGTGGCGCTATGCCCGAGTGCGCGCTAGCAGGTGCGGTCGCAGGTTCGGGTAAATCGATTCGCGATCCCGGACGCAACGCACAGCTGGCTTGAAGCGCCGCGAATGACCCGAGCAAAAAGACTCTTCGCTTCATCGCTTAGTGCATCTGGGGAGTGAGGTGCTGCGATTGATCGCGAGCTGCCAAGACCGGCAGTGAGATTGCGGTCAGCGCAATGCGCATAGCTGAACGAATCGAGCGTTTCATCGCGAACTCCCGACACCGGTAGATTGGAGTTACAGCTGCCTTCGCGACTGTCCCTGTTCGGGAGAGTTCACGAGCGCTGCCGTTCTAGGTGCGTGCCACGCCGGACGCGAGATCCGGAGCGCCAGCCGCGGGTGACTGAAGCAACTCCGCCGCCGGCATTCATGACGCCACCGATCGAACCAACACAGCAGCCGCGCTTTCGCGGGCCGCGCCATCGATCAGGGGCTAGTTGAGAAGACGCAGATTGACGCGAAAGGCAGGTGGGGGACGCGCTCGCTGGGATTCGCGCGTCGACGGTGTGCGGACCGTGTCGGCTGACAGCAGCCAGGTTACGGCGATCAATGCAAGCGGCGAAAAATCCGCCACATCGGGAATCGACAGATCGACACCACCGGATGCCTGTTCTTCCGCCTGACAGTGCGCGGAGCACAGCAAGCGCTCGAGCGTGCACCCCTCGTCGGAGACCGGCGCGGAGGTTCGCGAACCGAAGCACCCTTGCGCCGCAAACGCGAGCTGCGCGAACGCGAGCATCGCGAGACAGGTGATCGCGATAGTTCGGCGCGCGGAGGTGCGAATCCAGCTCATAGGGTTTTTATGATACGCCGACGGGCTGGAAAGTTCCATGGCAATTCGTGATCTTCGCGGAGCGACGATCGCGTTGAGATCATGGAGACCAATATGAGACATCTTGCCTGAGCGCTCGTCGTGACTTTAACTGCTCTAACCTCTCTTTCCGCGCTCGCGGCACCGCTCGAGTCATGGGAACGTGCACTGGAAAATGCGATCGAACGAACTCGGCAAGAAGGGCAGGCACAAGCGGCCGCACATGACGAGCTGGAGGCGTTTCACAAAATTTCGCGCGACGCTGCCCAACAGCGTTACCGCTCGAGCATCGACATCGCGCGATTTGTCCTATTGAAGGATTCGCCATGAAGCGAACGATTGGAAGTGCAGCGCGTGTTCTCGGCATGAGTCCGAAGACGATTCGTTACTACGAGGAGGTCGGGGTCGTGCCGCCGCCTCCGCGCGAAAAAGGCGGCAGGTTTTCCTTAGGCCGTCGCTTATTCGAAGTCCGAGAAATCGAGCGCCTACGCTTTGTCAAGGAGGCACGCCGCCTGCAGTTCTCGCTTAATGACGTGCGGCAACTCCTCGAGCAATACGAGTCCGGTCCGCCTTGCGGGTGCGCGGCGCGCCCATTGCTCAAGCGTCTCGTGGCACGGAGGCTGAACGAAGTGCACGAGGCCATTCGCTCGCTCGAAGCGTTGCGCGACGAGCTTGGCGCGCTTGAAGCTCGTGTGCTGGCGCTTGAAGGTAAGACCCCAGCGGAATTGGGGTCGGTCATGGTTCCCACACCGGTCGAGGCCTTGCTGCGCGGTACCGCAAAGTTGCCGGACCACCGTCCAGCCCAGGAAAATGGTGGTTGATCTTCCAGTGGCTGGAACTTTAAAAATACAATCCGGGAGCGCACGCCGTGCTTCCGAGGCGTCGCAGGGCGCCGTTACAACGGATGACATGGAGGTATCAATGAAGCTTGTTAATGCGGTACTCGGAGCGGTGCTGTTGGCGGCGGCGACTTTTGCCTACGCGGGCTGCCCGCTCTGCTGGTAATAAAGCTCGGCGCCCTGGGAGTTCCAAGACGCCGAGTCGTCCTAACTTGATACGTTGGGTGCTGCTTCCAACAAAAACCGCCATGGGCCACATACGTCAAGCTCGCGAAGATCGCTCCGCAGTAGCGGCACCACTAGACGGCGCCAAGGTCGTATGCGACGGCTGAACAGAACGGGTCCGATACGGAGGGAGAGCGGACAGTCCGCGCTTGATGGCGCGCGATTGGCGCTGAACGGGATCGCTTCTTTGCGTGCAACCGCCAGCCCGGCCTTCCTGCACGCCGCCTCGAGCTTGCGTGTAGAGAGTCGGTTCAGATAGTCGGTCAGCGTGTTTTGACCGGCGAACGGATTGGCGCGCATGGCACCGTTCGCAGCGCGCAGAAACGTTACCCTCAGAGACGAACAAGTGCGCCCAGGGAATGTTGATCAACGGGTAGAAGTGATGGCCGTGCGGATGTGCCCACGGCATCCATTTGATGAACACGCGTCCGTGCGGCGCCAACACACGGCGCCATTCCGGGACGATCGCTTCGTTTTTGATTACTGCTCCATCGCATCAAAGCATGAGATGGTATCGATCGAAGCATCGGACAGGGGAATAGACTTCGGCTGGCCTTCAATGAACGTGACGCGGCCGCTGAGTTCGCCGCTATCGAGTCTCGCGCCTGCGTCCGTGATGCTCTCAGGGCTCAAAACGATCACGACGACGCTTCCCGCGCCCGATTGCGCGATCGCTTGCGCCAAGTCGCCGCGAGGCAACGGAAGTCGAGCACGCGGGGGCCTTGGATCGCGCGTTGATCGACGTAAGCAGAGAATTCTTTGAGGAGTCTGAGCGCGCCACGCCGAGTATGCCTCCGTCGTGACAGTCGCTCCCACTGGCTTGGCGTGGTCGTTTCGTAAGTGCCATTCGCAGGCCTTAGCCGGGACTGGCTCCATCATGGAGAACGACGGCGCAAGTGATGGATCGGCCCCCTCAACCCGTAACGAGGACAGGTGTCACGAAACACGCGACACGGAACGTCGACGTACGCGGTAGATCCGCCCCCAAATGGGAAACGGCGGGCGGTCGTGCGTCGTCTCGATCATCGAAACGAGCCCGTGATCGTGGGCATCTGAAGGTCCCGACTGTCGTGCCCAGGCCTTGACTTGCGTCCTGCACATACGCCTAGGGTGGTCGACAGGCTCCGCACCCCAGGTGGCCGGTAAGTTCTTCTACGAGCGAGGCAAGTTCAATGATCCAACCATCGTCCAGATGCGTATGCGTCCTGGTCATCGCGTTGTCGGCGTGCGCGAGTCCGGGACCGACCGGTCGGCCGAGCGCGGAAGTGAGTTCGGAGGCCGCGCGGCGCGCCGAAGACTACGCGTGGCGTTGTGAGATGATGACCAGTCTCGATCGTGTGGCCTGCCTCGATCTGCTTCCGTGGCGTGTGCCGGGGTACTTTGGGGAGCGCGTAGATCCCTTCCGGGCACCCGCACCCAAACGGTGACGCTTTAGGACGAAGCTAGGACGGGACATGCGACTGACTGAATCCCTTGCTGCCTGGTGGGCGTGCACCGCGTTTGCCGGTGCCGGTTCGCGCGCTCAGATGGGTCGATTCATTCCATCGCGGCGCGCTTCAGTCGCAGTGCATTGAGGACCACCGATATCGAACTGGCAGCCATCGCAATGCCGGCAATGATCGGCGAAAGCAAAACACCGAAGACGGGGTAAAGCACACCGGCCGCGATCGGAATGCCCGCCGCGTTGTAGAAGAACGCGAAGAACAAGTTCTGCTTGATATTGCGCATGGTGGCGCGCGAGAGCATCGCCGCACGGACGATCCCGCGTAGATCGCCTTTGACCAATGTGATGCCGGCCGCTTCCATCGCGACATCCGTGCCGGTCCCCATGGCGATGCCGACATCGGCTTGTGCCAACGCCGGCGCATCGTTGATGCCGTCGCCGGCCATCGCAACCTTATGGCCCTTCGCCTGCAGCGCTTTCACGTGTGCGGCTTTGTGCTCGGGTAATACTTCGGCGAGGACCTCGTCGATGCCCAGTTGCTCGCCGACGGCTTCAGCCGTTGCGCGTGCATCACCGGTGAGCATGACCACTTGTACGCCCAGCTGCTTCAAGCCCGCGAGCGCCTGCGGAGTGCTTTCCTTGATCGGGTCCGCCACCGCGAGCAGTCCACCGGGCTTACCATCGACCGCGAAGAACACTACCGTCTTGGCTTCGGCTCGCCAACGTTGTGCCGTTGCTTCGAAGGGAGCCACATCGATGCCAAGGCTGGCCAGAAACGCCCGGCTGCCAATCAAGACGTTCCGCCCTTCGACTTGTGCCGTGACGCCTTTGCCGTTTTCGACGTTGAACGCGCTGGCGGGTTGAATGTTCGCGCCGCGCTCGCGCGCTCCGATTACGATGGCGCTCGCGATCGGGTGCTCGCTCGACTGCTCGACGCTCGCCACCCATCCGAGCGCCTGCTGCTCAGCCATCCCTGGCGCCGTTTCGAAGCCGACCAGGGCCGGTTTGCCCAGCGTAAGCGTTCCCGTCTTGTCGACGACCACGGTGTCGATGTCGCGCATGCGTTCGATGGCCTCGGCGTTGCGAAAGAGGATGCCCCCTTGCGCACCGCGGCCCATCGCGACAGTCATGGAAATCGGTGTCGCGAGGCCCACCGCACACGGGCAAGCGATGATGAGCACGGCGACTGCGTTGATCAATCCGTAGACGAATCGCGGTTCTGGGCCGAAGAACCACCAGATCAGGCCGCTCACGACAGCGATGACGACGACGATTTGCACGAAGTAGGCCGCGATAAGATCGGCTAGGCGCTGGATCGGAGCGCGTGTGCGCTGCGCCGCTTGCACCATGCCGATAATTCTTGCCAGCAGCGTCTCCGAACCGATCCGTTCCGCGCGCATCACAAGCGCTCCGTTACCGTTGATCGTAGCCCCGGTAACGTGATCGCCGGTCGTCTTGGAAACCGGGATCGGCTCTCCAGTGATCATCGATTCATCGACGTGGCTCCTGCCGTCGATGATGATCCCGTCGACTGGAACCTTCTCGCCGGGCTTGATCCGAAGGCGATCGCCGATCTGCACCGCTTCGAGCGCAATCTGTTCTTCGGAGTCGTCCGCGCGCAATCGCGAGGCCGTGCTCGGCGCGAGTTTCAGCAATTCCTTGATCGCCTGACTCGTTTGCCCCATCGCGCGCATCTGCAGCACATCGCCCAGGATCACCAGCGTCACGATGACCGCTGCCGCTTCGAAATACTTGCCGACAGCGCCGTCGTGCTCGCGGAATTGAACCGGAAAGATCTCAGGGAAGAGTAGCGCGACCAGGCTGAACACGTAGGCCAAGCCCACGCCCAGGCCAATCAGGGAGTACATATTTAGCGCCCAGGTTTCGAGCGACACCCAGAACTTGCGCAGGATCGGCGCACCGACCCAAAGCACGACCGGCGTACCCAAGACGAACTCCACCCAACCGCGCACTGTAGGGCGCAACCCGAACGGCTCCATGACACCGATCATGGGCGCCATTGCGAGCATGACGAGCGGAATCGACAACCCAATCCCGCTCCACATGCGACGGGTGAGATCAGCGAGTTCTTTCGCCTCGGCCGCTTCGTTCGAAGCACCCATTGGCACAAGGGCCATGCCACAGATCGGACAATCGCCTGGTCCTGGCTTGACCACCTCCGGATGCATCGGACAGGTATAGCCGGCATCGGCTGGTGCGCGGGCGTCGAGTCGTGAGGCGGCCCGCGCAGGCTTCTCGGGCGATCCGTGGGTGAACTTGACGGGATCGGCTATGAACTTCGCCTTGCATCCGACGCTGCAGAAGTAGTAACGCGCGCCACCGTGTTCGTGATGATGCACGCTCGAGGGCGCGACGCTCATGCCGCACACGGGATCGCGTTCCGCGCTGCCGGGGCGCGGCTCCGATGTATACGGCAGGTCTGTGTATTCGTGCTGACGCGCAGCATCCTGCGAGGGCAAGGCACCCGTGGGCGCTTTCACTCGCTGACGATGAGAATCGTTCACATAGATCTCCAAGCTCAGGTCGCAAGCTCCTGGACAACGTTGGTTTTTGGAGGGCAACTATTCACTGCGATTCCTCGCCCCGCTGCAGCGTTGCCAAGGTCGATCGGAATAGGACTCTGGCGATCGTTCATCGTTCCACACGCTTCGTTTCGTCCGGGTAACGCGTCGGCTGTCGGGGAAACTGGCCCGAGTGCTGAACCGCTTGCGAAGGGGGCGCGGACGCTCGCGGCCCGACGTGAGAGGGCGTTTTGATCTGCAAATGGACTACATTAGTTTCGAATACTGGCACAATTGGCTCCACCCTGATCGGCACGCTGGCCCTAGTTAATGTGCTCCTGCCGACGCAGAATGATCACTATTGAGGGACGAGATGAGTTCATGCGTCGGCATTCGGCTCGATCCGAAGAACAAGCAGCAGCCATTGCATGGCCAGCTGTTCGATGCCGTTGTGGCGCGCATCGAGTCACGTGCGTTCCCCCCCCGCTACAAACTGCCGTCGACGCGCATGCTCGCGGCTGAACTGCAACTTCATCGAAATACGGTGGCGCGAGCCTACGCGGAACTCGAGCAGGCGGGTTTCGTGAGTTCGACGGTCGGTCGGGGAACGTTCGTCGAAGAAATTTCTCCGCCGAATCGTCCGCGTTCGACACTGTCTGGAACGACATCGAGAAACACGTTGGAGATCGCGTGGAACTCGCTGGTGTCGCGTGCGGCGCGAGGAGAAGCGCTGGGGCGGGCCGACCGGCACAAACGGCAGGGATTGCACACGAACGAGACCATCAATCTCGCGCGCATGCAGCCGAATGCGGATCTAATCCCCGGGACCTTGCTTCGGCGTTGCTTCATGCACGTGCTCGATGGACGACGGGCCGACGCGCTGGGCTATGCGCCGGCCGAAGGGGCGGCACGCTTGCGCGAACAAATCGCGCGTGACTTAGTGGAGCGTGGCGTGCCGGTACGAGCCGAGGAGATCATCGTGACTTCGGGCAGCCAGCAAGGCCTTGATCTCATCGCCCGTGCGTTACTCAACCCGGGCGATACCTTCATGGTGGAGCCTACTACGTATGCCGGCGCTATCGATCTGTTCGGCCTCGCCGGCGCCCGACTGCTGCCTGTTCCCATGGATGCGGAAGGACCGGACGTGTCGACCCTTCAGCGGCTCGTGCGGCCGGAGATAAAGGGGCTGTATCTAATGCCCAACGCGCACAACCCTACCGGGCGCACGCTGAGTACCGACCGGCGCCGCGCCCTCGTCGATTGGTCGCACGCCTGCGGCGTGCCGCTTATCGAAGACGATTACGCAGCGGGCATCGTCCTTGACGAGAGCGAGGGGCTGCCTCATTTGCGTACACTCGACGGAGATGTGATTCACATCTCGACATTCAGCAAACGCCTTGCCCCAGCGCTTCGTTTGGGCTACGTTGTGGCGCCGCTTGCGCTGCGTCCGGTGCTAATGAGCATCAAACGCATCGTTGATCTTGGAACGTCGGCGAGCATGCAGCTGGTGCTAGCAGAATTCATGGAGCGCGGGTATCTGCGTGCGCACGAGAAACGCATGCGCGGAATCTACCGAGCCCAGCGCGATGCACTGTGCCAAGCGCTCTACGAGTCGCTCCCCGGCTCGCTCAGTTGGGATGTGCCAACGCACGGCGTGGCGATGTGGGTGAAGCTTCCGGCTGGGCTCGACCCACAACGGGTAAGTGCGGAGGCCGAGCGACGTGGTGTACTCGTTAGCCCTGGCACCCTCTTTCCAGCAGCCGTGCACCCCGAGCTCGCGATCCGCCTCATATTCTCTGCCGAACCCGCGGAGCGCCTGGTCGAGCGTGCGCGCCGCCTCGGTAGCGCAATAAAGCAAGTCTTGTCCGAGCGCTCACGCAAGCCAGTGCCAGGACTCGAACTCTCCGAGTTGATCTGAACGCATGTCTCGTATGCGAAGGCGGCAACATGGAAAAAAGTAGCCCACGAACCAAGCTCGGCCTTGCAGAGATGCTCAAAGGCGGCGTGATTATGGACGTCGTCAATGCCGAGCAGGCGTGCATCGCGGAACAGGCAGGCGCTTGTGCTGTCATGGCACTTGAGCGTGTACCGGCACAAATTCGTGCAGAGGGGGGTGTAGCGCGTGCGAGTGACCCGGCGATGATCCGCGCCATTCAACAGGCAGTGAGTATTCCGGTGATGGCCAAATGCCGGATCGGCCATTTCATGGAAGCACGGATACTGGAGGCGCTCGAGGTCGATTTCGTCGACGAGAGCGAGGTGCTCACGCCCGCCGACGTGGAGTTCCACATCGATAAGCGGGAGTTTCGAGTGCCGTTCGTATGCGGGTGCCGCGATCTGGGCGAGGCGCTGCGGCGCATCGCCGAGGGTGCTTCGCTATTGCGCACAAAAGGCGAGGCTGGCACAGGAGATGTCGCAGAAGCCGTTCGGCACCTGCGCAGGGTGAGGAGCCAGATTGCTCAGTTGCGTGGTCTCGGTGAGGATGAACTCGTGCATGCTGCGAAGACACTTGGGGCTCCGCTCGAGCTCGTGGCCGAAGTGGCAGGTCGAGGCCGATTACCCGTGCCAAGTTTCGCGGCCGGTGGCATTGCGACCCCCGCGGATGCAGCTCTTTGTATGGCACTCGGCGCCGAGTCCGTATTCGTGGGCAGCGGCATCTTCTTGAGTGCCGATCCACCGCGGCGGGCACGCGCGATCGTTAGCGCGGTGAGCGCCTGGCAAGACCCGGGCAAGCTCGCCGAGGCGAGTTCGGGGCTTGGAGAGCCCATGCGATCGATCGCTGTCGCCGGGCTGGGCGATGCGGAGCGGTTCGCGGGGCGTGGCGTGTGAGTGCCGAAGCTCGATTTCGCGGCCCGCGACGCAAGCTTGGTGTGCTGGCAGTGCAAGGCGCGTTCGAACTCCACGCCACGATCCTCTCCGAGCGCGGACATGACGTGCGTCTTGTGCGGGCTGCGGATGATTTTGCCGGTCTCGAGGGGCTGGTTTTGCCCGGTGGTGAAAGCACGGTGCAGCTTGAACTGATCGAGCGATTCGATCTCGAAGCGCCTCTTGTACGCCTCTTGCGCTCAGGCCACCCCGTGCTCGCAACCTGCGCAGGGCTTATCCTAATTGCCCAAAACGTTTCTGGACCGGCGCAGCGCGGCTTCGGCGTGCTCGACGTCGATGTCGCTCGCAATGCGTTCGGCCGCCAGCTCGAAAGCTTCGAAGCCGTTTCCGATGAGCCTCCATCGTTGGCTCCCGAGACTTCGGGGCGAAGCGAGCTCGAGCAACACCTTCCGCTTGTCTTTATTCGCGCGCCGCGAATCACACGTGTTGGGCCGACTGTCGAGGTATTGGCGCGGTATCGCGGCGAGCCAGTGCTCGTTCGCGATGATCGCGTCACCGCGGGGAGCTTCCACCCGGAGCTTACATCCGACACGCGCGTGCACGCGGCGGTGTTTGGTTGAGTCCGTCGCAACGAAGTTGCTTGCTAAACTATTGCGAGTCGCTTGCTAGTGTGTGCGGTCGAAGCCTGGTCAGGTTCATTCCTACAATCAACTCTGGGTCGCTGATCGCATTAGTGTAGTGCGGGCGGGGTCCCGCATGCGTAGAGGCCTACTGCTGATGCATTGCGCTGCGCTTGGAAGATACGAATCACTTCGAGCAGCGTCGTGATCGAGATCGCCCGTACTCCGCGTACTTCGGCGAATCCAGTGTCCCGTATCAGTCTAGGTAGGAGTCTTGTTGCGTTGTCCGAGGTCGGTTTCGACGCCATCAACGATTAGTACTGGTAGGAACAACCAGCGCGTCACGAGCCCGTTCGAACGACCCCACTCGCCGACCAGCAATCGACCGCCGGGCTTCCTTACACGAAAAGCCTCCGACAATCCGCGAAGCGTTGTCGCGCAGTCAGATTAGTGAGAGCGATCTCAATAGGACAAGATCGAAGCTCGAAGCTTCAAAGGGCAGGTGCTGAGCCGACCCGTGCTCGAGATTGTCTGCGCGCCGCGCGCTATCGTGTTTCTCTGTGCCAGCACGAGTGCGTGCAGATCTGCGTCGAGTCCCGTTACCAGTGCGCCTCGATAGACCGTGGCAAGCGCAATGGCTAGTGCGCCGGTGCTGCAGCCGAGATCGAGCGCATCATCTCCGCGCCGAGGTTGCGCGCGGCGCACGAACGCATCGTCGCCTTGCAGCTGGTGCTACAGACGCAGTAAGTCGCGTCCCCGAGCTCGTGGCGATGTGCGCTTGCGCGGGAGACTTCCGTGCCGCATACAGGATCGCGATCGCTCATGGCTTCTTTCGCTTCGTTCTTGGAAGGGTTCGATTGGAGCGCCGGTTGGGACGGTTCTTGCCATGACTCGGCCCAACTTTATGGCGAAATCTAAGGAACAGCAAAAAGGCCACGAGGGTAAGCGCCGCAAGCCCGCCGGCGATCAACAGTGGCGTCAGTAATTGTGGCGAGGTCTCTGTGATCACCTTGATGTGCAAGATGGTCTCCAAACCGGCGCCCCAGCACGTACGGTCGACATTTCACTCGCACATGGATCCGATGTTGATCCGGCGCGCAGCGCTTCTACGATATGGATCACCCCGAGGGCGGTTGAGATCGCTTGTACTTCACGAACGTCGTCGAAGCCTGCTTGGCGAATCAAGGCAGGTAAGGCTCTGGTCACGTGGTCGCACGTCGTTTCCAGTCCGTCCAAAGTCCGAAGTAGTCGAAGCAGCAATCGCGAGACCACACCTGTTGGTGCTCCCCAGTCGGCGATCAGGAGCCGCCCGCCTGGCTTCGTAACACGTCTGGCCTCGAACAATGCGCGGTACTTCTCCGTCTGATCGAGATGGTGGAATAACAAGCTCGAGACGACGAGATCGAAGGTTGAGGCTTCAAAGGGCAGGTGTTGGACCAACCCGTGTTCGAGGTTGACTAAAGCGCGGCACCCTTTCGCTTTCTTTTGTGCCAGTACTAGCGCGTGCAGGTCGGCGTCCAGCCCCGTTACGGCAGCGTCTCGATATGCCAGCGCAAGTGCAACCGACAGCGTACCGGAGCCGCAGCCGAGATCGAGCGCATGCTCGGCACTTCGGAGTTTCGCGCGGCGCACGAGCTCGCCCGTCACCGCGCGCTCGCGTGAGGCCAGGCGCACTAGCGCGTCATAGAGCCGCGTGCGGAAACGGAACCGTAGCGGCGGCAGATATCCCGACGCTTCGCGGTGATGCATCACGTTGTGCGGATACCGATCGGGGCCCATCGTGCTCAACCGTACCGCGCGAAGACGTGGGATTGGTGGTCGTCGCGAAAGAGTAAGACCTCATAAGGATCGCATCGCGAACTTTCCATTCCGGGCGATCCAAGCGGCAGGTCGGCGCCAAGGCAATAGCGCGCGCACGAGCAGGAACGCGCCCCTCGACGGGTAGGTTCGCGCGTTCAGAACGCCGGCTTGGATTCGCTCGATCGTTCATATCGATGATCGTTGCGCAGCGGCTTCGCGTGCATAGTTCCGCGCGCGAGATAACTCGTGCCCGCGTGGAACCGCTCTTCGACGGACAAGTCTGGGCAATATGGTGTAAGGGCCCGCCAGGGAGCGCCCAAGCCCCGATAGGTCGTCAGATAGTGACGCGCGCGCCATATCAGCCACACGTTCACCGGCGCGAGCCACCAAGGCAGAAGGCACATGCCTACGACCACTGCCCGTGCTCCTGGACGCGCCGAGACGGACAGACGCTCGAGCGCCGCCGTGCTTTGCAGCACATCGTGGGTATAAGTGAAGAGCAGCGCGTCGGCGCGGCGATCAAAGGATGCCTCTTCAACGGACGTTTGGAGCAGGGAGACGTTTGTCAGGCGCTCGGCGGCGATGCGCCTGCGGGCCAGCGCAGCCATCTCGGGCGACTGTTCGATGCCTACTACGTGTCCGGTGGGCCCGACCGCACCGGCGAGGACCGGCAACAGCGCGCCGGTTCCGCACGCGACATCGAAAACGGTTTCTCCGGTTTGGAGTTCCAGCGCCGCTACGGCCCGGGCGCGAATGACCCCGATGTGGCGGCACGACTCGTCGTAGCTCGCGGCGAGATGCCGGTACCGTTCGACCGCGAGGGTGCGGTTCGGCGTGCCCTGAAGATTGGCGAGCAGTACGGAGCTCATTTGGCTGGCTCGAAGCCGGTGACGGTGTATTGCCCGCCGATCTTCTCGGCGACGAATTTGATTTTGTCGCCGGGTTGGAGCCGGTCGAGCATCGCGGGCTCCTTCACTCGAAAGACCATCGTCATCGGTGGCATGTCGAGGCTCTTGATCTCCGCGTGTTTGATCGTGACCTTGCCTGCGTCCTTGTCGATCTTGCGCACCTCGCCGTCGGTCATCGCAGAGCTGCCTTGCGCGGCGGCTGCACCATGGTCGTGGCTGTGCGTCTGCGCGGCCGCGCGGAAGCTCCCGATCGAGAGTGCAACGAAGGCCGCCAAAGCGATTGCGGTGGTGTGCTTCATATCATGCTCTCCTCGAATCGACACGTAAGAGATAGCTTGGGGATTACTTCGGTTCGACACGAACCTTGCCGACCATGCCGGCTTCGAAGTGGCCGGGTTGCAGGCACGCGAAATCGAATTCCCCTGGCTTGGTGAATCGCCAGATCATCTGTCCGGCTTTACCTGGATCCGCGACTGCCTGATTCGGATCGTCGTGCTCCATGTTCGGATGCTTCTTCATCATCTCGGCGTGTTCTTTTAGCTCCTGCATCGTGCCGAGCACCATCTCGTGTTTCACCTGCCCGCTGTTCCGTACGACAAACCGGATGGTCTCGCCCTGTTTGACATTGATCAGGGCGGGCGCGAAGCGCATGTTGTCGGTCATTACGACTTCGATCGTACGCGAGACGTCTTTCGCGTCCCCGGCCTCACCCACTGTCGATCCGTGGTGATGGTGTCCGTGTCCGCACGCGGCTAGAGCGATAGCGCCGATCGTTACCACTACAACGCTTTGCAGGTGATTCTTCATGAGCTGTTCCTCTCCTGGCTTAGTTCACTCGAACTGCTTCTTTGGAGTTTCGATGGGTCCATACATCCCGGCTCACCTGACGATGATTTTTCCGACCATTCCGGCCTCGAAATGTCCAGGTACCAGGCAGCCGAAGAAAAACTCGCCGGCTTTCGTGAACTGCCACACCATCGTCTCTTGCTTGCCTGGATTGACGTGCGCCATGTAGGGCTCGTCGTGCTCCATGTTCGGATGCTTCTTCATGAGCTCGGCGTGCTCGGCGAGTTCCTTCTTGGTGCCGATCACCATCTCGTGAAGCACCTGGCCCTTGTTCTTGACGACGAAGCGGATCGTCTCGCCGCGCTTTATCGAAAGTTCCGCCGGGGTAAAGCGCATGGTGTCGGCCATGTCGATGTTGACCGTGCGGGATACTTTCTTCGGATCACCTTGGCGGCCGAACTCCTTCTCTTCGGTGCTGATCGCGGCCGGCTTGGCAGTTTTCTTGGCGTGACTGTCACCGTGCGCGAGCGCGAGCGCAGGTAGCGATGCGAGCAGGGTGGTAAGCAGTATGTGCTTGATCATCATGATCCTCCGCGGGAAGTCCGGGCTCAGTGTTGGCTGTGCCCGGAGGGTTTGCGAGCAGTTAGCGATGTGCCGGCCGTCTTGGTCGGTTCGGACGCTCGCTCGGCCTTCGGCGGCTCCCCCTTCCATTCGAAAGCGACAGTGCCGGGCGGATGCTTGTACCAACCGGGATCGCTGTAGTCGTTGCGTGCAAGTCCTTCGCGCACTTTGACCACGGAGAACATGCCTCCCATCTCGATGGGACCGAACGGCCCCTGTCCGGTCATCATCGGCAGCGTGTTGTCCGGGAGCGGCATTTCCATCTCGCCCATGTCGGCCATGCCGCGTTCGCCCATGACCATATAGTCGGGAACCAGGGTCATGATTTGGCGCGCCACGCCACGATGGTCCACTCCGATCATCGTAGGTACGTCGTGACCCATCGGGTTCATCGTGTGGTGCGACTTGTGGCAATGAAACGCCCAGTCGCCCGGCGCGTCGGCGACGAATTCAAACGCGCGCAAGGCGCCGATCGGCACGTCGATCGTTGTCTCCGGCCATTGCGCGGATCGCGGGACCCAACCGCCGTCGGTGCCAGTGACGCTGAAGTTGAATCCATGCAGATGAATCGGATGGTTGGTCATCGTGAGATTGCCCATCCGAATCCGCACGCGATCGTCCTTTCGCACGACCAAGTGATCGATCCCGGGAAACGCGCGGCTGTTCCAGGTCCACAGGTTGAAATCGAGCATCGTGTTGACCTTGGGGGTGTAGCTGCCGGGTTCGATGTCGTAGGCATTGATGAGGAAGCAGAAATCACGATCCACCGGCATGAATTTCGGGTTTCGCGGATGGACCACGATGAAACCCATCATGCCCATCGCCATTTGCACCATCTCATCCGCATGCGGGTGATACATGAACGTGCCCGAGTGCTTCATCTCGAATTCATAGACGAACGTCTTGCCGGTCGGGATCTGCGGCTGGTTGAGACCGCCTACGCCGTCCATGCCGTTGGGTAGCAAGATTCCGTGCCAGTGAATGGTGGTGTGCTCTGGCAGCTTGTTGGTCACGAAGAAACGCACCTTGTCGCCCTCGACGCACTCGATCGTCGGTCCGGGTGATTGCCCGTTGTAGCCCCACAGATTGGCTTTCATGCCGGGTGCGATCTCGCGCACGACCGGTTCGGCAATCAGGTGAAATTCCTTCCAGCCGTTATTCATCCGCCACGGCAATGACCAACTATTCAGCGTCACCACCGGGTTGTACGGCCGCCCGCTCGAGGGGGCGAGCGGCGGCTGGGTCTTCGGCGACTCTTGAATGGGTGCTTCGGGCAGCGTGGCGGCACCCGCGCGGGATATCAGTCCGGCACCCAGTGCGACTGCGCCGGAACGCTGCAGAAATCTTCGACGAGATAGCATTCGAGGGCTTTCCTAGTAAGTGCTCAATGGCCGGCGAGCGCGGGATTCGGAAGCATGCGCATACCGCCACCCGGGGCCGCGACGCGGAGGTTTCCACCGCCGGGACCGTTCAACGCCGCCTGCAGGTCGGTGGCCGCGAGCCAGAATTCGCGCAGCGAAGTGATGTAGCCCGTGACGCTCGTCACTTGCTCGCGCGCATCGGCGAGCAGCTCGAAGACGCTGATCAGCATGCCGTTGTAGCGGAGCAGGTTTTCTTCGGAGATCTTCTTGCGCAATGGGACGATCTCGTCGCGGTAGTGCTTCGTGGTGTCGTACGCGGTGCGCGCGATCGAGAACGCGTCGCGCACTTCTGAGCGCGCGTTCACTGCCACTTCGGCGAGTCGATGGACGGTCTGCATGTACTGCGCTTCTGCCTTGGCGACGCGCGCGCCGCCCCAGTCGAACAGAGGGATTTGCAGGCTGAACTCGATACCTCGCTTCCAGCCCTCGTGGCCTTCCTTCGTGCGCGCGGGCCCGAGCTCGAGCGCGTTGATGAAGCGGGTTGTTTTCGTCAGACCGAGGAGCTCCGCCACGCCTTCGCTTTGACGTCTTGCCGCCTGAATATCCAGGCGCTGCGCAATCGCCTTCGCTTCGAGGTCGGTCCACTCCGGTGGCTGACCAGGCAGGTCGGGAAGTCGGCCCGGGAGGCGGAATTTGATGTCTTCGCCGTATAGCCCCATGAGCCGCGTCAGCCGCTCCCGCTCCGAAAGCGCCACGCGCTTGGCCTGCGCGAGCTGCGTGATTGTCTCGGCGTAGAACACCTGTTCGCGCATCTGGGTGAGCTTCGGGAAATTGCCGGCTCGCGCCATGCGCCTCGCAAGCTCAGCGCTCGCCTCGGCTGCAGTCTTCACCTGCTCGAGGTACGTGACCATTTCGCTCGCTGCGAGCGCTTGGAAGTACGCGCGACGGGTTTCGAATGCAACGTCGATGACGCGACTCGAGACCTCCAGCTTGGTCTGCTCGAAGCGCTGCGTTTCGATCTTCCTGCGTAGCGGCATCGTGAGCAAATCGATGATCGGAAAGGTCAATGCCCATTCGATTGATTTGCTTTCGCCGTTGCGTACGTTCAAGTATGCGAAGTGCGGATTGGTGAGCCGACCCGCCTGCACGAGATCGGCCTCGGCAATGCCCAACTCCTCGTAGGTGCTCTGGAGCCCACGGTTGTTGAGAAGCGCGACTTGAACCGCGTCATCCACCGAGAGGGGTGCAGTCAATCGTTGCTTGACGAAGTCTTGCAGACGGTTGTCGTCCTGGGAGGCACGGATGACTTTGGTATTGGTGCCCAACCTTTGCTGAGTCGTCGCCTCGACCGAGCCGAAGCCGCCGTCTTGCGAGAACGTTGCACATCCAGCCAGGGTCAGTGCGGCCACCGCCAAGAAGCCTACGCGGAACTGCGCGACACAAATTGGTCGCATCGATTCATCCTCCTAGTGCTTGTGGGTCGAATGGCCGGCGCTCGGGGCGCTGGCCGGTTGCGATGGCTTGGATTCACTCGCGGGCGCCGACCGTGGACTTGAGCGTTCCGGAACCGCCCCCGGCTTCGCGCCACTGGACGCCTCATCCTTGATGTGTCCGGCGTGGCCGCCCAGGCCAAGGACTTCATCGTTCAGCGCACGCCACGAGGCAGGCTTTTCCTCTTGATAGCGCTGATAGCTCGCGAACGGCGAAACGTACTCCACTGCCGGTACTCGAAGCTGGGAGTCGGTCGGGTCGGCTCGGCTCTGCGCGATCGTGCTGCCAACAATCAATGTATTGAAAGCAACCGCGGCGACGGCTGCGCACGTGCTGATTCGTTGCATGGAATACCTCGCGATTCGATTTCACGGGTGCGGACGATGGCAACCCATGACTGGGTAGCATGTCGCTCGGCTTACGAACGGGGAGGTTCCGAACGAACACAACCTCCCTTTGCGTCGCACTAGGCGACGCGCGTGGAGCGAGGCGCTAACGGCGGCCGGTCGAGGGTCGCGGGGACTCGACTCTCGAGATGCCGAAGGACGGAGACGGGGCGAAGTTCAGAGTTTTTGAGGACGTTGGCGAGCAGACCAAACGAAGTCGTCATGCCCACCGCCGCGCAACAAATTGAACAGACGCTGCAGTGGCAATTCCCATGGTCGCCCTCGTCGTTCGCGTGGGCGGCGAAGTCATGATGAGCGTGCCCCTGATGAGCGGGGGCATCGGGCTGCGAACCTTGATGCGCGCTATGGCCTGGAAGCCGCTCTGAGGCATACGCTGCGTCGGCATGACCGGCACAGCGCAGCATGAGCACGGCCGCGAATCCCTTTAGCGGGATTGCGAGCAGCAGCAGGCAAACAACAATGGACTTCCAATGCCGCAACCAGGCACTCCTCAGGCATGTTGAACTACGACAGATCGAAACAAACGGTTCGGACGACGGCGTCGAAACACTTCGTCCTCACGAATGGAATCTTAGGACGGGGCGACGCTCAGTTGCGTGACGCCTTCATTACAACTTCGTAATGAAGGCTGCTTTGTTCTGGCTTACAGTTCGCCAAGGAGCCCGGCACGTGAAAATTCTGATTGTCGAAGACGAACCGAAGACCGTTGACTATCTGAAGAAAGGTCTATCCGAGGCGGGCTTCATCGTCGACGTAGCCCACGACGGAAAAGACGGGCTTCACCTCGCCCAAACCGGCGGGTACGCGCTGGTGATCCTCGATATCATGATGCCGGGACTGGACGGCTGGAACGTCCTGCGCGAGCTGCGCCGATCAATGGATACGCCGGTACTTTTTCTTACTGCAAAGGATCGAGTGGAAGACCGCGTGCGTGGGCTCGAGATGGGGGCAGACGACTATCTGGTTAAACCGTTCGCGTTTTCCGAGCTGCTGGCGCGTGTGCGGACGATTCTGCGTCGCGGTCATCCGAAAAAGACGGAGGTATTGCGGGTGGCCGATCTGGAGTTGGACCCCATCAAGCGTCGCGTCCAGCGCGGGGCGCAGCGCGTAGATCTGACGGCGAAAGAGTTTCTGCTACTTCATCTGCTGATGCAGCGCGAAGGCGAGGTGCTGTCACGGACTTTCATCGCCGAGCAGGTCTGGGACATGAACTTCGATAGCGACACCAACGTCGTCGATGTCGTGGTGAGGAGGCTGCGCGCTAAAGTCGATGATCCGTTCGCTGAGAAGTTGATCCACACGTTGCGGGGCGTGGGCTACGTTCTGGAGCATCGCCCATGATAGGGCGATCAGTTAGCGCGCTGCGTACTTCGATTACCGCGCGACTCACGATATTGTTCACCGCAGCCGTCATATTGTTACTTATCTTGCACGGCGCCTATCACTACCGGTCCCTGACAATGCAACTCAAGGGAAGGCAGGCGGCGACGCTGACCGAGAAGCTCACCGCGATCCAGTCCCGCTTGGCTCATCACGAATCTGCGGACTTGATTGCGGGTAACGCTCGCGACGTCATGGAAGTGCTCGCGGGCCATTCGGACCTATTCCTGGTCATTCGGGATGGATCAGGGCGCGTCCTGGCGGCTTCGCACCCCGAGGACTTACGCCCGAGCCCGCCGGTCACAGCATCGCTCGCCGACGATGACCTTACTTGGCCCAGCGACCAGAACGTCTATCGAACGATACGTGTCGGGGCTATGCTCGGTGCGGCTCGTGCTCCTGTGGCAGTCGAGCTTACGGTCGATACCACGAGCGATTCACAGATCTTGCGTGCGTTCGTCCGCGAAGTGAGCCTCGGTATGCTCGTTGGTGTCTTGATCGCCGGGGCGATGGCTTTCTTCATCGCACGGCAGGGCCTGGGTGCATTGAATCGATTCGCGCGAGCGGCGAGTGACATCACCGTGAGCCGTCTGAATCGACGGCTCGATCTCGATTCCACGCCCCTTGAGCTGCGCGAGTTGGTCGCGTCATACAACGGAATGCTCGAGCGCCTGGAAAGGAGCTTTCGGCAGCTGGTTGATTTTTCCGGCGACCTCGCGCACGAGCTGCGCACGCCGATTCACAACCTTTTGGGTCAAACTCAAGTGACCCTATCGCGTGTCCGGGCACCTGAGGAGTACCGGCGCGTGTTGGAGTCCAACGTCGAGGAGTACGAGCGTCTCTCGCGGATGATTCGCGACATGCTCTTCCTTGCGCAAGCCGACAACGCGCAACTTACTATCGCCCGTGAGAAGGTTGATCTGAGCGAGCTTGCGAAGAAAGTCGCGAGCCTGTTCGAGGCGGCATTTGAAGAACACCGCGTCGCGATCATCATTCACGGACACGGAACCGTGAAAGCCGATCGGCTCATGCTTGAGCGCGCATTGGGTAACTTACTGTCCAACGCGCTAGCGCATGCGACACCGGCGTCGCGGATTCGCATTGCGTTAAAGCAGTCCGAGCAGGAAGCAATTATCACGGTAGCGAATCATGGGGATCACATTCCACCAGAAGTTTCTACCCGCTTGTTCGATCGGTTCTTTCGGGCTGACACCGCGCGACACGGCGAAGGGGCGGGGCTTGGCCTTGCCATAGTGAAATCGATTGTCGAGTTGCACGGCGGTACCGTTGCTGTCGACAGCGATGCAGGGGGAGAGACTCAGTTCACACTCCACATTCCCGTAGCATCGTCTGAAGCAGAGATCGCGATGTCGGGGAATGCGATCACGAACGACGTTCGGGGCACCTCAGCACCGTCAACCAAGCAGCCGATGGCCTCAGCGTTTCACCGCAGTCGGATCGGCTAAGTTCACGGAAAACACAGGCAAGATCGGTGTCGCAGGCTTGGTGAGATCTCCCGGGCCTATTCACATACGTACGCGTCATCGCGCGCAGTACGCTTGGGCATTTCAAGCATGCGGAGATCTATATGCAACGTTCTGGCGAATTCGACCAGTGCATTACGACGGCGCAGGAGCGTGTCCTTCGCATCGGAAGTGACGTTCGCTCTGCGACCGAACACGCTCTTTGCTTGGTCGACGAGGCGTCGGCTTACATCGGAATCAAGGAGAATGACTCGGCGCCGCGTTTCCGGCACACCGGGATACCGCGATACGAGCAGGCAGTCACCACGGTCGGCGAAGATCGGATCAATCAATAGCGCTTCATCCAAGCTCAGTCCAAATGCTAGTTTGAGCTCTAGACGTAGCGCCGTTTCCACGTCAACCCGCACCGTCGCCTCGATCAAGCTTTTCAGTACCTTTGCATGGGCGGGGAGCACTTGAGCCGGTGTCGGGTAGTGCCGTTGCAGCAGCGCTGCTGCGCTTGGGTGTCCGGCCGCGGCCGCTCTAGCAAGCCAGCGCGCGGCGGTGATGTCTTCATCGCGGGCGCTCCCGTGGCGAAGAGCAGCCTTGCCGCACAAATACTGTGCTTCGATTTGGCCTTGTTGCGCCGCTCGTTCAAGATACCGATGCGCGGTCCATGCACCACGCAGCGAGCAGGTACGAAGGCTGTAGAGCCTCCAAAGCTCGAGGGATGCTTCGCCCGAGCCTTGCTTCGAGGCTCGATCAAGCAGCGCGGCCGCGCGCTTGTAGCTGTGCGGGACCCCATTGAGTCGGCGCCCTCCCCGGGCTGCGCATAGCTTTCCTAGTCGGAGCAGTGCCTCTGCGTGATCAGCTCGCGCCGCACGCTCCAACCACGGAGCCGCCTCGACGACGCGACCGGCGTCTAGCAACAACACCCCGAGCCTTGCACAAGACGATGCCTCGCCCCGGGTCGCGGATTCAGTCAACCAATGCAGCCCCGCAGACCGATCGAGACTAGAGCAATGCTCGGCCAAAAACTCCTGTGCGGCCAAAGATCCACCTTGGGCTGCATGCTCGAACCATTGCAAAGCGCGACGGTGGTTGAGATCGCAATGCAGGCCACTCCAGAGGTGATAAGCGAGCCTCAGCTGTGCACCAATATCGTTCTGATTTGCTGCGACCTCGAGCCACTCGAGAGCCCTCTCGATCGAAATACCGACATCAATGCCAGCAAGTGACCAATCGATCAAGGCTCGCCGAGCTCCAGCGCTGCCCATCTCGGCTGCCTGTCGAAAGATCGCTCCGTAACGTGCAGGGTTGAGAACCAGGGCGGGACGCACGCGCTCGCCAATCAACCGCACCGCTTCCGTGACCCCTTGCCGCGCTGCCCGCTCAAGCCAGTCGAGCGCCGCCGCTTTATTCTGGGGAAGACCGCTCGATCCTTCGAGATACATCACGCCGAGAGCGAGTTGGGCGGAGGCGTCGCCCCGACCGGCGTCGCGCATGATCCTCAGAGCATCTCTCTCAGCCAAGACCGATACTCAAATCGTTGAAGTGAGTGAAGGTTGCACGGTCTTGTCGATCGTTGGTCGCGGCTTCGAGGCAAATGGCATGAAAACCACTCCGTGAGGTCGAATCCGTTGCGCGAATGCCACGCCCTCGAGACCGTGTTCACAAGAGGATTCAGCGTCCTCGCACGCTGACCTGTCTTTGCTATGACAAGGCAGATGTCGACGTACTCCAACCGGCGGAGATTGCGCAGATACAACACTTCGAGTCGATAGTCCTGCTTTTCGCTGCGTTACGAGAGCTTGGATCCGCGAGGACATGGTGCGCGTGCGCGCGCATCCCTACGATCGCGACCGCCTCCCACCTGGGGGTCAACAATGCGAATACACGAGGAGCAACGAAAGTGAACCGAACAAGTATTTCCGCGGGAGTTCTGACCGCGCTAGCTGCGTCGACCGCGGTCGCGCAAACGAGCGCGAACAACATCGTACTCTATGGACGTGCCAACGTCGGGATCGATAGCTACTCAGCCACCGGCGCTCCAGTCCCCGCGTCTGGGATCGATCCCAATCTGAAGGCGCGATGGCGAGTGTTCGACGCCGGTTCGCGTCTCGGTGTACGCGGCGTCGAGTCATTGGGAAGTGGACTTCAAGCGGTATTCCAGATCGAGACCGGCGTGAATATCGACAGCGGCACGGGTAACGGCCAGAACGGCACGGTCAACGCCAATGCCAACGGCGCGCTTGCCTCGCGCGACTCGTTCGTGGGCTTGCAAGGGGGCTTCGGCCGAGTCACGTTCGGTCGGCAATCGATTTTCTGGGTGAATGGCACCATTATTCAGACTGGCGCCAACTACGTGAACGCCGAGGTGCCCTTCACGAACGGCGCCATTCTTGGCCGGGTGGTATCGGGCATGGCCCGCAATCCGAACGTCGTGCTCTATACCACTCCAACATTTGGAGGATTCAATCTGACAGCCGGGTGGGCACCACAAAACGAGGCAACACAGGGGCAGACCGCGGCAACGCCTCCAGGTTCGGATGCCAACAAGACGAATGGACAGGTATACGGCGTTACCGCGCGTTATGCCGTAGGACCAATTGGAGTGCAAGGCGACTACTGGGTGAACGACGCCGCGACCGGGCAGCGCAACTCGTTCGTTGGCGTATCCGCCTCGAAGTTTCGAGCAGCAAAAGCACTGATCGGCTTTACCTATCTCCCGGGCTCGCAGATTTCGCTTGTCGTGGGGCGCAACAAGAACGAGGACAGCTCCGCGTTTAGTACCGGCACGTTCGGCACGGCAGGGTTCGCCGGCGCGGACATAACGCAGAACTGGTGGGTAGCTTCCTGGGAGCACACGTTTGGACGCGTCCAAGCGCTGGCGCAGTACGGCCAGATTCGCAAAGCGAGCGGTTGCATCGGCGCGACGCCCGCTACAACCTGCGACGACACCGGCGGTAGTGGGTATATGGCTGGTGTACGGTATAACATGTCCAAACGCACTGCGGCGTACGTAACGTATAACCGACTCACCAATAAAGCGAACAACAACAACGACTATATCGGGGGTGGAATTACCTCTGCGACCTTGCCAACGCTGTCTGGCGCCGATCCGCGGATCATCGGAATCGGCATCATGCATAACTTCTAAGCCTATTCACTTTCGGGACGTAGGCGAGGCACCCTCCGGGGTGTCTCCCCCTATCCTAGGCCGTGCCTTGCGAAGTCGTCTAGAGCTGGAAAGAGGCGAGATGACGCTAGTGGAGATGGTTTGGTGCCGAAGTTCGGCATCGACACTACCCCCCTTGACACCGAGCTTCAAGAGTTTGCGATAGAGGTGTGTACGATCGAGCCCCACTCGCTCAGCCAAGAGTGACATGCATCCGTCAGCCGCGGCGAAGTGATGTCGGAAGTACGCGCGCTCGAATTGCTCCAATGCCTCGCGAAGCGGCAATCTACACAGTTCCTCCATGTCGGCGTCCCCGGCTAGCCGCGAAGACTCGGCGTTCAGCGATGACGTTCGAGTTAGCAGTGATAGATGTACCGCTCGAATCAAGGATCCAATGGAGAACGGCTTGGCGATTCTAAGTCGATCTCCTGCCGCGAAAGTTTGGACCGAGTGTCCGCGATCTAGCGCGACCACGGCCGCGCAAGCGTTCCGCGAGCGACTTGATTGCACAATCGATTCCAGTACTTCCGGGTCGGAGGTGCCCGGATCCAGAATCAAGACATCGAAATATTCGGTGTGCGCGAGTTGCACGGCTTTATCAAGTTCCCGTGCCGCACGCACTCGATGTCCCATATCCGTAAGCACGTCGACCACTAGACTTCGGGTGGTCGCCTCCTGACTGCTAACAAGTATGCTTGCCACCTTCTGTGCGATCCGCGGCGATGCTCGTGCCGCGTGATCTCCCTTTATGGATCTAATCAGCGTTAGCTTAGCGTTCGTTCGCTGACTACTGCATTGCTCCTCAATTACATTAGTGTCATCGCGCTGTCATCCACAGGCGACAACGGAGGCTATCTTTGCGATCGACAATCTGCGAGTCGCGACAACGCTCAGTACCGCTTGCGCGATGAGGTGGTAGGGAACGTCATCGCCTGCGCGTTGAGCAGGCGGTCCGCGGTTTTGACCATCAAGTGCTTTGCTTCGGCACTATCGGGCTCCTCGGACACCCAGTGCTGGCACACGCTAAACAATTCGGCCCACTTTTGTTTCGACTGGTACCAGACCGCACGCAGGAAGTGCGGGCGATCCTTCGGGTCGCGCTCGTAGAACGGATCGCCGCCCGGCCACATCTGACCGATCGTCTCGACACGATCCACCGTGGCAATCCACTCGACCGGCACCGCGAAATGAAACGCCCCCCCGGACGGAGCCTTAACCGTGAGAACCCCGACGAGCTCACCGGACGCGTTTAGCAGCGCGCCGCCACTGGCACCCTGATCGAACGCTGCCGAAGTTTGAATCACGCGGGCGCCGCTATAGGTAAAGAGCGATTCGATGGTGCCATGTGTGATCACGGGATGGTCACTCGAATAGCCGATCGCCGATACGCGGTCTCCATGTTTCAGTGAAGAGGTGGAACCCATCGTCAAGGGAGACGCCACCAAATCCCGGGCGACGAGGATGCACACGTCCTTGTCCGCATCTCCGGCATGGAGCACCGCCTGCCAACGGCGTGCGCGGTGGACAATTTCGATCCGGTGAGCATTGCGAATCACATGGCAGTTCGTCACGAATCGATCAGCAGCGATGGCTACCGCGGAACCCGATATCTCCTTACCTTGGGGGAATTCGGCGAGGACTCGAAACACGCTGTTGCTCATGTCTCCCGGAACGGTTTCGTGCGCGCTGGTTTGGTTGATGGTGCCAAGGACCACCAATGCAGCCAAGACAAATGCCCAGAGTCTCCGAGACATTGAGTTCATCCTCCCTATTACAGAAACGTAATGCGACGGCAACGTTGGCGTTGAGGTTCCATCGGTATCCTAGCGATGCGAACCGGTTGCTCCGATCGACTCACGTTCGGGGGGCCGAAGGTTCGAGTCGACTAGGTAAGGAGAACAATCATGCATCGTGCAATTCGCAGTACCGTGGTGTGGGTAGGGGTGTTTTTGGTATTGGGTGCATCACCCGTGCGCGCCAATGGTTTCTGGTCCTTCGACGAGCAGTGGTGGAAAGCGGCGCTTGCCCAGCCAAGTGTCACCGC
>CADECO010000005.1:0-38835 GCA_902825905.1 uncultured beta proteobacterium
ATCCGCCATCACAAGCAGGACTTCACCAAGCTCACGGTGGCGATCGTCGGCGACATCCTGCACTCGCGTGTGGCGCGCTCGCTGATCCACGCGCTCACCATTCTGGGCACGCCCGAAGTGCGCGCGATCGGGCCGCAGACGCTGTTGCCCGCCGGGGTCGAGAAACTAGGCGTGACCGTCTATCACGACATGGCCGCGGGACTGCGCGATTGCGACGTGGTGGTCATGTTGCGGCTGCAAAACGAGCGCATGCGTGGTCCGTTGCTGCCCTCGGCGCAGGAATTCTTCAAGACCTTCGGCCTGACGCCCGAAAAGCTCGCCTACGCCAAGCCCGACGCGATCGTGATGCATCCCGGCCCGATGAATCGCGGCGTCGAGATCGATTCGAGCGTGGCCGATGGCCCGCACTCGGTGATCCTGCAACAGGTGACGTTCGGCATCGCAGTCCGCATGGCTGTCATGTCGATCGTTGCCAGCAACTAGTGTTCCGCGTTCTGCCGGGTCATCCACGCTGCCAAGAACGAACAACCCCCTGACGCACAACCACCGCTCCACTCACTCGTCCATGCGTATTGCCATTCGCCACGGTCTGGTCGTCGATCCGCGCAGCGCCATCGAGCAGCCGCGCGACCTGTTCGTGCAGGACGGCCGCATCATCGGTACCGGCAAGGCACCAGCCGGTTTCAGCGCCGACCGCACGCTCGATGCCAGTGGTCTGATCGTGATGCCGGGGTTGGTCGATCTGGCGGCGCGGCTGCGCGAGCCCGGCTTCGAATACAAGGCCACGCTCGCCTCCGAGTTGCATGCTGCCGTCGCCGGTGGCGTCACGACGCTGGTGTGTCCGCCCGACACCGATCCGCCGCTCGACGAGCCGGGGTTGGTCGAGATGCTCCGGCATCGCGCGCGCAGTCTGAACCTTGCGCATGTGCATCCGCTCGGGGCGCTCACTGCCGAGCTCAAGGGCGAGCGGCTCGCCGAGATGACGGTGCTGCGCGAGGCTGGCTGCATCGCGTTCTCGCACGGCGAGGTGCCGCTGCTCGATACGCAGTTGCTGTGGCGCGCGTTGCAGTACGCCGCGACGTTCGGTTACGCGGTGTGGCTGCGTCCGCAGGACTCGCATCTGGCTCGCAACGGCGTCGCGCACGACGGCGAGATCGCCACGCGGCTGGGCTTGCCGGGCATTCCCGCGTTTGCCGAGACAATCGCGCTGATGACCATGCTGCGGCTGGCGCGCGAGACCGGTACACGCGTCCATGTGTGCCGGCTGTCGACAGCCGAGAGCGTCGAGCTGATCCGCGCCGCCAAGCGCGACGGATTGCCGGTGAGCTGCGATGTCGGTGCGCACCACTTGCATCTGTGCGACGTCGATATCGGCTACTTCGACGCGCAATGTCACGTCGTGCCGCCGTTTCGCAGCCAGCGTGATCGCGATGCGTTGCGCGCCGGCCTGGCGGACGGCACGATCGATGCGGTGTGTTCCGACCATACCCCGGTCGACGACGACGGCAAGCAGGTGCCGTTCGGCGAATCCGAGGCCGGCGTCACCGGGCTGGAGCTGTTGCTGCCGTTGGTGCTCAAGTGGGCCAAGGAATCGCGCATGCCGATGGCCAAGGCGCTGGCGCGCGTGACGACCGATCCGGCGCGCGTTCTGGGCATCGAGGCCGGTGGTATCGAAGTGGGTGCGCATGCCGATCTGTGTCTGCTCGATCCTGATGCGCATACCGCAATCACCGCGCAGTCGCTGGTCAGTCAGGGCAAGAACACGCCATTCCTCGGGTTCGAGCTGCCAGGCGCGGTGCGCTACACGATCGTCGAAGGCAACGTCGTGTTCGAACGGCGTTAGCCAAGCAGCGACGCCGGATCACAAGCGGCCGATTCGATCAGCACGCGCTTGTCGCGCGCGTGCGCGCCGCTCACGATCGTCACCGCTCGCGCCGGAAGCGCCAGCCGATCGGCCAACAGGCGCGTCAAGGCGGCATTCGCCTTGCCCTCGAGCGGCGGTGCCTGCAGGCGCACCTTCAACGAAGTGCCGTGGAGTCCGGCGATCTCGGACCGGCGTGCCCCGGGCTGCACATGGACGCTCAGCTCCCAACCCTGTGGCACGCGCCGGTACCAGCTCACTGCAACGACGTGCGTGTGCGCCTGCTCAGATCGTCGCCTTGAGCACGCTGCGCTGGAGGTGGTCGAGCACGATCAGGGTCACCTGGCAGGCGAGCAGCAGGGCGAGCGGTGACAGGTCGATCCCGCCGATCGGTGGGATGAAGCGACGGAAGAAGGTATAGAACGGCCGGGTGATGGCGGCCAGCAGCGGCGCGATCGGCGTGTAGGGGTTGATCCAGGACAGGATGAAATCGACCAGTACCACGCCCATCAGCAGGTGCAGACTCGCGCGCACGATGCCGAACAACGACAGCACCGCCCAGGCGCCGATAGGCAAGCCGCGACCAGGCAGCAGCGCGTACACCAGCGCGACCATGATCAGCTCGATCAGCAGCGCGAACACCAGGCTGGCGGTGTCCAGCCCGCGCCAGCTCGGAACGATCTTGCGTAGCGGTTGCACCCCCCAGTCGGTGCACGCCAGCACGAATTGACCCACGGGGTTGCGAAACGGTGCTCGAAACGCCTGCATGTAGAACCGTAGCAGCGCCAGGTAGACGACCAGCCCAAGAATCGTTTCGACCAGTAACGTGCCGATCTGACTGAACATTCCCGATCAATCCTTTCCCATCAATACCGCCAGTTCGGCGGCGCGTGCGTTGGCTGCGCTGACCCCACGAGCGATCGCCGCCTTGATCTGATCGGCGTCGAATGATGCCAGTGCCCGCTCGGTCGTTCCGCCCTTTGAGGTTACCCGAGCACGCAAGGTGGCGGGGGGCTCCGAGGAGCGTGCGGCCAGCTCGGCCGCGCCACGAAACGTCTCCATCGCAAGCTCCCTTGCTACCTCGGCCGACAGCCCCAGTGCGACGCCGGCTTCCTCGAGCGCTTCGATGAAGTAGAACACGTAAGCCGGACCACTTCCGGACACCGCGGTCACCGGATCGAGCTGGTGTTCGCTCTGCACCCACACCACCTTGCCACCGGCCTGCAGGATCGATTCGACTGCCGCGCGCTGCTGCGCCGACGCCTCGGATGCAGCGTAGACCCCGGTGATGCCCGCACCGATCAACGCCGGGGTGTTGGGCATGCAGCGAACGAGCACGCCGCGGCCGCCCAGCCAGCGCTTCAGGTCCGCGATCTGAATCCCAGCTGCGATCGTCAGTACGACAGCGTTGCCCACGTGCGGTCCGACGGCCGCCGCTGCCTCGCGCATCTGCTGCGGTTTGACGGCCATGACGATGACATCGCCGAGCGGCGCCAGTTCGGCGGGCGTCGCCGCAACGCGTACCCCGAACTCGCTGGTTAGACGCCGGCGCGCCTCGGCAATCGGTTCGACCACCTGGATATCGCCGGCAGCATGGCCCTGACGGCACATGCCGCCGATGATCGCGTTGGCCATGTTGCCGCCGCCGATAAAGGTCACTTTCATCGTCGTTGATTCTCCCCGCCGGTTCGTGACAGTCGTTATCAGCAATCGGATGCGCGACGCCAGGAGAGGCCCGGCTGACTGGACCTCAGATCGCGCGCCCGGTTCGACTGCCGAAGATGGCCGTGCCCACACGCACGATGGTAGCGCCTGCCGCTATCGCCTGCTCCAGATCGCCCGACATGCCTATCGACAGCGTGTCGAGCGGCAGTCCCGCCCGGCGCAACGGCTCGATCAGGGCCGCCAGGGCGTCGAATCGCGCCCGTTGCAAGGCCGGATCTTCGCTCGGCTCCGGTACCGCCATCAGCCCGCGCAAGGCCAGCCGCGGCAGCCGTGCGACGGCAAGCGCCAGCTCGGCGACTTCCTGCGGCGCGCATCCGCTCTTCGAACTCTCGCCGCTCACGTTGACTTGCAGGCACACATTGAGCGGGGCTGCGCCGGCGGGGCGCTGCGCCGACAGCCTCTCGGCGATCTTCAGCCGGTCGACCGAGTGCACCCAGTGAAAATGCTCGGCGATGATTCGCGTCTTGTTGCTCTGGATCGGCCCGATGAAGTGCCAGACGATCGGCAGATGCGTGAGCGCGTTGATCTTGTCGAGCGCCTCCTGCACGTAGTTCTCGCCGAAATCACGCTGGCCGGCGGCACACGCCTCGGCAACCGCTGCAGCGGGGAATGTCTTCGACACAGCCACGAGCAGAATGTCACGCGGGTCGCGACCCGCGTCGCGCGCGGCCCGGGCAATGCGTGACTTGACGCCTTGTAGCGAATTTTGCAGTTTGTCCATAATCGCTCAGGGCTCGTCGTCCCACGCGGACGCGGGCCGAATTCGGCGGTGGAAACCGTCATTCCGCTGGCGTCGCCGGGCCACGCAACGAATCGGTGCACGCGCCGGTCTGATCAGCAAGGCATCGGCCCAGCACCGAACTCGACAGCCGCCTACGTCGCGCGCGCACAGCGCAAGGAAAGTTTAATGGACATCACCGAGCTCCTCGCCTTCGTCGTGAAGAACAAGGCCTCCGACCTGCATCTTTCGGCGGGCCTGCCACCGATGATCCGCGTGCATGGCGACGTGCGCCGCATCAACCTGCCGCCGATGGATCACAGCGCCGTGCACGCGATGGTGTACGACATCATGAACGATGCGCAGCGCAAGCAGTACGAGGAGGTGCTCGAATGCGACTTCTCGTTCGAGATCCCGGGCCTGTCGCGCTTTCGCGTCAACGCATTCAATCAGCAGCGTGGCGCCGCCGCGGTAATGCGCGTCGTGCCCAGCAAGGTGCTTACGCTGGAACAGCTCAACGCGCCGAAGATCTTCGCCGACCTGGCGCTGCGCCCACGCGGCCTGATTCTGGTGACAGGCCCGACCGGCTCGGGCAAGTCGACCACGCTCGCCGGAATGGTCAACCATCTGAACGAGACCGAGTTCGGCCACATCCTCACCATCGAGGATCCGATCGAGTTCGTGCACGAATCGAAGAAGTGCCTGATCAATCAGCGCGAGGTGGGTCCACACACCTTGTCGTTCTCCAACGCGCTGCGCTCGGCACTGCGTGAAGATCCCGATGCGATCCTGGTCGGTGAGTTGCGGGATCTGGAAACGATCCGGCTCGCGCTGACCGGCGCCGAAACCGGCCACCTTGTGTTCGGCACGCTGCACACGAGCTCGGCCGCCAAGACCATCGACCGCGTGGTCGACGTGTTTCCAGCCGCGGAGAAGGAGATGGTCCGCGCGATGCTGTCCGAATCGCTGCAGGCGGTCATCTCGCAGACGCTGCTCAAGACCAAGGACGGGTCAGGGCGCGTCGCTGCGCACGAAATCATGATCGGCACGCCGGCGATCCGCAATCTGATCCGCGAGAACAAGATCGCACAGATGTACTCGTCGATCCAGACCGGCCACCAGTTCGGCATGCAGACGCTGGACCAATGCCTGCAGGATCTGGTTCGCCGCAACGTCATCTCGGCGGGCGAGGCACGCGGCAAGGCCGCCAACAAGGACAACTTCGCCGCCTAGTTGTAGCAGGCGGCAGCAGGCAGCACGCGCTCTCGGAGGGCGCTGTCCGCGCGCATCGCGCGCGGAGCATGCAGCAGCAAGCAGTATCAATCGCAATGCGGGGATAGCGGGGAACGAGCATGGAACGCGATCAGGCAACCAAGTTCATGTACGACCTGTGCCGGCTGGTCGTCGCCAAGAAGGCATCCGATCTGTTCATCACGGCCGGGTTTCCGCCGGCGCTGAAGCTCGACGGCAAGGTCACGCCGGTCTCGCAGACTGCGCTCAACGGGCAGCACACGGCCGAGCTGACCCGCTCGGTCATGAACGATCGCCAGGCGGCGGACTTCGAGGCCCACAAGGAATGCAATTTCGCGATCAGCCCGGGCGGCATCGGCCGGTTTCGCGTGAACGCGTTCATCCAGCAGGGCTCGGTCGGTATGGTGCTGCGTCTGATCAACGCGAAGATCCCGACGTTCGAAGAACTGCTGCTGCCGCCGGTGCTCAAGGAAGTCACCATGACCAAGCGCGGTCTGGTGATCATGGTGGGCGCAACCGGTTCGGGCAAGTCGACCACGCTGGCGGCGATGATGGGCTATCGCAACGAGCAGACGTACGGGCACATCATCACCATCGAGGACCCGATCGAATTCGTGCACCCGCATCGCAATTGCATCGTCACGCAGCGCGAGGTGGGCGTCGATACCGAGGACTGGGGCATCGCGCTCAAGAACACGCTGCGTCAGGCACCCGATGTGATCATGATGGGCGAGATCCGTGATCGCGAAACGATGGACTACGCGGTGGCGTTCGCCGAAACCGGCCACCTGTGTCTGGCGACGCTGCATGCGAACAGCTCCAACCAGGCGATCGACCGGATCATCAACTTCTTCCCCGAAGAGCGTCGCACCCAGCTGCTCATGGATCTGTCGCTCAACCTCAAGGCGATGGTGTCGCAGCGCCTGATCCCGCGCAACGAAGGCAAGGGACGCGTCGCTGCGATCGAGATCCTGCTCAACTCGCCGCTTATCGCCGAGCTGATCTTCAAGGGTGAGGTCGCCGAGATCAAGGAAGTCATGAAACGCTCGCGCGATCTGGGCATGCAGACCTTCGATCAGCATCTGTTCAGCCTGTACGACGAGGACATCATCGGCTACGAGGACGCGCTGCGCAACGCCGACTCGGTCAACGATCTGCGGCTGATGATCAAACTGAACAGCAAGAAATCGAAGACTCGCGACATCACCGAGGGCATCGACCACCTCGGCATCGTCAAGTAGCGCTGTCCCGACGCCCCGAATTACCTCGCGTTCCTACCGCGGCCGACGCTCAGTCGCCGTTCGGCGCGCCGCGCTTGGTGCGCAGGCTTCCGCTCACCATGCGGAACTCGAACAGCCGGCACTCGATCGCACCGTTGAACAGCGGCGTGCGTTTCGATTCGCGCAACCGGATCAATCCGGGCAGACCGCTCTCCGGCGTCAGCACGTAGCAACGCCATCCGCTGAAGCGTTGCTTGAGCACGTTGCCGAATGCCGGATAGAACGTGCGCAGGACTTCCTCTGATTCCAGCCGCACGCCGTACGGCGGATTGGTCACCAGCACGCCGGGGCGTGCGCCTGGTACGACGTCCAACGCATCCGCTCGTTCGATTGAAATCGAAGCGGCCAATCCGGCCTGCTCGATCGATTCGGTTGCCGCACGAAGCACACGCGCGTCACGATCGCTGCCGCGGATGTCGAGCGCTGTGTCGCGGCGCTCACCTTGGCGCGCCTGCTCGCACAGCCGCTGCCATGCACCGGCATCAAAGCTTCGCAGACGCTCGAACCCGAACGAGCGCGAGCGACCCGGCGCAAGATTGCATCCGATCATCGCCGCCTCGATCAGGAAGGTCCCACTGCCGCACATCGGGTCGAGCAACGATTCATCGGGTTGCCAACCGGTGAGTGCCAGCACTCCCGCGGCGAGGTTCTCGCGCAGCGGCGCCTCGCCGGTGTCGGCGCGATAGCCGCGCTTGAACAGCGGCTCCCCCGACAGGTCGAGGTACAAGGTCAACCGGCGATCGGTGAGGAACGCGAAGATGCGTACGTCGGGATTGCGCGTGTCGACATCAGGCCGGCGACCGCCGAGGTCGCGGAACCGGTCGCACACTGCGTCTTTGACGCGAAGCGTTGCGAACTCCAGGCTTTTGAGCGGCGAGCGAATCGCAGTCACATCGACGCGGATCGAGCGATCCACTACGAACCATCGTTCCCAGGAGATCGCGCGTGCGGCGTGATACACGTCGTGCTCGTTGCGATAGTCTCCATCGTGCACCCGCATCAGCACGCGCGAGGCGACACGGCTCCACAGATTCACGTTGTAGCCAAGCGCGAGCGCGCCGCGAAAATGCACGCCGCCGGGCACCGAGCGTGGCTGCTGTGCATCGAGCCGGACAAGCTCCTCGACGAGCACGGCTTCCAGACCGCGTGGGCACGGCGCGAAGAAATCGAGATCAGCCAACGTACATCCTCAGAAAAATGCTCGCGACGCGAGGGGCAAAGCAGCGAAGTGTGTCATGGCTGGGCTTCGCGCACGCGATACGGTGTGACCTTCGAGCCGTTCGCGCCCTTAGCGCGGACCAGGGCGCGGCGCACGTAGGCCGCACGACCGAATCGCGTACGAATCCCTACCGTCCGCGCCAGTTCGTCGGTTGCTTCGAGCACTTTGCGCCGCAGATCCGGCGGCAGTCGCGGCAGCTCGCGCTGCACAATTCGCAAAGCCGAGTCGCTGGTCTGGCCGCCAATGAATGCCGCCACCCAGCGGTTGACGAAGAAGATTTTGTGTTCGTTCTTGAGCCGCGGCAGGGCTCGTATGGCACGTGCGAGCAGTGGCTGCGTCTGTCTCGCATGCTCGGGCGCGTTGAATGGCGCGAGTGCTTCTTCGATCCAGCTTTCAGGCATGGATCGTTCGTCGAGAAACGCATCGAGATAGCTTCTTTTCGCAGCGCGTGCGGCCGCCCCGGTGGCGAACATCAACCGATCTCGGTGCGCCGCCTCGGTCCTTCGGCGCAGCGCGCGCATTGCTTCGGAGGGCAGCGTTCCATCCAGAATCAACAGCCGCTGTGCGCAGTGATGCAGATCGATGGACGTCATTGCGTCGGCCGATTCGCTATCGACAATCCAGGCATGCAGCCGTGCGCGTGACGCATCGGTTTGCGCCACGTTGATGAACGCGCGTCGGAAGCTGGTCCGCACGCTCGCATCGCGCTGCCGCGTTGCACCCGTGAATCCTGCTTCCAGTACTGCCTCGATTTCCGCAGCCATCGAGTCGCGCTGCGCATCGGTGCAATAGCGTCGCAAAGCAATCTGCGTACGCTCCGACAGCGCCGCGAGCAACAACGGCTCCTGCTCACTCGGGAGCCAGTGCGACACTTGGCGCAGGAAAGCGTCCGGTCCGAACGTCGCTTCGCGCACCGCCTCCCAGACCATCGACCAGATGGACCAGCGCCGTAGCGGATCTTTGATACGAGGCAACAGCGCGAGGAGCGCATCGCCATTGCCGGGATCGGTCGTGAACAGACCGTAGCCGAAGTCGCTCGCGTTTGGCAGCAGCGTGCGCCCGACAAGGGTACGTCCTGCGCTCAACCGGACTTGGCTGCTATCGAGCCGCACATCGAACGTACGCGACGCGCCTCGCGCACTCATCGAGGCCACCGCGAATCGTTGTGGCCATGGCAGCGAAGCCTTTGCGGCTCCACGTTGCTCGACCAGCATCGAGCTGCGGCCATCCCTGCCCGGCCGACTCATACGGACCGTGATCCGTGGCAGTCCCGGCGTGGTAATCCACTGGCGTGCCCACACCGACAGATCGCGACCGCTTGCGGTTGCAAATGCATCGATCAGCTCACGCCGATCGATCGTCTTGTAGGCATAGGCAGCGATCAGGCTCTGAACGCCGCGCTGGAACGCCCGTGCGCCGATGTCGTGTTCGAGCTGGCGCAGCAGGGCCGGCCCCTTGCCATAGACGATATTCCCGTAGAGCGATTTCGCATCGGCGAGGTTGCTGAGCGGCTGCCGCAGCGGTGTGGTGCCTGCGCTCGAGTCGGTTTGCAGCGCGCTCGACTTGAGCACCGCGAATGAGAGCCAGGGGTTGCTGCTCGGAAGCAGCGTTGCCGCCGCTCGCGCTGCGAGCCAGTTCGCGAACGCCTCTTTGATCCACACGTCGTCGAACCAGCGCATCGTCACCAGATTACCGAACCATTGATGCGCGGTCTCATGCAGGATCAGATTGGCGCACTTGGCGTATTCCACGGCGGGCGCCGGTGGCGCGATCAGCACCGACTCCTCGCGCAGGAACGTGGCCCCGGCATGCTCCATGCCGTTGAACGCGAACTCCGGAATCAGCACCAGATCGTATTTCGCGAACGGGAATGCCCGCTGTGTGTATTCGCTGAAGTACTCGAGCGCACGGCGATTGAGTTCCAGGGCGGCGTGCGCCGCACGTCGACCACTTCTTTTCTGTGAGCGCCGCAACCAGAGCATGCAGCCTTGCCGCAGCCCGCGCTCTCGCATCGATGCAAATGGCCCGGCGGCAAACGCGAACAGATACGTGCTGATCGGTGCGCTCGCGTCGAACTGCACTCGCTGGCACCGCGTGTCGATACGATGCACGGCGACCCGTGGCGCGTTGCTCACCACTTGCCAGCCCGATGGGCATTCGAGCGACAACGTGAAACGGCCTTTCAGATCGGGCTGGTCGAAGCACGGAAACAGCGTGCGGGCGTCTGCAGGTACGCACAGGGTGTAGACGTAGTCGCTCCCATCGGCTACGTCGTGATAGCGCAGCAGCGCCGAGCCGGGCGCACCGATCGGAGCTTGGGCGCACAGAACGATCTCGTTCTCACCAGCCCGGGTGGCACTCGCCGGGATCATCACGTGCTCGCTGACGATGCGCGCGTCGGGACACAGTGCGCCATTGATGCGAATTGCATCGACGCGCGCATCGGCGATCGCGCACCAATCGAGCACGATGTCGCACGGCGCGCGGACCGTGACGTTGATGGTGAGTGCCGCGCGCATCGTTCGCAATCCGCGCGCCAGGCGAGCGTCGATCCGATATCGCACATCGGCGTAGTGCCGTGTTCGCCAGCGCGCGAGCGCATGCGAGATACCCGGGGCAAGCAGCTTGGTGTCGACGCGTCCGAGCGCTCGATTCACGCGCGCCTGCGTCCCCACGGAACCGCGAGCAGCGCCATCACCGTGGCGACGATGAGCATGATGACGACGATGCGTTCGGGCCACGGTCCGAGGAAATCCACCAAAGTCGGCTGATCGGGACGCGAGCGTCCGAGGAAACCGTAGTTCGCGCCGATCGACAGATTGACCGGCAGCACCGCGAGTCCATAGACGATCGTCGCCACGCACGCGATGCGATAGTCACGCCACGACGGGCGATAGCGATCGGCGAACAACGCGAAGACCACGCCGACGATGATCATCCCGTGGCTCACCCAGAAGTGCCAGAAGATCGGGTCGTTCGGCCCCTCCTTGAGTACCGGCGTGATCAGCGCCTGCGTGCACAGCCCTACGCCCCAGAAATACAGGATCGGACGCAGCGAGCGCATGCCGAACGCGAGATAGAGGCCCGCAGCGAAAGCTGCCCAATGGCACATCTGCAGCGGCAGCGTCTCGATCGCTCGTAACTCGGGCGGCACGGCCTTCCAGGTGTGGAACAGCAGCCACTCGATGACGAAGATCGCGCCGATCCAGCGCGCCCAGCGCGACTCGCCCGCATTGCGCCGGCCGTGCCAGGCGAGCGCGACGCTGGTGCCGGCGATGACGAGCAGCGACAGGGCGTGCGTGACGGTGAACGGCTGGAACTCCTCCACGGCCTTGCCTCAACAGCGGTTCAAGCGCGGCGCGCCGGCATCGGTGATCGCAGTGCCATGGAACATTCGCGCGATCCCGGCCCAGTACGCGGCCGCCTCGCACATCGGGCACGGACGAAAGCTGCTGTACAGCTGTGCGCCGTTCAGCTCGCGCGTACCGAGCCGCTGGCATGCGTCGCGGATTGCCTGGATCTCGCCGTGCGCGGTCGGGTCGGTCGAAGTGATGACGGCGCTCACCCCCTCGCCGACGATGCGTCCATCGCGCACCACCACTGCGCCGAACGCCTGATCACCGCGCTGCACTGCCAACTCGCGCACCGCGAATGCACGTTGCATGAATGCCGCGGGACCCGGCGTGCGCGGCTGTTCGATCGGTTGTGCCGCCAGCGGCGTGGCGCCCAGCGCTGCGGCAACCCCGGCCATGCCGCGCAGCACCCGACGTCGTCCTGGCTCGCACGCATGCTCCGACCAGATGCGATCGCGATCGTGACTCATCGGATCCTCTCGGCACGGAATCCGGCGCGGTTCAGAGCGTCGAGAATCTCGTCGACGTGATCGCGCCCGCGAGTCTGCACCACGAACTCCACTTCCGCCGACAGCGCCGGCGCGTTGGTGAAGGCGCGCTGATGATGCACCTCTTCGATGTTGGCGTTGGCGTCGGCCAGGCAATTGGTGACCTTGGCGAGCGCACCGGGCAGATCGCGCAATTCGACGCGCAGCCGTGCCAGCCGGCCCGAGCGCACCAGACCGCGCTCGATGATGTCGGAGAGCAACAGCGGATCGATGTTGCCGCCGGAGAGCACCAGCCCGACGTTGCGGCCGCGAAACCGATCCGGATGGGCTATGAGCGCAGCGAGTGCAGCGGCACCGGCGCCTTCGACCACCGTCTTCTCGATCTCCAGCAACATCAGCAACGCCTGCTCGATGTCGCCCTCTTCCACCAGCACGACCTCGGCCACATGCTGGCGAATGAGCGGGAGGGTCAGTGCACCGGGCTGCTTCACGGCGATGCCTTCGGCGATCGTGCCCGATGAATAGCTCGGCAACTCGTCATTCAGCGCTGCGTGTACTGCAGGGAAGCCGACGGTCTCGACGCCGACGATCTCGATGGCGGGCTTGAACGCCTTGGCAGCCACCGCCATGCCGGCGATCAATCCGCCGCCGCCCACCGGCACGACCAGCGTGTCGAGCTGCGGATGCTCGGCCAGCATCTCCAGCGCGACCGTGCCCTGCCCGCAGACGATGAACGCATCGTCGTAGGGATGGACGAGCGTGAGCGTGCGTTCCTGGGCGAGCGCCAAGCCGGCAGCGCGTGCCTCATCGAACGATTCACCCGCCAGCACCACGTCGGCGCCGTGTTCGCGCGTGCGCTCCACTTTCACGTGCGGCGTGAACCGCGGCATGACGATCGTCGCGGCGATGTTCAGCCGTCGTGCGTGATAGGCGACGCCCTGCGCGTGATTGCCGGCCGAGACGGCCAGCACGCCGCGTGCACGCTCCTCGGCGCTCAGAGACAGGAGTTTGTTGAGAGCGCCGCGCTCCTTGAACGACGCGGTGAACTGATGATTCTCAAACTTGAGGACGATCCTGGCGCCGGTGATCCTGCTCAGCGTGCGCGAAGCCAGACACGGCGTTCGCACCAGTTCGCTGCCGATCGCATCGGCGGCGGCGCGGATCGCGGCCAGATCGATTTGCATGGCGCTGCGCTAGAACGGCTTGACCACGACCAGGATCACGCCGCCGACGAGAAACAGCACCGGGATCTCGTTAAACCAGCGGTACCACACGTGGCCGTGGCGATTGCGCTCGAATTTGAAGTCCTGCACCAGCTTGCCGCACCAAAGATGGTAGAGCACCATCAGCACGACGATCGCCAGCTTGGCGTGCAGCCAACCGCCGGTGATGCCATAGCCCAACCACAACCACGTGCCGAAGGCGATGGTGAGCACCGCGCCCGGAGTCATGATGCCGTAGTAGAGCTTGCGCTCCATCACCTTGAAGCGCTCGAGGCTGCCCGGATCCGTCGCGACCGCGTGATAGACGAACAGGCGCGGCAGGTAGAACAGCCCGGCGAACCACGTGACCATGAAGATGATGTGCAGCGATTTGATCCAGAGCATGCGCGCTTCGCTGATCAGGGACGTTGCCGCCCGGGACCCTCGGCGTTGGGCAAGCCGCGGGGACAGAGGTATCCAGCGGCGGGCAGTGTGCGCCCGTCTCGTTATCGATTCAATCGCCGCCGGAACAGCACCAGGGCAGCATAGAAGCCGACCGCGGTGTAGGCAAGCAACACTGCGACGTGCAGCCAGGCATCTGCCGGCGCTTGCCCGAGCAACAACGGGCGCACCAACTGCACGCCATGGGAAAGCGGAAGCAGTTGCGCCAGGCCGCGCAAAACCTCGGGCAACTGTTCGAGCGGAAAGAACACTCCGCTCATCATCGCCATGGGTGTCACGACCAGGGTGAAGTAGTACATGAAGAAATCGTACTGCGAGGCGACCGCGGTGATGATCAGCGCCAGACAGGCGAAGCAGGCGCCGATCAACGGCACCACCAGCACGATCCACAGCGCCAGCGGCGAGTGCACCAAGCCAAGCAGCGTGGCCACTAGCAGGATCGCCACGCCGGAGGTCATCGCTTTGGTCATGGCGAACAGCGCTTCGCCCAGCACCACGTCATCGAGATCGAGCGGCGCGTTCATGATCGCCTCCCAGGTTCTCTGCACGTGCATGCGCGAAAAGGCGGAGTAGAACGCCTCGAACGTCGCGCTGTTCATGGTCGAGAACGCGATCGAACCGGCCGCCAGAAAGGTGATGTAGGACACCCCATCGATCTCGCGCACGAATACGCCCAGCCCGTAGCCCAATGCGATGAGGTAGATGAGCGGCTCGCCCAGGTTGGCGAGCACCGAGGGCACCGCGAGCTTGCGCCATACCAGGGCGTTGCGGCGCCACACCGATAGCGCACGGGATGAAAGTCGCGGGGCGCGAAGCTCGAGCATCGAGAGTTCAATCGCGCAGATCGCGGCCGGTGAGTTTGAGGAATACATCTTCCAGGTTCGCCGGTCGATGCAGGTAGACCAGCGCCGGCTGCGCGGCCAGCGACGCGAGCAGCGGCTCGGCCTGCAGCGCGTAGCAAAACGCCGTTTCACCGGCGACTTCCACGCGCGCTGCCAGTGCATTTGCATGCCGAGCGGCCCAATCGCGCACGCCGTCACCATGCACTTCGACGACGTGCGGTTCCACGTGGCGCGCGATCAATTCGCGCGGCGAACCGTCGCTGATGAATCGTCCGGCGTCCATCACCGCGATGCGCGAGCACAGTCGTTCGGCTTCATCCATGAAGTGCGTGGTGAGCACGATCGTCTTGCCGGCACTGCGCAATCGGCGCAGCCGTTCCCAGATCAGGTGGCGCGCCTGCGGGTCCAGTCCGGTGGTGGGTTCGTCGAGAAAGATGATCTTCGGATCGTTGACCAGCGCGCGCGCCAACGTCAGTCGCCGTCTCATGCCGCCTGAGAGCGTCTGGATCGGCGCATCGGCGCGCCCCTCCAGTCCGGCGAACTCCAGCAGTTCCGGGATCTTCGCGCGCGCCGGCTCGGAGGCGATACCGAAGTAGCGCGCATAGACGATCAGGTTTTCCTCGACGGTGAAGTCCGGATCGAGGTTGTCGAACTGCGGGACGACGCCAACCTGCTGGCGCGCCGAGCGTCCCTGCTCGGGCACGCGATGGCCGCCAAGCACGATCGAGCCGGCGTTCGGAGCAGTCAGGCCCAGGCACAGCCGCAACGTGGTGGTCTTGCCTGCGCCGTTGGGGCCAAGCAGACCGAAACACTCGCCTTCTTCGATCGCGAACGACACGTCGTTGACGACCGTGGTCGTGCCGTACGCCTTGACGAGCCGCTCGACCGCTACGATGGCCATGTCCGCGCGATCACCGCCCGAATCACGTGCAGCTTGCGATGGAAGAAGTGATCGCATCCGGGCAGCACGACCACCGGCAGTTCCTGCGGCGCGGCCCACGCCAGCACGTTGGCGAGCGGCACGGTTTCGTCGAGATCACCGTGGATGACCAGCGTGTCGGCGGGTACGTTCGGCGCATCGTATTTGCGGCCCGCGGCGACCAGGCCGGTCGCGGGTGCGATCAACACCAGGCGTTGCGGTGGCACGCGCTGCGCGACACGCATCTGCACGTAAGCCCCGAACGAGTAACCTGCCAGAACCACGGGCAACGGTGTGCCGGCAGCAATCGGAGACTGCGCGCCAGCAGCAATCGGCGACTGCGCGCCGAAGCGCGTCTGCATTTGTTGAAGCACCGCGATCAGGTCGTCGGCTTCACCATCGCCATGATCGTGTTCACCCTGCGTGGCCCCGACGCCGCGGAAGTTGGGTCGGACTGCGATGAAGCCCAATTCAACGAACGCTCGCGCCGCGCTTTGCGCCACCTTGTTGTCGAGCGATCCACCGAAGAGCGGATGCGGATGCGCAACCAACGCGATGCCACGAAACGTTGCCACCGCCGGCACTTCGATGACCACTTCGATGTTGCCGACCGGTCCTTGCAACAGCACCCGCTCGGGTGCGGGCCGCGTCATATGCGCAGGCGCTCGACGATGCGGCCGTTCTGCAGATGTTCTTCGATGATCTCGTCGACATCGCTCTTGTCGACGTAGGTGTACCAGACCTCTTCGGGGTACACGACCAGACACGGTCCTTCCTCGCAACGATCGAGGCAGCCGGCCTGGTTGATGCGGACCTTGCCTTCACCGGCGAGCTTGAGCGCCTTGACGCGGTCCTTGGCGTAGGCGCGGACGTCGCTCGCGCCATGGTCATTGCATGACGCTTCGCCGTTGTTGCGTTGATTGCAGCAGAAGAAGACGTGGTGTTTGTAGTAGCTCATCGGCGATTGGACTCGGTGATTCGGCCAGGCGGTTGCGCCCTGGTGGTCAGGCACGGCGGTGGGCGCTGATGGGTTTGAACAGAGTGCACGCTGGTCGGTTGGGCCACTCCCCTGATCGCGCGCACTCGAAGAATTATACCGAGGCGCGTGCTACCCTCTTTTGCATGGAGTCGGCCAACGTCCTGCTGCTGTCCGGAGGTGTGGACAGCGTCTCACTTCTGTATCGACTCGCCGAGACGGGCGAGCCGCTGCAGGCACTGTTCATCGACTACGGCCAGCGCGGTGCGCGCCATGAGCACGTGGCCGCTCAACACTTCTGTGAGCCGCTCGGGGTCGAACTGGTGCGGTTCGATCTGGCGGGCGTCGGCGAGACGTTTCGCAACGTGCAGGCGCGCAAGGCGCACATCCCGCTGCCGCACCGCAATCTGGTCGCGCTGGCGCTGGGGGTGTCGTTCGCGGCCAACCTCGGGGCGCGCAAGCTCTATCTGGCCGTCACGCAGGAGGATGCGCTCAGCTACGCCAGCGCATCGCACGCGTTTCTGGCGCAGTTCCGGCTGCTGATCGGACTGATCGGCGAGGTCAGGCTCTCCACGCCGTTCATCGATCTCACCAAGGCCGAAGTGATCCGGCGCGGCAACGATCTAGGCATCGACTATTCGATGAGCTACAGCTGCATGGTAGGCCACCCGGTCCACTGCGGACGCTGCCGTCAATGCGCGATGCGCCGCGCCGCGTTTCGCGAAGCCGGCTGCGAAGAGTCGCCCGATTTCTATCGCGTCTGATCGTCGTCGCGATCGGGCTGGCGTGCGGGCATCGACGCGCCGATGAGGTACACGATCGCCACGACCGGCCAGAGCATCGTCACGAAGCTGGTCAAGCCGTGGAAGTTGAGAAAGTGGCCCTGGTGCCAGACGTTGAGCGAATGCGCGGTGTACGGATTGCTGGGTGCCACATTCACCACCACGCTCGCGGCTGCCAGCATCAGTACAGCGAGCACCACGCGCGTGCGCCGATCGAGCAAACCCAGCAATAGCAGCGACGCGAGTCCAATGGCCAGGCCTTGAAGTGCACCCGGGGTCGCCCACGCGAAGGCGTTCTTGGGTCCGAATAGCGCAGCAAAGGCGGTGCTGCGGATCAACAGTCCGAGTGCTACCAGCACCGGGATCGCGAGCCACCTAGCCACCGCTGATCGCGTGAGCGTGCCAGCGAACAAGCCGACCGCAATGATCGACATCGCGCAGCTCGCCGCCTCGATACGCACGAACATTTCGACCGGCAATGGCTCGGTGGCCGTCTCCACGGTCAGGCCGAAACCGCTGCCCAAGCCGAACAACATCGCGGTTGGGGTGAGCTGCGCGAACAGCCACAGCGCGATGACCACCAGTCCGAGGTCGACGCGCGCGCCCGGCCTGAACCAGCGATGCCTGCCGATCAGCAGACTGTGCGATGCGTGTGCATGCGGTGCCCATGCTGCGCCCAGCAGTGCCCCCGCCAAGCCGCCGAGTACGTTCAGTGCGCTGTCAACGTTCGAGGCGACACGATCCGGGAGATAAGACTGCAGCGCCTCCAGACCGACGCTCAACGCCGCGCTGATCAGTGTTGCCCAGAAGATCATGCGCATGCGCGATGCATCGGGGCGCGCAGCGAGGATCCAGAGAAAGCCAAGCGGCACGTAGCCTACGACGTTGACGATGACATCGAAGCTGGTGATGTGCGCCGGCCACGCGGCGGCAAGAAACGCGAACGGATTGGCGCCGCGAAGCACCCAACGTGCGAACGGATAAAGGCTCGCGTACGCAACGAGCACCACGTACGCAACCAGCAGATAACGCGCCAAGGGTAGGACAGGCGGCAGTCCAGGCGACTGTCCGGGCGTTGATCCGGGCGGTAGGCCGAGCGATCGGGTCACGCCGAAATTTTACGCTGCCGAACATCGCCGATTACGCCGCCGAGGTACAGTTTCGGGCACGGCGAGCGTCCGACGGGGTCAGGAGCGCCCTCGTCATCATGACGGCAGGCTTGCGGCGACCGCTCTGCCCCCACGAAGCAGTGGCCCGATACCCCAAGTGCCACAGGAAAAGAGGAATCAGCGTCATGCGCATGGACAACGAGCAGGAAAGCCAGAACGTCGAAGACCGCCGTGGCACCCGCATGCCGATGTCGCGCGGCGTTGCCGGCGGCGGAATCGGGATGATCATCATCCTCGTCCTTGCGTTGTTCTTCGGATTCGACCCGAGCGTGTTGATGGGGGGTGGCAGCGGTGGTGGCGGACTGCCGATCCCCGGTTCGCAGATGACCGAGCGTTCCGCGCCTGCGGGGCCAGGCGCGGGTCAGAACGACGAGATGCGCCAGTTCATCGCCAAGGTGCTCGGCAGCACCGAGCGCACCTGGAACGATGTCTTTCAGCGCAACGGACGCGAGTACGCCGAACCCAAACTCGTGCTGTTCAGCGGTCAGGTCCAGTCGGCGTGCGGGTTCGCGCAGGCTGCATCGGGGCCGTTCTACTGTGGCCTGGATCAGAAGGTCTATATCGATCTGAGCTTCTATCGTGAGCTGCGTGAGCGTTTCAAAGCACCGGGCGATTTCGCGCAAGCTTACGTAATTGCGCACGAGATCGGCCATCACGTGCAGAACCAGTTGGGGATCATGCAGCGGGTCCAGTCGGCGCAACAGCGGGCCGGCCAGGGCGAAGCTAACGATCTATCCGTGCGCCTGGAGCTGCAGGCCGACTGCTTTGCCGGCGTGTGGGCGCACACCGCGCATCGCGACCGGCAGATCCTGCAGGAAGGCGACATCGAGGAAGGGCTGAATGCCGCCGCCCAGATCGGCGACGACCGCATTCAGATGCGTACTCGCGGCTATGTCGTTCCCGAAGGCTTCACGCACGGTAGTGCCGCGCAACGTCAACGCTGGTTCCGCCGCGGCCTGGAAAGCGGTGACATGCGCCAGTGCGACACCTTCGCGACGCGCCAGCTATAGCGCGGCCAGCGCCGCTTCGTAGGCCCGCTGGGCCGCGTCGTCGAACACGACAAACGTAATCGTCTGCAATCCAACGAGTCGCGCGGCCGCGGCGCGACACTCGCCCACGGCGATCGGCACAGCGAACTCGATCGGATATCCGTAGATTCCGCAGCTGATCGCCGGGAAAGCGATCGTGCCGATGCCATGCCGTGCCGCGAGTTCCAGGCTGCTGCGATAGCACGAGGCCAGCAACTGCGGTTCGCCTGCGTTGCCGCCGTGCCATACAGGCCCCACTGTATGGATGACGAATCGCGCGGGTAGTCGGTAGCCCCTGGTGATTTTCGCCTGGCCTGTAGCGCAACCGTTGAGTGTCCGGCATTCGGCTAGCAGTTCCGGGCCTGCTCCTCGATGAATCGCTCCGTCGACACCGCCGCCACCGAGCAATGTGGAGTTTGCCGCGTTGACGATGGCATCCATCGCCATCCTGGTGATGTCGCCTCGAACCACCTCTAGTCGCGCGCTCATGATGCTCCCGGCAGACGCGATGGCTGAGTGTGCATCCTACCAGCGACACCCGCCCATTCGGCCCGCTGATGCGCACGTCGGATTGATCACGCGCCGTTCGTGATCATTGCCCGTATCCGGCCTGTCCGCGCACGAAGCTTGCACGCCCTCGCCCACCGCAAGCAGCTCCCCGTCAAGTACCCGGCCACCATGGCAAGACCGAGTGTGCGCTCCAAGCACGCTGAGCCGTTCAGCACCGATCCCGTTGCAGCAGCGCTGCAGCCGCCATCGTTGCTGCAGCGTCTGCTGCGCGGACCGGTCGATCCCGAACGGGGCGCCGAGCAGGAAAGCGCGTGGATACGGCCGGGGTTGCTGTCATTGGCGTTGCTGTTCACGGTGATTGCGACGCGCAGCCTGATCTCGCCTGCGGCAGTCCTTTCGTTGGTCGCGCTGGTATGTGCCGGTCTGATTCAGCGCCATATCCAGCAACATCCCGATCCGAGCACGATCCGCCGAGTGCTCGCCATCCTGCTCGACCAGGGCTACTGCAGCGCCTTGCTGCTCAGCCTGGGCGAGCCCGCGGCCGTCGTGCTGGTGGCGATGCTCACCGCGCCGATCGGCTCTGCATTCCGCTTTGGCCCCAGCTACGGCGCGTTCTCCGGTGCGATGGGCATGCTCGGCATCGCGGCGCTGCTGGTGCTCTGTCCCTACCTGCGGGGGCTGGGCATGGTTGGGGTTGCACTGCTGCTCGCATGCGGCGCAATCAGCGGTTACGCAGCCCTGCTGGCGCGGCGCATTCAGCGCAGCGGTAAGGCCGAACGGCGGCGAGCAAGGATGCTGGCAAGGGCCGCCAAGCGCGACGCGTTGACCGGACTTGCCAATCGCGCGCATTTCACCCATTTGCTCGGCGAGGCGCTTGCCAGAGGCAAGCACTCGATCAATCCGACCGACAGCTTCGCGGTACTGTACTGCGATCTCGACGGCTTCAAGGCGGTAAACGACACCCACGGCCACGACGTCGGCGACATCCTGCTCAAGCAGGTGGCCGATACGCTTGGCATGTGCGTTCGCTCGACCGACGTGGCGGCGCGCCTTGGCGGCGACGAGTTCGCCGTGCTGCTGAGCAGTCTGGGCGATGCCAACATCGCGCGCCGCATCGGCGAGGACATCGTCTCGCGCGTGCAGTCGATCAACACCATCGATGGACGCGCCATCAAGATTTCCTGTTCGGTGGGTATCACGATGGCTCGTGTGCCCCTGGCCAAGCACCACAGCACCGAGTCACTGCTCAAGAGCGGCGACGAGGCCATGTACGAAGCGAAACGCTCGGGCAAGAACCGCTGCCACTTCCAGATGGCGGCCTGAGAACGCTATCCACCCACCGCAGCCGCTGCCGGCAGCGCAACCCCCGCCAGAACCCCCGCCCATGAAGACTAGGAATCGATCGCTCCACCAGTCGGTGCTCGACCCGCTCGAGCGCCGTGCCGAGCAAGCCATTCAAGGCGTCTGGGTCGATCGCGAGCGCCGTGCCGAGATCAGTCGGAACGAAAAGCGGACCGTCGGCAGGGACGCTGCCGGATCGGGACAGCTCAGCGATCCGCGACGCGGAACGCGATCTGGATCGTGGTGGTAGCGCACCAAACGGCGTGCGGTTGTGCTGCGTCGCGACTCAGGCGTTGATGTTTCTCGACAGCAGCGCGCTCACACCCGAGCGTGCGACCCGACTATGCAGCGTGCGGCCGAGTGCTTGCTCGCATTGCGCTGACGTGCGAATCATGCCATCGAGGTCGATGCCGGTTGCGATGCCAACCGATTCGAACAGGTGCACGAGATCCTCGGTGCACACGTTGCCGGTGTAGCCCTCGCCGTACTGCACTTTCGCCGGATGGCCGCCCACGCCACCGAACGCGCTGTCGAAATACCGCACACCCGCCTCGAAGGACGCCAGGCAGTTGGCGAGCGCCGTGCCGCGAGTGTCGTGGAAATGCGCGATCGGCACGATGCCCGGCACCTCGCGCAGCAGCCGTTCGAACAACGCGCGCGCCGAGCGCGGCGTTGCCATGCCGGTGGTGTCGCCCAGCGCGACATGGCGAACGCCCGATCGAACCAATCGTTGGGCATCGGCCACGACGACGTCGGGGTTCACCCGACCCTCGAACGGACAGCCGAACGCCACCGAGATCGTGCCGACCATGCGAAAGCCGGTTCCGGCTGCCTCGATCATGCGCTCGACGCTGGCCCACTGTTCGGCGCGCGACGCACGCAGGTTGCGTTGCGTGTGCGACTCGCTCGCCGACAACAACAGTGATACTTCGTTGACGCCGATTCCCGTCGTCGCGTCAGCACGCGCCCGCTCGATCGCCTTGAGATTGGCGCAGGTCGCCTTGTAGAACACACCCGCGCTGCGCTCGAGCCTGCCAAGCAATTCGCTCGCATCGGCGAACTGTGGCACCACTTTCGGATTGGAGTAGGAAGTGGCTTCGACGCGCTGGAAGCCGATCGCAGCGAACTGTTCGATCAGCGCTCGCTTCACGTTCGTCGCGACGAAATCGGGTTCGTGCTGCAGTCCATCGCGCGCGAAGCATTCGCACAGTACGACCGAATCCGTCATGAGCTTGGGTTTCGGGTGAGCGTGGTTTCGGCTGTGCGTCGAGCGTTCATTTGTCAGTCTCGGGGAACTGGTGTACGGTGTCAACGACACCCCGAACGCCCGATCCCGACGCGACTGCCAGCAGTCGCGCGCCGCGAACCGACGTTGCGCATCCGGGCGTCGCCTTGGCCCGTGCCCACCCAGTCCGCCCTTGTCCGCTCGTCTCCGATTTCTGCAATGACTGACGTCCTGTTCGCCGAAGATCACGGCGCGGTGCGCGTGTTGACGATGAACCGCCCCGACAAGCGCAACGCGCTGAACAACGCGCTCACCAACGCGCTCGTCGATGGGCTGCGCACGGCAGAAAGCGACAATGCCGTTCGCTGCGTGGTGCTCACAGGCGCTGGTGCCGGGTTCTGCGCCGGTGCCGACGTGACCGAGTTCAAGGACCTCACACCTGAGAATCAACATCTGGTGGAACATCGCGCCGCACTGACCAGCAGTTTGCACGCGCTGTTTCCCAAGCTCAGCAAGCCGGTGGTCACCGCGATCAACGGCGCGGCGATGGGCGGCGGCGCCGGACTGGCGTTGGCCGGCGACATGGCGGTGATGGCACAGAGCGCGCGAATCGGCTATCCGGAAGTGAAGCACGGACTGGTTGCCGCGATCGTGATGACCAATCTCGTGCGGCAGGTCGGTCGCAAGGCTGCGTTCGAGCTGGTCGCGCTGGGCCAGGCGATCGATGCCCCGCGTGCGCTTGCGCTGGGCATGGTCAACCGTGTCGTCCCCGACGGCGCGCTGATGAGCGAGGCATTGCAGATTGCGCAGGCGCTCGCCGCAGTGCCGCGACCGGCGATGGCGACGACCAAGGCGCTGTTCTACGAGACGGCCGAGTTGCCGTTCGATGAAGCGATGGCGGCCGGACGCAACGCCAATCAGCGCATGCGCGCGTTCAATCGGCCGTAGCCCTCCGGCGCTGTTGCCATCCGCGTCCAGGCGCATGAGGCCGCTCGAACACCTCACCATCCTCGATCTGTCGCGTGTGCTCGCCTGCCCGTTCGCCAGCATGATCCTGGCCGAACTCGGGGCGACCGTCATCAAGGTCGAGCAACCCGGCAGTGGCGACGAGACCCGCGGCTTCGAGCCGTTCGTCGAACGCAATGGTGCGACGGAGAGCGCCTACTACTTCGCTTGCAACCGCAGCAAGCAGTCGATCACCGTGAATCTGCGCAGCGAAGAAGGCCAGCAGATCATCCGCGATCTGGCCAAACACGCCGACGTGGTGATCGAGAATTTTCCGCTCGGCACGCTCAAGCGCTATGGACTCGACCAACAAGCGTTGCGCGCGCTGAACGAGCGGCTGATCTACATCTCCTGCACCGGCTTCGGGCAGACCGGACCCAACGCGCAGCGCAAGGGCTACGACACCGTGTTCCAGGCGATGGGCGGGCTGATGAGCCTCACCGGCGAGCGTGGCGGCGGCCCGGTAAAGCCCGGCTTGCCGATGGCCGATCTGACCTCGGGGCTGTGGGTCGCGATCGGCATTCTTGCCGCGGTGGCCGGGCGCGCCCAGCAGGGCACCGGCGCTTACATCGATTTCTCGATGATCGACGGTCAGGTGTCGCTGCTCACGCTCGCTGCGGCGCGCTATTTTGCATTGGGTGAAGTGCCGCCGCGCCTGGGCACCGAGCACCCGGGCCGCGTTCCATCGGCGACGTTTCGCTGTGCCGATGGCCAGTACCTTCACATCACGGTAAGCGATCAGCACTGGACGCCTCTGTGCCGGGCACTGGAGATCGAACAATGGGGCGGCGATCCAGGTCTGCAACGCAACTCCGATCGCGTTCGCCGGCGCGACGAGGTGATGCGCGTGCTCACGCAGGCGGTCGTGCGATTCCCGCGCGACACGCTGCAGCAGAAGTTCGATGCGGTCGGCGTGCCGGCCGGACCGGTGCTGAATGTCGATCAGGTACTCACCGACGCGCACACGGCCGCGCGCCAGATGGTGCAATCGTTCGAGCATCCGAGTGTCGGGTCATTCAACGCACTGGCGTTGCCGTTCAAGTTCGACGGCTGGGATGCGCCGCGGCTCGATCGGCCGCCCGTGTTGGGCGAGCACACCGAGTCGATTCTGATCGAGCGCCTTGGGCTCAGCCGCGAGCAGATCGAGCGGTTGCGCCAGGTCAAAGCCATTTGAACCTTCCCGTTCGCGTCATCGTCCATGAGTGAAGCTCAATCCCAATCCGTGCTGTACGCGGTGGCTGACGGCGTGGCCACCATCACCCTGAATCGGCCCGCCGCGCGCAACGCGTTGAACAGCGTGATGTGTGAGGGGTTGCTGAACGCCGCGCATGCTGCTGCGGCCGATGACACGGTGCGGCTGGTGTTGATTCGCGCCAACGGGCCGGTGTTCTGCGCCGGCGCCGATCTCAAGGAACGTCAGGGTATGAGCGAAGATGCGGTCCGCGCGCGTCGCCTCAAAGCATTCGCCGCTTACGACGCGCTGGAGCGAGTGCCGATGCCATCGATCGCGATCGTGCAGGGCGCCGCGGTCGGATCGGGTTGCGAGATCGCCGCCGCGTGCGACTTCGTCGTTGCGGCACCCCAGGCATCGTTTCGCACGCCTGAAGCGCTATGGGGAACGATCGGCGCTACGCAGCGTTTGCCACGTGTTCTGGGCAAGCGGCTGGCCAAGGACATGATGTTCACCGGGCGCACGCTGAGCGCGAACGAAGCGCGCGAAGCGGGTCTGGTAAGCCGCATCGTCGAGGTCGACCAGTTGGAGTCGAGCATCGCCGAGATCGCGAAGGTCATCGTCGCTGCTCCGCCGACATCGATGCGCCTGGCCAAGCGCTCGATCGATCAGGGCGTCGAGCTCGATCCGCGCGGCGCGCTTGCCGCCGAGATCATCGCGATCGAAGAAAACCTGTCGCGCACCGACTGGCGCGCCACGATCGGCAAGTTCGGCGGCAAACCATGAGTTGGACGCCAATGCCGCTGGGCCGGTGGCTGCGCGCCGCCGTCGAGGCAAAGGGCACCGCTGAAGCGCTCGTCACCAGCACCTCGCGGCTGACCTATGCCCAGCTCGAGCAGCACTCGCTCGGTGTGGCACGTGCGCTGCTCGCGGCGGGTATCCGCCGCGGCGATTTCGTCGGCGTGCTGATGGGGAACGAAGAACACTGGGTCGCGACGTTCTTCGGCGCAGCGTTGATCGGCGCGATCACCGTGCCGGCTAACACTCGATTCAAATCGGCCGAACTGGGGTTCTGTCTCAAACAGGCCGACTGCAAGGCGCTGGTGCTGGTCGACCGTTTCATGAAGATAGACTTCATCCAGTACCTGCGCGAAGCCGAGCCGGCGCTCGACCACGCGCTGCCCGGCGAACGATTGCCCAAACTCGAGCATTGCATCGTGATCGGCAACGACGTACCCCAGGCGGCGATCTCCTGGTCGCGATTCATTGAAGCCGGCCGTGCAGTGGAGGATGCTGTACTGGAAGGTGCGCTGCGCGCGGTCACGCCGGGCGACCCGCTGCTGATCCAGTTCACCTCGGGCACCACGGCCTACCCCAAGGGAGTGATGCTCACGCACGACAACATGCTGCGCAACGCGTGGGCCGCGGGCGATCGGATCGGCATCCGCGATGACGATCGCTACTTCAACTGCCGGCCTTTTTTCCACGTCGCCGGTTCGACGCTGTCGCTGTTGATGTCGCTGGTGCATCGCGCTTGTCTGGTCAGCTTGCCCGCGTTCGAGACACAGGCCGCGCTGGCGATGATGGAGCGCGAGCGCTGCACGCTCACCTCGGGCAACGACACGATCTTCCAGATGCTGATGAGCCATCCGGACTTTCCTGCGCGCCAGCTCGTGCTGCGCGGCGGCTGGGCGGCGGCAGGACCGGAGACGATGCGCAACATCGCCGAGGTGCTGGGTGCTCGGGCCATCTGTGCCGCGTATGGTTTGTCGGAGGCTTCACCAAACGTCGTGATGAGCGACCATCGCGATCCGCTCGAGTTGCGCATTGCCGGGCTCGCAGCACCCCATCGTGGGTTGGACGTACGGATCGCCGATCCCGAAACCAGCGTGGTGCTGCCGGCTGACACGCCCGGCGAGATCCAGGTGCGTGGCTGGAGTGTGATGCGCGGCTATTACAACAATCCGGAAGCGACGCAGAAAGCGTTCACGCCGGACGGATGGCTGCGCACCGGCGATCTGGGCACCTTGAACAGCGACAACCGGCTGCGCATGGTCGGGCGACTCAAGGATGTGTTTCGCGTGGGTGGCGAGAACGTGGCGCCGGCCGAGATCGAAGAAGTGCTGCTGCAGCATGCGGCGATCGCGACCGCGCAGGTGATCGGTGTTCCCGATGCCCGGCTCGGTGAAGTACCGGCCGCCTTCGTGACGTTGAAGGCGGGCTGCAGCACCGACGAGCCGCAGTTGATCGCGCAGTTGATCGATTTCATGCGCGCGCGCGTGGCAAACTTTCGCGTGCCGCGCTACGTGCGCATCGTCGAGAACTTCGATGCGATCGGCATGACCGCGAGCGGCAAGGTGCAGAAAGTGAAACTGCGCGAGCACGCGCTGCGCGAACTCGGACTGGATGGCAAGTAGGGCGCGCGGTCGGGGCGCCGTTGTCGATAGCGTCCCGGTACGCGTTGCGCAGGGGCGTGCCGGATGGGCTCGCTAACGCATCGCCAGGTACACGACTCCCGCCGCAAGCAGCACCACCAGCCATGACAGTGCCGTCGCGCGTCGCGACAGACGCCGCACGCGGCGTTCCAACTCACGCACCCCGATCGTGTCGGCCGCTGCCTTCGGCGCCGTCAGCGACTGATGCAGCAGCCGTGGCAACTGCGGCAGCAGAGTTGCCCACTGCGTTGATTCCTCGCGCAGGCCACGCATGAACGCGTTCCACCCGATCTGCTCGTTCATCCAGCGCTCGAGATAAGGGCGCGCCGTTTTCCACAGATCCAGATTGGGATCGAGGTCTCGGCCCAGGCCCTCGATGTTGAGCAACGTCTTTTGCAGCAGCACGAGTTGCGGCTGAACCTCGAGATTGAAGCGACGCGCGGTCTGGAACAGCCGCAGTAGCACCTTGCCGAACGAGATGTCCTTGAGCTGCCGATCGAAAATCGGCTCGCATACGGCACGGATCGCCGATTCGAACTCGTCCACGCGGGTCTGTGCCGGAACCCAGCCGGCTTCCACATGCGCCTGGGCCACGCGCTTGTAGTCGCGCCGGAAGAACGCGAGGAAGTTCTGCGCCAGGTAGTCCTTGTCGACATCGGTCAGCGTTCCCATGATGCCGAAATCGAGTGCGATGTAACGCCCATCGGGTGCGACCAGAATGTTGCCCGGATGCATGTCGGCATGAAAGAACCCGTCGCGAAACACCTGGGCAAAGAAGATCTCCACGCCATCGCGCGCCAGCCGTGGAATGTCGACGCCCGCTTCGCGCAGCGCTGCCACATGACTGATCGGCGTGCCGTGCATGCGCTGCATCGTCATCACGTTGGTTGCGCAATAGTCCCAGTAGATCTCCGGCACCAGCAATGACACGCCGCGTACGAAGTTGCGCCGCAACTGGCTCGCGTTGGCGGCTTCGCGCATCAGGTCGAGTTCGTCTTCGAGGTGCTTGGCGAACTCGCGCACCACCTCGCGCGGTTTGAGCCGCCGCGCTTCGGACCAGGCCGACTCGAACAGGCTCGCGGCGGCGTCGAGCAATGCGATGTCGTTAGCGATCACCGCACGCATGTTGGGTCGCAGTATCTTGACCGCTGCCGCAGTGCCGTCGGGCAGGGTCGCGAAATGCACTTGAGCGATCGAGGCACTGGCCACGGGCGTACGCTCGAACTCGCCGAACAGTTCGTCGATCGGCTTGCCGAACGCGCGCTCGATCTCGCGCACCGCAAGGGAGGAGTCGAACGGCGGCACCTGGTCCTGCAGCTTGGCCAGTTCGTCGGCGATGTCGGTCGGCAGCAGGTCGCGCCGGGTGGACAGCACCTGGCCGAACTTCACGAAGATCGGGCCGAGCGTCTCCAGCGCCTTGCGCAGCCGCACCGCGCGTGGCCCGTCTATGCGGCGAAAGAACAGCAGCCGCTGCGCCCAGCGCTGTGCGCGGCCGCTGTGGTCGGCCGCGAGCGGAAACTCATCGAGCCCGAAGCGGTAGGCGACCCACAGGATCTTCGCGAGACGAAAGAGGCGAAACACGGGTGGATCGCGCGGTGTTGATTGGCCGCAGCGGCGGCCTTAGGAGCGGATGGGCGGATGCCTGAGGGGCGATGCATTGCCCCGTCGGCATTATCACACCGGCCCGCGCAGCCTTTGCTCGAGCGCGGTGACGCGCTGTTCCAGCGCTTGCAATCGCTGATCGCACTGGCGAACGTCTTCGGCGAAGTTGGCCAGCTGCAGTTGCGACACGACCAAGCGTTGCTCTTCGGTCAGATACTCGCCCAGATTCTGGCCCGCCCGCGCAACGCCACCGCGATACCAGTCGCGCGTGCGTCGGCCACCGCTGATGATGCGATGCGCCGCGGCATCGCCGACCCACTTCGACAGGTCTTCCTCGATATCCCAGCGCAGCGATCGCACCAGCGTGCGCATCGCTTGTTCGAGCGCGGGCTCGCCCTCGATCCGCATGGCCTGCTCGAGGCTTGCCCGATCGCCCATCGCCCGGAGCGCACGACCGGCCGCTAGCGATACGCTGAGGTTGGCCTGCGCTTCGCCCGGGACGACGTCCGCGAGCATTCCGTCAGCCTGGATGAGGAGCCAGCCCTCCGAAAATGGCGCGATGCGTGCGGCGATCAGCTTGCCGGCGTGAGGAACGAGCTGCTGCTGTGCCCATGGCTCAGCCCTGATGAGGTGATTGAGCGCGGCCTGCAGCATCTGCGACGTGAAGGCCATGGCGGCGGGAGAGCTTCAGCGAGGCGAGGGGGCCATTATGCTCCCCTGGAAATGCGAAGGCCGCCTTGCGGCGGCCTTCAAGGGCAATGAACCAACTAGGACTATGACAGTTGCTGAATGCCTGCCAGCAGCCAGCCGCTGGAACCGTCCACGGGTTTGCGCAGGTTCCACATCTCGTTGAACGCGCTAGGCATTACGGTGCCGTCTTCGCGCAGCTTGCCGCTGTAGCGAACGCTTGCCCAATGCATGTTGCCTTCGGTCACCACCTCGACCACATCGGCGTTCAACTCGACCACCTCGACCGATTGGGTCGCGCCATTCCGATCGAGCACGTCTTTCTTCAGCACGTCGAACATCTGGTCGGTACTCATTTCGCGCAGCGCGTCCACATCGCCACGATCATTGGCGCCTTGCACGGCCAGGAACGCCTGCTTGGCCTGGACGATGAAGCCCGGTACGTCGAAATTCGCCGGGACGGCAGGTGCAGCCAGGTGGGGCGCAGCCGCGACGCCACCCGCGGGCATCTGCGGGGTCACGGGCGCGTACTGCGGGCCGGTCTTGTAGGACGTCGAGGCACCGGCGCCTTGCATGGCGGGTTGCGCTCTGTTCCGCGCGAAGTACCGCAACGCCAGCATGGCGATGACGACCACGGCACCAACCATCAGCAGTGCCATGAGCACCGACCCGAGCTGGTTACCGAAGAGATAGGCCAAGCCCAGGCCCGCAGCCAGACCTGCCAGCGGCGCCATCCAGCGGCTCATGCCTGTGCGTTGCTGCGCAGCGGCCATCGAGTTGGCCGCTGTGGGCGCGGCCGGCGTGGTTTGTTGTGTGGCGCTGTTCTGGCGTTGCGCACCAGAGGACTGGCCCCCGCCTGCACGGCGAGCCGCCTCGGCCTCCGATACTACAAGCCCAACTGCCATGAACACGGCAACCAAAGCGATCAGCAGCTTCTTCATGAATCCTCCATCTGCGTTAGTGCACCGAGCGGTGCTCGTCTTGTAACTCTAATACAGCTAGTACCTGAACCCGCGATGCAAGGCTACGACACCGCCAGTCAAGTTCCAGTATTGGACGTCCTCGAACCCGCATTGTTCCATCATCCGGGACAAGGTTCGCTGATCCGGATGCATCCGGATCGATTCAGCCAAGTACCGGTAGGCGGCCTCATCGCCAGCAACTTTCCGGCCCAGCCAGGGCAGAACCTCGAAGGAGTACTTATCGTACGCTTTTTCCAGCGGCGCCCAAACCTTCGAGAATTCCAGCACTAAGCAACGGCCGCCCGGGCGCGTCACGCGAAACATTTCGCCAAGGGCCTGCTCCTTGTGGGTCATGTTCCGCAGCCCGAACCCGACGATCACGCAGTCGAAATGCCGGTCGGGGAACGGTAGTCTCTCAGCGTCACATTGCGCCGTAGGCAACACCACGCCTCGGTCGAGCAGTCGGTCTCGCCCGACGCCCAACATCGCCCCGTTGATGTCGGTAAGCCACACTTGGCCGCTTTGGCCCACCGCGCTGGCAAGCGCGCGCGATAGATCCCCGCTGCCGCCCGCCACGTCCAACACGCGTTGCCCAGGCCGCGCCGCGCACATGTTGACGGCGAAAGCCTTCCAGGCGCGATGCAACCCGAGCGACATCAGGTCATTCATCAGATCGTAGCGGCGCGCCACCGAGTCGAACACGCGCCCGACACGCTTGGACTTGTTGGCCGCGTGCACCGACTCGTAGCCGAAATGCGTGCGCCCCTGTTGTTCGTGTGGTTCGTTCATGGCGAGTGTCGGAAGCTGCCGGATCTTCAAGACGTCGGCGGTGCCGGATCGCGCGAAGCGCCCGCTGCGCTCAGCCGCGTGAGGTAGTCCTTCCACATCCGCTCGCGATTCGAGCCAAGCTCATACAGGTAGTCCCACGAGTAGATCCCGGTGTCATGCCCGTCGGAGAACCGCGGCTGGATCGCGTAAGCCCCGACTGGCTCGATGCCGACGATGTTCACCTCGCGCTTGCCGACCTGAAGCACCTCCTGGCCCGGGCCGTGCCCGCGCACTTCCGCCGAAGGGGAATACACGCGCAGGAATTCGAACGGCAGCTCGAAGCGGGCGTTGTCGGAGAACGAAACCTCCAATACGCGCGATTTCTGGTGGACCTTGATCTCGAGCGGCGTGGCGCTGCCGACCATGCGGTGCATCTCGACTTGGCACAGGGGGCCGAATCTTAGCAGCAGCATCCGGCGGCATGATCGCCATCTTCGCGCGGCGATGGGACCGGATGATCTGCGAGCGGGTGCTGCACAAGCACGGCCCGCACTGGACGCGGTCTGCTCGTCAGTCGTGGATGCTTAGAGCAACGCCTCGATCGACACGCAGTCGTAGTCGGTGCCGCGCCGAGTAATCGCTGCGATCCGTACCCGCTGCCGCCGCTCGCCATCGAGCAACTCGATGAAACAACCCTCAAGAAACGCGCCGGGTACGACGATCAACTGATCGGTCCCCTTACTGCCGCCAAGGACAAATACGCGGTGATGCGGTTCGTCGCTGGCGTCTTCCAGCGACGCGACCCGCGCGTAGACGGCGCGCGCGAGGCCCGGCAACGCTTGCAGGCCGGCGCTCATCAGGTTGCGCTGATCGAGCATCAGCCAGCGTGTTTCGGTGAGGATGTACTGCATGCTGCCCGGCGGACGGATCGCGACGAGTTGCAGGTGATTGAGCCGATCACCCTGCTCGGGGCGACGAACGCGAAATCCGGCCGGACTGTCTTCGAGCAGCTTCCATTTCTGCGCCGCATGACACGGCTCGCTCTGCTTCGTCTGGCTCACCTGCGCCTGCAACATCGAGTGGATCGATTCGAGGCCGACCAGCAACTCGATATCCTCGCGGACAGCGCGGCGATTGAACTGACGCACGTGCGGCGGAAAGAACCAGGCGTTATACAGATGAGTGAGCAGCACCTCGGCTTCGCGCGCCGGACAGTCGCGTCCCAAGCCGAGTTCGGCCGGGGTGGCAGTGCCCTTGCGAAGTGCGGAAAGTCGTTTTTGAACGCTGCGCTTGAGCAGCAGGTTCTCGATCGCACGCCATGCCGGCTGTACGGTCTGGGCGGTGACGGCCCGGTGCGTTGGCGGGGCATCGCTGCGCAAGTCGACCACCGGCCCTTCGTAGTTCGTCGGCACCACGTTCAGTTCAACGTGCTCGCCCCAGCCGCGGATCCAGCGCCGCGCGAGCTCCAGCTCACGCCCGGTCAAACCGTATGGCCGTGCTGTCTGAAGGAGCAGCGCACGCACGAACAACGCCTTGCATGTCGGGCCGGTGCGATTGCCCTCGGCCGGTAGCGGTTCGGACGCGAACTCGCGGTTCTCGGCGAGGGCAAAGACCTCGTTCAGTTCCTTCCACACGTATGCGGGCACTTCCTGGCGGGCGCGATAGTAGGCAAGCGCAATCTCCGCACCGGTTTCCAGGCAGCGGGCAGCCAGCACATGCTGTTTGCGATCGAACACGCCGAAGCCATGCTGCACGCCATCGCTGAGCAGCGTGTAGTAGCCGGTCCACAACTGTCGCAAGAGCGCCACGACCTGAGCCAGGGCCTGAGATTCGGCTTCGCGTAACGGCAACGGCTTGCCCGCGAAGCGCTTGGTGCGTTCCTCGCAAGTGGCTTGGGCGGGATCGCGCACACGCTCGAGGATGTCGAAGTGAACGCGCGGCGCAAGGCGACGATCGCCGACCGCCGCCACCAGAGCGCACAGTTCGTCGATGGCCTGCTGGGGATCGGCCAGCGGTGCACGCTCCAGCCACCGATCGCAACTGCGCAGATCGGTGACTTCGAGCGGCGAAAGCGCCTCACTGGGCGACAGAGGCATCGCCAGGTCCCAACGGCACGAACGCCACACGCTCGAAATCGGCGCCGACTTCCAGCAGTCCGGTGAGTTGCACGAACTCGCGCCGACTGGTGACCAGCTCGATGGCGCGATTGATCGCGTAGGTGCCAAGCGGAAGAAGCAGCGAGGTGGGCGCATTGAGCGCGGCAACGGTCGGCAGCATCAGCGCAGCGAGAAACTTCGCGCCCTCGTCGAGACGGACCGCGACGGGGCTGGGCTGCCCCGGAACGAGTTTGACGCCGACGTGCAGATCACCGTCCTGCGCCTCCTGCAGCCATTGCATCGTGCCTACCGTGACGGTGTGTCCGCCGCGGGGTCGCACCGATACGAGCTGTCCATGGCCCAGTCGCGTGCTCTCGATTTCGTCGCGCGGCCGGATCAGTCCCATGCCGCCGATGCTCTCGTCGCGCAACACCCATTGCTCGGCGCTGATCCCGTTCATGAGCATGTACTCGGTCGCCGCCTTGATGCGCGCTTCGCCCGGTTCGGTCATCGCGGGCGGTTCGTCCGCAGAATCCAGCACCGGTTGCTCGAACGGCCGTTTCGACAGGAAGAAGTGCGCCGCCTGGATGCCCACGCTCACGTGAGCGATCGCGTTGATCTCGCGCCGTTCGCTTTCGCGTCGGGTGGTGCCCCCGCACCATTGTCGATGCAACCCGGTCACTAGTACTTCCAGATCGCGCCGCGACAGCTCGACGCCCAGATCGATCTCCTCCAGGCGCGTGCCACGTCGCAACGCGTGGATCCGCTTCTCCAGGCTGTGCGAAAGCTCCGCCACGTTTAGATAGCGGACCAGGCCGTCGCCATCGGGTGCCGGACCGCGCTGAACACTCTCAGAACCCATCAGGTTCACCCATAGCGGCGACACCTTGCTCGCTACAGCGGGCACATGATCGATGGTGATCTTGTTCGCCCAGCGCTCCAACCAGCGCTCGATCGCCTGCAGCGCGAGCGGACGATGTTCGCGCGGCGTGGCGGCGTCGAACATCAAAGCGATGACGTAGAGCCGCTCGCATGAGACCGCGTCTTCTTTCGAGCCGGTGATCGGGTCGCGCACGCGCTTGCGATGGATCTCGGCGCGTTCGGCGAGCCCGTAGAGCGTATGCAGCGCGGCGATATCCACCGGCGCAACCTGCAGATACGCGTGTTGCTGGTCTCGCATCTTGCGGATCAGCGTGTCGAGGCTGCGATGGCACATCTTGGCGTACAGCCGGCGTTCCGACTCGGTGCCGGTGGGCGTCTTGTCGATGCAGCTCCAGTATCCGACCAGCAGCGCATCCCACAGATTGCCTACCTCATCCAGGCTCTGGCGCCGCTGTGGTGAGAGCGGCAGCTGCTTGCCGCGAAAACGCTTGGCGTGCTCGTGCTGGACCGAGATGAGCGCGGGCCGCAGGGTCTCGAGCGTCTCGAACCGAGTTTCCGGATCGCATGCGATTCGCGCGAAGCGTTCGAGCTGGGTCGTGAGCATCGAACTCGCGGCGCGCACGTTGACCAGCGGCACGTCGTCGAGCCAGCGATGCGCGCTGGCCGGATCGGAAAACGCGCAGGCCGCAGGCGCACCTGAATCTGCTTCGCCATGATGGCGGACGCGCACTGGCGAGGGGATTGCCGTGTCGAGCGAACTCAATTGGGTACTCCGTGGTGTTCGGAAGGTGGCGGCGGCAGGACTGCATGGCCCCAGTGGAATCCGCCGCGACGCGGTCGAAGGCGAGCTTTGCACAGGCTCGGGGCCGGCGCCGTCAAAGACGTCACCCCATCAGATGCTCAGCCGGCCGGTGGATCGGATCGCGATGCTGAGCGAGATGGAAGTCACGCAACGCGGCCAGACCGACGCCCAAGGAGCGTGCGGAAGCGCGTTTGGAAAAAATGCACATCGCCATCGACTGCAGCGCTGAACGGGATCTGCGATCAGGGCCGAGTTCGATCGCGTCCGCGCGCGTTACGCGCGCCATGCTGCGCCGAAAGGGGATTCGGCGGGGCACCGCGCCGTGAAGCGTTGCGGCCATCAGTAAGTATCGTGAACGGCGCCTACTTCGACACACGTGCGACCCGGCCGTTCTCGGCGAGCAGGTACAGCTCGCCGTTGCCATCCTGGCCGATCGACAAAACGCGGCCGATGCTGGCAATCGCCCAGTCGACCCGCTCGACGACTCCGCCTTGCGCATAGCGCACGCTGCGCAGCCAGCCGCCGCAGTAGTCGGAGTAGAAATAACGCCCGACGATCTCAGGGATAGCGCTGCCGCGATACACGTAGCCACCGGTGACCGAGCAGCCCTGCGTGTGATCGTAGTCGTGCACCGGCGCGGTCAAGCCGGTGCGTGAGCACGACGCGCTTTGCGGAAAGCAGAGCGAACCCTCGGTGATCGGCCAGCCGTAGTTCAAGCCTGCGGCGGTCGTGGCGACTGCATTGATTTCTTCCCGATCGCCCTGACCGACATCGGCGACATAGAGCAGCGTTGCCGCGTTGTCGAACGCGAACCGGAACGGATTGCGCAGCCCGTACGCCCAAATCTCGCCGCGGCGTCCTGCCTGACCCGCGAACGGATTGGTCGAGGGGATCGTGTACGGAAGATTGGTGACATCGATGCGCAGCAGCTTGCCCAGCAACGCGTTCAGATTCTGGCCGTTGCGATTAGGGTCGCCCCCGCCCCCGCCGTCGCCGGTGCTCAGGTACAGCAGGCCGTCGGCGCCGAACGCGACGCGTCCGCCGTAGTGGTTCGTGTACGTCGGATGGGGAATGGAAATCACCTGCATCGGCGTGTTAACCGCGACGTTCGCGTCGGCGGTCGAGGCGAGGAAACGTTCGACTACGATGTTTCCGCCGGCGTCGATGAAGTGCACGTAGAACTGCCGATTGGACGCATAACTTGGATGGAACGCGAACGACAGCAGACCGCCCTCGCCGGCGGTGGCAACGCGGCTGGAGATATCCAGAAATGGCGTGGCGAGCAGCGCGCCGTTCTGAATGATGCGGATGCGTCCGGCGCGCTCGGCGACGAATAACCGCACGTCGTTGGGCGGCGCATCGAGGTGCATGGGTCCGGCGAGTATCCCGGGCGCAAGCACGTCCTGCAGCTTGAGCGTGAATGCGCTTCCGATCGCGTAATTGACGGTCGCACTTGCCGTTGAGTTCGCCGCGATCGTGATCGATTGCGACGCTTGCATCGGCGCGGCCATCGCCGTTCCAGTCAACACGCTGCTCGCATTGATTTGATAGGTGCCCGGCGCCAGGCCACCGAAGCCCTGTGTCTTCGCGGCTACCAGCGGTCCGCTCGGCCCGCTGATCACGACGTTGCCATCGGCGTTGACCGGCAGGCCGTTGATCGTCAGAGCAAGTGAACCGGTCGTGGCAGTGGGCGGTGGGGCGCTCGGCGAAGCGCTGTTGTTCGCACTGCCGTCGCCATCGTTCGAGTTGGAGCAGCCCAGCAATGTTGCGGCGCTAAGCAGCACGCACAACCGCAGCAGTACGACGGCACGCGATGCGACGCGCGCAATGGCAGATGGCAGGAGCATGGTGGCGGTCGGCGGTTTGTTAAGGCGATCAGCGAACCCGAGGCACGCTAGCACCGCGTTGAAGCGGCGGCCAATCCGAACGATGCCCGAGGGTGCCTGTGGTCAGACCGGCGGCGAGCGATCGGCCGCCGATGTCTCTGGAAAGACCGTGCGGTAGCTCAGGTAGTAGCTGATGAATTGCAGCGCGAACCCCGCGAGCACCACCGGCAGCGCCACCACGCTCAGCATCGCCACTGATTGGCGAAATGCTTCGGGCGAACCGCCCACGCCGAACGAAGGGGCGAACAAGCGCAGCGCCAGGGTGAGCAGGCCAAGCGCGATCGCCCACAGTGCGAACAACCCGATGAAGTAGACGAGCAGTGCACGCCAATTGCGCCATGCCGCGAAGAAACTGAAGAACAGCGCCTTGCCCGCCGGCATGTTGTGCCATCCGACCAGCGCCGGCGCGAACCACAGGGCAGCCGTCACCGGGGTGTACAGAGCGGCGAAGGTGAGGCCGGCCGAAATGAGTGGCTCGAGTGACTTGGGGCGCGATCGCAGGAATGCGCCGATCACATCGCCGTGCCAGGCATTGGTTACGCCCATCGCCACCAGCACGCCTATCAGGTACGCCCCGCCGAGCGTGAGCATCGCTGGCAGATTGCCGCGAAATCCCGACCACAGCAGGCGCGGATGCAATGGTCGTCCGGCATCGACCTCGCGCGCCATGGTCATGAAGCTCAGCGTGAATGCCGGCGTGGTGAGCAGGAACGCGGTCGGTCCGAGGTACGGCAGCCCGTAGATCAGCGACACGGCGGTCCAATAGACGAATACCAGCAGCAGCCACACCATGACGTAGCGGCCGAGGATCGGAAACGCATTGCGCAGCCACAGCCAACCCTGGCCGGCGGGCACCACGTTCATGGGAGGGACGGGATTCATCCGAGTGCGGGTGGCTGTGCCGCTTCGGCGATGCGGAGCGCCAGGATGCGGCGGAAATGCTCGGGGTCGTGTGCGTGCACCAGCTCACCGGCGCGCGGCAGGTGGAAATCGAACAGGCGCGACAGCCAGAAGCGCAACGCCGCAGCGCGCAGCAGCGTCGGCCAGGCCAGGCGTTCGGTTGCTTCGAACGCGCGCACGCTGGCGTACGCATCGAGCATCGCGCGCGCCCGTGGCGTGTCGATCGCGCCGTCGGCGTGCACACACCAGTCGTTGAGCGTGACGGCGACATCGAACAACCACGTGTCGACACCGGCGAAGTAGAAATCGATCACGCCACCGAGTCGTTCACCTTCGAACAGCACGTTGTCGCGAAACAGGTCGGCGTGGATCGCACCGCGTGGCAGGCCGTCGCTCCGTTGCGCGCTTTGGTATGCCAGTTCGTCGCGCAGCAGCGCCTGCGCCGCCGCATCCAGGAACGGCATGACCTTGGGGGCGGTTTGGTGCCACCAGCGCGGACCGCGCGGGTTCTCGAGCGATCCGTCGTAGGACCGGCCCGCAAGGTGCATGCTTGCCAGCGTTGCGCCGACCTGCGCGCAGTGCGCGCGCGATGGATTGGTGATCACCGTGCCCGGCAGGCGCGTGACCAGCGACGCAGGCTTGCCCTTGAGCTCGCCGAGGAGGCGATTCTCGTTGTCGGCAACCGGCGCCGGGCAAGGTACCGCGTGCCGTGCCAGATGCGACATCAGGTTCAGATAGAACGGGAGCTCGGCAACCGTGAGTTTCTCGAAGATCGTCAGCACGAAACGGCCAAGCGACGTGGTGACGAAGTAGTTGGTGTTCTCGATCCCGGCGGCGATGCCTTGCAGCTCGACGAGCGTACCGACTGAATAGCGCTTGAGCCAGGCGCTAGCTTCAGCACGGGTCACCGAGGTGAAGACGGACATGCGGGTGTGATCGTTCGGAGGAGCCGGCCTTCAAGGGCGATTTGGAGCGATAGACCGTTCGCAACTCACCCGGGCAGCGCGACGCAAGTGCAACGGCTCAGAAGCGGCGGATCACCCACATCGGGATGCGCACGCCCGAATCATGCGGGCGCTGGCGTGCGTATTGGCCATCGCCCAGGTCTTCGACGAGTACGTATTCCCAGCCGCTCGCGGTGCGTACCCGTACGGTGTGGAAGCCGTTTTTGATCGACTCTTCGATGATTTCGTCCCCGCGCGGGCTCAGGCGTACACCGTGCTCGATCGAACTGTCCTGATCCAGTCCGATGGCAGGCGGCGGCTCGGGCACGGGCTCGAGCTTCGGC
>CADECO010000005.1:38935-48109 GCA_902825905.1 uncultured beta proteobacterium
CCGCAGACGTCTCGGAATGCCGGCAATGGTAGCCCAAACGCTATGGCGCGATCACAGATTGAGGAAGCCTTTCAGCTCCTCGGGCAGCGGCGCAAAGCCGCGTTTTTCGTAGTAGTTGAAGATCGCCTCGACCACCTGCTCCGGTTCGTCGATGACACGCATTAGATCGACGTCCTCGGGATTGATCATGCGCTCCTGCACCAGGCGGTCGCGCATCCAATCGAGCATGCCGCGCCAGAACGGCGCGTGCACCAGGATGATCGGCATGCGGCGGATCTTGCCGGTCTGCATCAGTGTGAGCGCCTCGGTGAGCTCATCGAGCGTGCCGAAGCCGCCGGGCATCACGACGTACGCGGTGGAAAAGCGGATGAACGTGTACTTGCGCGCGAAGAAATGTCGGAACGCCAGGCTGATGTCCTGATACGTGTTGCCGAACTGCTCGCGCGGCAGCTCGATGTTCAGGCCGATGGAAGGCGAGCGACCGAAGTGCGCACCCTTGTTCGACGCTTCCATGATGCCGGGCCCGCCGCCGGAGATCACGGCGAAGCCGGCATCGGACAACAGCCGAGCGATCCGCTCCGACAGCGCATAGTACGGATGGCCGACCGGCACGCGCGCGCTGCCGAAGATCGATACGGCAGGACGCACGCGCGTGAGCCGATCGGTCGCCTCGACGAACTCTGACATAATTCCGAATAGCTGCCAGGCTTCGCGCGCACCCGCATCGCGCGTATCCGTTCCCGTCGCAGCCAGTGGTGGAAGTTTCGCGGTTCGTTCTCGCATCGGTTCTCGTCAGGGTTGGTGTTGACTGGTGCGCGCCGTTCGGGCGCGTACGAAACGACGTCGCGGCGGCGAACAGAGCGCTTGGCCAGACCGGTGCCCACACATCCTGCGGACTTCAGGCAAGCCGATACCCGGCACAAGAATCAGCACAAGACAGTGAGCGTTATGAGCGGCAAGAAGACGCTGGTGCTCGTCGACGGATCGTCTTATCTGTATCGCGCGTTTCACGCGCTGCCCGATCTGCGCAATGCGCACGGTGAGCCCACGGGCACGATCTACGGTGTGCTCAGCATGCTACGACGGCTGGTGATCGACTACAAGGCGGATTTCCTCGGCTGTGTTTTCGACCCCAAGGGCAAGACGTTTCGCGACGACATCTACGATCAGTACAAGGCCAATCGCCCGCCGATGCCCGACGATCTGTCGGTGCAGATTCCACCGCTGTTCGAGGCGATCGAAGCAATGGGCTGGCCGCTGCTCGTCGTCGATGGTGTCGAGGCCGATGATGTGATCGGCACGCTCGCCGTCACTGCCTCCGCACACGACTGCCAGGTGATCATCTCCACCGGCGACAAGGACCTAGCGCAGCTGGTCAATCCGTCGGTGACGCTCATCAACACCATGTCGAACGAGCGTCTCGACGAAGCCGGCGTGCAGACCAAGTTCGGAGTGCCGCCCGCGCGCATCGTCGACTATCTCGCCCTGGTAGGCGATGCCGTCGACAACGTGCCCGGCGTCGACAAGGTCGGACCGAAAACCGCCGTGAAGTGGCTCGGTCAGTACGGTTCGCTCGACGCGGTGATCGCGCATGCCAGTGACGTGACCGGTGTGGTCGGCGAGAACCTGCGCAAGGCGCTCGACTGGCTACCGACGGCGCGTACGCTGGTGACGGTCAAGACCGACGTCGAACTGCCGGTCAAGCTCGAAGCGATGGCGCCGCACGCCCCGGACAGCGCCAAACTCAAAGCCCTGTTTTCGCGCTTCGGTTTCAAGACGTGGCTGCGTGACCTCGAGGGCGTAACGGCAGGTGCGGCGGCGGGCGCGACCGGCGGAACGACGAGGAGCGACGTAGCGCAGCCGGTCCGGCTGGCCGATTCGATGCCGGCCGCGCGAGAGGACATTGCGCGCGACTACGAAATGCTGCTCACCGAAGCCGACGTGAAGCGGCTGCTCGCCGTGCTCGACCGCGCCGAGCTGGTCGCGTTCGACACCGAGACCACCAGCCTCGATCCGCTCGCTGCGCGAGTGGTTGGCCTGTCGTTCGCGGCGAAGGCCGGCCATGCGTACTACCTCGCGGTGGATCATCAGTATCCGGACGCCCCGGCACAGCTGGGGGCCGAACGCGCGTTGGCGCTGCTCAAACCCTGGCTGGAAGATCCCAAGCGGCACAAGCTCGGTCAGAACATCAAGTACGACCAGCACGTGCTGGCTAACCACGGCATCGAGCTAGCCGGCATCACCGACGATACGCTGCTGCAGTCGTACGTGCTCGAGAGCCACCAGCGCCACGACATGGATACGCTCGCCGAGCGGTTCCTCGGCGTCAAGACGATCAGCTACGACGAGGTCACCGGCAAGGGCGCGAACCGCATCGGTTTCGAGCAGGTCGACGTGCAGCGCGCCACCGAGTATTCGGCCGAAGACGCCGACATCACCTTGCGGCTGCATCAGGTGATGCGACCGCAGGTGCAAGCCGATGACAAGCTCGAGCACGTCTACGCGCACATCGAATTGCCGGTGCGCGAAGTGCTGTTTCGGATGGAGCGCAACGGCGTGCTGATCGACGCGGTGCAGCTCGAAGCGCAGAGCCACGCGATCGGTCGCAAGCTGATCGAGCTGGAGCAGCGCGCATACGGCGAGGCGGGTCAGCCGTTCAATCTGAACTCGCCCAAACAGATCGGCGAGATCTTCTTCGAGCGATTGAAGCTTCCGGTGGTGAAGAAGACGCCCAGCGGTGCACCGTCCACCGACGAAGACGTGCTGGAGAAACTTGCGCTCGACTACCCGCTACCCAAGACGCTGCTTGAATTCCGTGCGCTCGCCAAGCTGAAGTCGACCTACACCGACAAACTGCCGAAGATGATCAACGCGCAGACCGGTCGGGTGCATACCAACTACGGCCAGGCGACCGCGGTGACCGGCCGGCTCGCCAGTACCGACCCGAATCTGCAGAACATTCCGGTACGCACGCCCGAGGGGCGACGGGTGCGCGAGGCGTTCGTCGCGCCCGCGGGTTCGATGATCGTCTCGGCCGACTACTCGCAGATCGAACTGCGCATCATGGCGCATCTGTCGGGCGACGAAGGGTTGCTCGCTGCGTTCGCGCGCGGCGAAGACATCCATCGTGCCACCGCGGCCGACGTGTTCAGTCGCGCGCTCACCGAAGTGAGTGCCGAGGAGCGCCGCTACGCCAAGGCGATCAACTTCGGCCTGATCTATGGCATGTCGGCGTTCGGACTGGCGCAGCAACTGGGCGTCGAGCGCGGCACCGCGCAGGCTTACATCGAGCGGTACTTCGCGCGCTTTCCCGGGGTCAAGCAGTTCATGGATGAGACGCGTCGCGATGCGCGCGAGCACGGCTATGTCGAAACCGTGTTCGGCCGGCGGCTGTGGCTGGCGGAGATCCGCTCGAGCAATCCGGCACGCCGGGGCGGTGCCGAGCGCGCCGCGATCAACGCGCCGATGCAAGGCACTGCGGCCGATCTGATCAAGCTTTCGATGATCGCGGTGCAGCGCTGGATCGATGAAGAGAAACTGGCGACCAAGCTGGTAATGCAGGTGCATGACGAGCTGGTCCTCGAAGTGCCCAACAAAGAGCTAGAGCAGGTCAAGCGTGAACTGCCCGGGTTTATGACCGGGGTGGCGAAGCTGAAGGTGCCGCTGTTGGTGGAAGTGGGCGTGGGCGAGAACTGGGAGCAGGCGCACTAGTCAGTGCATGGGGCAATGTGCGCAGGCACTCAAGCCTACTTGATCGCACCGAACACGCGCCGCACGATGCTCACCGCCGCGCCGGCCGGATTCTGGCGGATCGATTTCTCCTCCTCGGCGATCATCAGGAACAACCCGTCGAGCGCGCGCTGCGTGACGTAGCTGTCCAGATTCGCGTCCTCGGCTTTGATCAGACCGAAGCTCGCGGCCTTGCCTGCGAAGTTGTTGTAGGTCTCGGCCAGTTGCAGGCGCGCGGTCGCACGCTGCACGATCGGCATGAACCGTTGCGTGAGCGCCGCCGAAGTGGTGCGCTTGAAGTACTGCGTTGCCGCGTCTTCGGGGCCGGAGAGCACGTTCTTCGCGTCGGTGATCGACATCTTCTTCACCGCGTCGACCAACAGCGTTTTCGCCTCGGGTACGGCCGCCTCGGCGGCGCGGTTCATCGTGGTGATCAGCTCGTCGGCCTGCCGGCCCATTCCGACGCCGCGCAGCATGCCCTCGACACGCTGCAGGCTCGGCGGCAGCGGGATGCGGACCTTGCCATTGCCCAGAAACCCATCCTGACGACCCAGCAATGAAACCGCGTGGTTGGCGCCCTGCACCAGCGCCTCGCGCAGGCCGTTCGTCGCGTCCTGGTTCGAAAGACCGGCGAACGACTGCGCCAGTGCGGTACGCCCGGTGACAGCCAGCGCCAAACCGACGAGAATGCTGCGTCTATCCATGCCCGGTTCTCCTGGAAATTTTCAGTACATTCAGTACAGGAAGTGTCCGCACAAGGGGGCCGGGGCCCGCCCCGCAGGAAACTCATGAAATCCTTGCCCAAACTCGTGATCGGTCTGGTGGTGGCCATCGCGGTCGGCGCCGGCACCTACCTGGCCTTCGCTCCCGCGCCCGCGGCGCCGGAAGTGCAATTCGCCACGCTAAACGGGGAGAAGCTGTCCACCGTTGACCTGCGCGGCAAGGTGGTGCTGGTTAATTTCTGGGCGACCACGTGCGTGACGTGTGTGAAGGAAATGCCCGCGCTCATCGACACGTACAACAAGTTCCGCGACAAAGGCTTCGATACGGTTGCGGTCGCCATGAGCTATGACCCGCCCAACTACGTGCTCAACTTCGCACAGTCGCGCGCGCTGCCGTTCAAGGTGGCCCTCGATGTGAAGGGCGATGTCGCACGCGGCTTCGGCGATGTCAAGCTTACGCCCACCACGTTCGTTCTCGACAAGCGCGGCCAGATCGTGAAGCGCTATCTGGGCGAGCCCAACTTCGCTGAACTGCACGCGTTGCTCGAGCGCAAGCTGGCCGAGCCGGGCTGAGCGCGCCCCGCGCTCATCCAGTCACGCCGGCTTGATGCGCCTGCTGATCGGCGTGATAGCTCGAACGCACCATCGGCCCGACCGCGGCATGCACGAATCCCAGCGATTCGGCGTCACGCTCGAATCGAACGAACTGGTCCGGATGCACGTAGCGCAACACCGGCAGGTGGTGTGCGGAGGGCTGCAGATACTGGCCGATCGTGATCATGTCGACCTGATGCGCGCGCAGGTCGCGCATGACGGCGACGATCTCGTCGTCGGTCTCGCCTAACCCCACCATCAAGCCTGACTTGGTGAGCACTTCGGGGCGGCGCTGCTTGTACTGCGACAGCAGCTGCAGCGAATGCGCGTAGTCGGCGCCGGGTCGGGCCTGGCGATACAGCCGCGGCACGGTCTCCAGGTTGTGATTCATGACATCGGGTGGCGTCGCTGCGAGCACATCGAGCGCCTTGTCGAGGCGACCGCGGAAATCCGGTACGAGTACCTCGATGCGTGTGGCCGGCGAGACTTCCCGGACCTTCGCAATGCAAGCGGCGAAGTGCTGCGCACCGCCGTCGCGCAGATCGTCACGATCGACGCTGGTGATGACCACGTAGCGCAGCTTCAGCGCGGCAATCGTCTGCGCCAGATGCGCAGGCTCGTCGGGGTCGGGGGGCTTGGGCCGGCCGTGCGCGACGTCGCAGAACGGGCAGCGCCGCGTGCACAGATCGCCCAGGATCATGAACGTTGCCGTCCCCTTGCCGAAGCACTCGCCGATGTTCGGGCAGGAGGCTTCCTCGCAAACCGTGTGCAGGCCATTCGCACGCAGGATCTGCTTGATCTCGGTGAATCGCGAATTCACGCCCGGCGCCCGAACGCGAATCCACTCGGGTTTGCGCAATGGCGTGATCGGGATGATCCGCACCGGATTGCGACCGGTCTTGGCGGCGGACTTCTGCTTGTCGGTGTTCGATTCCATCGCTGGGACTCGGGCTGTCGGCGTTAGCGGTTCACGTCGAGCGCGGTGATGAGCCGGTTGGCGATGCGCGCGCCGAGCGCCGATTCATCGACCGACACGCCCAGATCGGCAGTGCGCGTAACCCGCATGCCGGGATAGCCGCACGGATCGATCACCGCGAACGGCGCGAGGTCGACCGACACGTTGAGTGCGAGGCCGTGATAGCAGGCGCCGTTACGCACGCGCAACCCCAGCGCGGCGATCTTCGCCCCTTCGACGTACACGCCAGGCGACCCGCTTCGCCGCGCGGCTGTTACGCCGCAGTCGGCCAGCACGTCGATCACCGCCTGTTCCATCGCGCACACCATCGCTCGCACGGTGATGCCACGGCGGCGCAGATCGATGAGAAAGTAGACGATGGCTTGGCCGGGGCCGTGATACGTGATCTGCCCGCCACGATCGACGTGCTCCAGCGGCACGGCGCCGCTGCGTGGAAAGTGTTCGGGCCGACCGGCGACTCCAACCGTGTACACCGGATCGTGCTCGACCAGCCACACCTCGTCCGCGGTGGTCGGGGTGCGCGCCGCGGTGAAGCCGCGCATCGCCTCCAGGCATGGTCGATAGGCGACGCGGCCGAGCGCGCGGACAACGGCAACGGCCTCGGGCAGCGCTCCGTTCGATCGTTGCGATGCGATCGCGCCACCCCACTGCGACGCGGATGCACTGCCTGCCTCGAACCCGGGCGACTCCACGGAATTCGTTCCGGTCGTGGCGAGAGGGGTGGCCAGATGCGTCACAACGCCATCGACACCATCGGATGCGCGCTCAGCTCGCGATACAGTCCATCGAGCTGGTCGCGCGAAACCGCATTGATGTTGAACGTGAGGCTCAAGTAATGCCCCTCGCGGCTCGGACGCATCTGCATCGTGGTGGCATCGAAATCAGGGGCGTGTCGCATCACTACGGCCAACATCTGCTGCGCGAAATCGTGCTGCATCTTGCCGAGCACCTTGACCGGGAACTCGGTGGGAAACGTCAGCAGCGATTCCGACGGCGCTTCAGGCATAGGCGGGCGTACCGGCACGCGCGGTCTTGCAGGCATCGAACAGTGCAGCCATGCGCCGCACCATCGGGCCGGGCTTACCGTTGCCGACCGGACGGCCATCGAGCGTGGTGATCGCCAGCACCTCTTTGGTGGACGAGGTGAGCCACAGTTCGTCGGCCGAGCGCACTTCGCTCTCGCTCACCGGACGCACTTCGATCGGCAGGCCGTTGGCGCGCGCCAGTTCGATCACCACGTCGTAAGTGATGCCCGAGAGGATCAGATTGCTCTTGGGCGGACACAGGATCATGCCGCCCTTGACCACGAAGATGTTGGTCGACGAGCCCTCGGTGAGGAAGCCATCGCGCAGCAGGATCGCTTCTGTGCAGCCGGCGTCGGCGGCGGCCTGCTTGAGCAGGCAGTTGGCCAACAGTGCGGTCGACTTGATGTTGCCGCGCAGCCAGCGATAGTCCGTCAGCGTGATCGCGGCTACGCCATCATCGCGCTCCTCGCGCGTGGGCGTCACCAGCGGTCCGGTCATCATGAAAACGGTCGGCTTCACTTCCTTCGGAAACGCGTGGTTACGCGCCGCGACACCGCGCGTGACCTGCAGATACACCGACTGATCGGCCGGCTCGTGCTTGGCGATGAGTTGCAGGATCAGCCCGCCCCAGGTGTCGACCGTCAGCGGATTGACCAGCCGGATGCCGTCCAGGCTCGACTGCAGCCGGGCCAGATGCTCGCGCAGGCGAAACGGCTGGCGCCCGTACACCGGAATCACTTCGTAGACACCGTCACCGAAGATGAAGCCACGGTCCAGAACCGAGACGCTGGCGCGCTCGAGCGGAACGAATTCACCGTTCAGATAGACCGTCGACATGGCATTGACTCCTTGGAATGGTTACTTGAACCGAGGCGTTATTTGAACCACAGGCGCACCGTATCCCAGGTGCGGCCGAAGAAACTCGCCTGGACGACATCGCCAAGCGCGATGACCGGATATTCGCTCATTTGCCGGCCGTCGTAGCTGATCTTCATCACGCCGACGCGCTGTCCCTTGGTGATCGGCGCAACCAGCGGCTGCTGCGACACCAAATCGGCCTTGATCTTGTCATTGGTGCCCTTGGGGATGGCCACGAACACCGGCGAATCGATTCCCACGCCCACTTCGTTCTCCGTTCCCTTCCAAAGCCGCAGCTTGGCGATCACCGCGTTCCTCTCATGGACGCGCACTGTGTCGTAGAACTGGAAGCCGAAATTGAGCAGGGTCTGGCTTTCCTGGATGCGGGCCGAGTCCGACGCGGTTCCCATCACGACCGACAGCAGTCGTCGTTCGCCGCGCTTGGCAGAGGCCACCAGGCAGTACCCCGCCTTCTCGGTATGACCGGTCTTTACGCCATCGACATTGGCATCGAGCCACAGCAACCGGTTGCGATTGGGTTGGGTGATGTTGTTGTAGCGGTACTCCTTGACTCGATACAGCTCGTACTGTTCCGGGAAATCGCGAATCAGCGCGCTGGTGAGCAGCGCCACGTCGTAGGCGGTCGAATAGTTCTTCGGATCGGGCAGTCCGCTCGCGTTGGCGAAGCTGGTGTTGGTGAGAGCGAGGCGCTTGGCCGCCTCGTTCATGCGCCGCACGAAGGCATCTTCGCTCCCGCCGACCAGTTCGGCCAGAGCGACCGCGGCATCGTTGCCCGACTGCACGATCATCCCGTGCAGCAACTCGCTGACGCTTACCTTCTTGTTGGGCTCGATGAACATCTTCGAGCCCCCTGTTTTCCACGCCTTCTCCGAAACGCTGACATTCTGGTCGTTCTCGACGCGCTTCTCGCGCATCGCCTGGAACACCACGTACGCGGTCATCAGCTTGGTGAGCGAGGCCGGCTCGACGCGCTCCTCCTGGCTGAATCCGGCAATCAGGTGATTCGCGGTGACGTCCATCAGCAGCCACGAGCGCGCGCTCATCGCCGGCAGCACCGGCGCCTGGGCCTGGGCGAGTGCGCACACGAGCAGCAGGGCCAGTGCCATAGCACCCACACGCAGCCGCGGCACGATGTGCGGGCGCATCGATTCAAGTGTCGGGGAATACATGAAGCAAGACCTCATGAAGCAAGCCCTCATCAAGCAGCACCTGTGGAAGATCAGCAATCGGGAATTCTAGAGGAGTCGCA
>CADECO010000005.1:48209-50338 GCA_902825905.1 uncultured beta proteobacterium
CGAGCTTCGTCCGATTCAGCGCAGTTGTGCCGCGATGCGCTCGGCAGCCAGACGCGCCTCGTTCTGGTTGCCAAAGGGCCCGGCCCAGATGCGATGCAGCCCGTTGCGCAACACGACCTGCACCGAGCGCACCACCGCCGACATCTCCAGCGCCAGACGCGCGCGCAGAGATTCGGCATTGTCGGGCATGGCGAATGCGCCCAGCTGCACGAACACGCCTTCGCGCTCGGTGAACAACGGAAAGCCGCGCTGATTGCCGCGCGGCTCGAGCATCGTCTGCGGACCGCCAACCGGCGCCGGCGTGCCGCGCGCTGCGAGCGCATCCATCGTCTCGGGAGTGATCGCTTCGATTTCCACCATGGTCGATCCCTGCTCGACGTATCCGAGCTTCGCGGCCGCGGCGTACGAGAGGTCGATGACACGCCCGCGCAGGAAAGGTCCGCGATCGTTGATGCGCACGATGACCTGCCGGCCGTTGCTTACGTTGGTGACGCGCGCGTAGCTCGGCAGCGCGAGTGTCGGGTGCGCGGCGCTCAGCTGATACATGTCGTAGATCTCGCCGATGGCGGTCTTGTTGCCGTGGAAGCGCCGACCGTACCAGCTCGCCATGCCGCGCTGGCGGAACGTGATCACCGCTTGCTCGGGCACGAACTCCTGACCGAACACCGAATAGGGTCGATTGGCGAATCGGTGCAGCGGCTCGGGTTTGGGCTGCGCGTCGGGCAGCGCCTCCATATCAGCCGGAGCCCTGTTTCCCGGGCCATCGTCGAGGTAGAACGCGCCGGGCTTGGCTGGCGCGCCGGGCTTCGGCGCCGGCCCAGTTGCGGGTGCTTCGGCCCGCGGGATCGGGTTGCGCGTTTGGGTGGATGCGCTCCCAGGCGTGTCGCCGGACGGTCCGGTTGCGCATCCGGTGAGGCCAAACGCGCCGATAGTCAGCGCAAGCTGCATCAGGGTCCGAATGTTCATGTCGGCCGCGCCATGGAATTGCGTATTCACGTTTGCACCAGCGAGCGACGGCTGGCTACGCTCATGAGGATGCCGATGCCGATCAGCAACGTCACGAACGCCGTGCCGCCGTAGCTCACCAGCGGCAGCGGCACACCCACGACCGGCAGCACGCCGCTCACCATGCCGATGTTGACGAACGCGTAGGTGAAGAAGGACAGGGCGATCGCGCCGGCCAGCAGGCGCGCGAAGAACGTGGTCGCGTTCGAGGCGATCACCATGCCTCGGGTGATGAGCGCGAGATAGAGCGCGATCAGTACCAGATTGCCCACCAGGCCGAATTCCTCGGAGAACACCGCAAAGATGAAGTCGGTGTGCCGCTCCGGTATGAACTCCAGGTGCGTCTGCGTGCCCTTGAGCCAACCCTTGCCGATCATCCCGCCCGATCCGACGGCGATGGTGGATTGGATGATGTGGTAGCCCGAGCCGAGCGGGTCCTGCGTGGGATCGAGCAGGGTCAGGATGCGCCGCCGCTGATAGCCATGCATGGCCGACCACAGGAACGGCAGACTCGCCGCGCCCAGTACCACCAGCCAGCCGATCACGCGCCACGATAGCCCGGCCAGGAAGATCGTATAAAAGCCCACCGCGGCCACCAGCAGCGCCGTGCCCAGATCGGGTTGTCGTGCGATCAGGGCGGTGGGCACGATCAGGATGATCGCCGCTGCGAGGAACTCTCGCCACTTGAGCGACCCGCTGTAGCGCTGGAAGAACCAGGCCAGCATCAGTGGCATCGCGATCTTCATGACTTCAGAAGGCTGAATGCGCGTCACCCCGATGTTCAGCCATCGCCGCGCACCGTTGACCACCTCGCCCGAGGTAGCAACGCCGATCAGCAGCGCCAGCCCGATTGCGTAGATCGGCACGGCCAGGCGCGCCAGAAACTGCGGCGATACCTGCGCGACAACCCACATCGCCGCGACGGCGATGCCGATGTTGACCAACTGCGCGTTGAAGCGGGCCGGCGAATCCTTGGCCGCGCTGAAGAGCGTTACCAGGCCCACCAGCACCAGAAGCAACGTGATGAACAACAGCGGACCGTCGAGGTTCGCGAACATGCGAACCGACACCCGCCGGCCAACGCCGCGCACACCGACGGCGGTATCGAACGAGGCCATCAGTCG
>CADECO010000006.1:0-7060 GCA_902825905.1 uncultured beta proteobacterium
GCAACCCTTGCAGCCAACGCACAGGTCCATCGCCTCGCGCACCGCTTCGGCGGTGAGGCCTTCGGCTCCGAGCTGACCAGAAAGCGCCAGCCGCAGCGTGTTCGCGCGTCCGCGGGTGAGATGTTGCTCGTCGCGCGTGGCGCGGAACGACGGACACATCGTGCCCGCATCGAACTTGCGGCAGTGGCCGTTGTTGTTGCACATCTCCACGGCCGCTGCGAAGCCACCTGCACCGTCGGCGCGATCGCCGGCATCCCACTCGGACCAGTCCAGCGCGGTCGCGATCGGCTGCGACCGGTAGCCCGGCTTGAAGCGCATCAGCGTGCGATCGTCCTGGCGCGGCGGATCGATGATCTTGCCCGGATTGAGCAGCCCCTTCGGATCGAACAGCGCCTTGATCTCACCGAGCGCGGCGGTCAGTCGCGGGCCGATGATCGGCTCGATCCACTGCGAGCGCACCAGGCCGTCGCCATGCTCGCCCGAGTACGCGCCCTTGTATTCACGCACCAGCTCGCACGCTTCGGCGGCAATGGCCGCAAGTTGTGCGGCGCCCTCGCCTTTCATGTTCAGCACCGGCCGCACGTGCAAGGTGCCGACCGAGGCGTGCGCGTACCAGGTGCCGCGCGTGCCGTGCTTGTCGAATACTTCGGTGAGCCGCCGCGTGTACTCGGCCAGGTGTTCGAGCGGCACTGCGCAGTCTTCGATGAACGAGACCGGTTTGCCCTCGCCCTTCATCGACATCATGATGTTGAGGCCGGCCTTGCGCACCTCCCAGATCGCCTTCTGCAGCGCCTCGTCGGTGACTTCGACGACGCTGCCGGGCAGCCCGAGATCGGCCATCAGCTCGACCAGGCGCTTGAGCTTGCGCACCTGCTCGGCCTTGTCGTCGCCGGCGAACTCCACCAGCAGGATCGCCTCGGGCTCGCCGCGCACCGCCTGATCGACGATCTTGCGGAATGCCGGATTGCCGCGCGCCAGATCGATCATCGTGCGATCGACGAGTTCGACCGCATCGGGATCGAGCCTGACGATGTGCTGCGGCGCCTGCATCGCCTGATAGAACGAAGCGAAGTGGCAGATGCCGAGCGTCTTGGCCGCAGGTAGCGGCGAGAGCTTGAGGTGCAGCCGACTGGAGTAGGCGAGTGTGCCCTCCGAGCCGACCAGCAGATGCGCGAGGTTATGCGGTGCCATCTCGCTGTCGAGACGACCGGGCTGGATCATGTCGAGGTTGTAGCCCTGCACCCGGCGCAGCACCTTGGGCCAGCGCGCGGCGATCTCGTCGGCCTCGCGGTGCACGATCGCGTGCACCGCGGCGATCAGCTCGCCATAGGGCGACGGTTGCGATGCGATGTCGCCGCTCGGACCGAAGCGGTACTGCGCACCGCTCGCCAGCACAGCGTCGACGCCCAGCACGTTGTGCACCATGTTGCCGTAGCGGATCGAGCGCGAGCCGCACGAGTTGTTGCCGGCCATGCCGCCGATGGTCGCCTGCGCGCTGGTCGACACATCCACCGGAAACCACAGCCCGGCACGGCGCAACTGCGCGTTGAGCTGATCGAGCACCATGCCCGGTTCGACCACGCAGGTCTGCGACTCCACGTCGAGCGCGAGCAGCTGATTCAGGTGCTTGGAATTGTCGATGACCAGCGCGGCACCGACGGTCTGTCCGCATTGCGAGGTGCCCGCACCGCGCGGCAGCACCGGCACGCCTTCTTCGATCGCGATCTGCATCGCTATGCGCGCGGCCTCCGCATTGCGCGGAACGACCACGCCGACCGGCTCGACCTGGTAGATCGATGCGTCGGTCGAGTAGCGCCCGCGGCTCGCGCGATCGAACAGCACTTCGCCGTCGACCTCGCGGCGCAACCGCGCGGCGAGCGCCGAATCACCGATGCGCGGATGGAACGCGACGGTGAAGGTGCGCGGCGTGCTGCGCGAGTCGGCGCCGTCCAAGGTCACTGCGCTCCGGCGGGCTCGGCGAGCGACTGCTCCATCGCCGAGAGCAGCACCTCGGGATCATGCGCACCCGACACCGCGACGCGCTGATTGAAGATGAAGAAGGGCACGCCCTGAACGCCGATCTGACGCGCTTGCTCTTCCGATTGCGCCACCAGATCGCGCAATTGCGGATCGGCGAGCGCGGTCCTCACGTCGGCTTCCGGCAGGCCGGCATCGGTGGCGATGCCCGCCAGCGTCTGCTCATCGGTGAGATCGCGCGCATCGAGGAAGTACGCGCGCAGGATCGCCTCCTTCACCTGGTCCTGGATGCCGTGTTTTCCGGCGAGCGCGATCAGGCTGTGCGCGGCGAGCGTGTTCGGCTGGCGCTCGATGCGATCGAACTGAAACTCGATGCCGACGGTCTGGCCGACCGTCTTCACCCGCTCGTAGGTGTTGCCGCCGCGCGGCCCGAATTTGCGCGCGATGTACTCCTGGCGCGGCATGCCCTCGGCCGGCATGTCGGGATTCAGCTGAAACGGATGCCAGCTCACCACCGGCGCCTCGGCCTGCGGGTGCTTTTCGCGGTACAGCTCCAGCGCGCGCTCCAGCTTGCGCTTGCCGATGAAGCACCACGGGCAGACGACGTCGGAGACGACATCGATGGAGAGGGTCATGGTGCGCTCCGGTGAGGGGATGACTTGCAATGATACCCGCGCGCTTTGCCGCCTCCGTTGGGCGCTGCGCAGGGCGTGGCGGGCTGGCCTCCGGACGATTCGACTTCACCGTCCTCTCCTCTTCACCCAAACACCAAAACACCGTCCCCGGCCGCGTCGGATTGCGTTGCGCTTGACGGGCATCAACGCGCGCTCGCGCGAAGTTGAGCCGCGCCCGGCTTTGGCATACCGTACGCGACCGCCCTTCGCCGATCGAGATTGAGCCATGAGCTTTCGCAGCGGCCGCCACTTTCTGCAGATTCCCGGTCCCACCAACGTGCCCGATCGGGTGCTGCGCGCCATCGCTCGCGCCACGATCGACCATCGCGGGCCTGAGTTCGGCGAGCTGGGGCGCGAAGTCCTTGCCGGCCTCAAGACCGTCTTCCAGACCAAGGCGCCGGTGATCATCTATCCCGCCTCGGGTACCGGCGCGTGGGAAGCGGCGCTCGTCAACACGCTTTCGCCAGGCGATCTGGTGTTGATGGTCGAGACCGGTCAGTTCGCCACGCTGTGGAACAAGATGGCCACCAAGCTGGGCGTGCGCACCGAGTTCCTGACCACCGACTGGCGTCATGGCGCCGACCCGGCCGCGATCGAAGCGCGGCTACGGGAGGACAAGGCGCATGCGATCAAGGCGGTGTGCGTGGTGCACAACGAAACCTCCACCGGCGTGGCCAGCCGCATTCACGCGGTGCGCAAGGCGATCGACGCGGCGGCCCATCCCGCGCTGTTCATGGTGGACACGATCTCCTCGCTCGGCTCGCTCGACTATCGCCATGACGAATGGGGTGTCGATGTCACGGTGGCTGGTTCGCAGAAAGGATTGATGCTGCCGCCGGGCCTGTCGTTCAACTGCGTGAGCGACAAGGCGCTCGCCGCCGCCAAGAGCGCGAAGCTGCCGCGTTCGTACTTCGGCTGGGACGAAATGCTGGCGGCGAACAAGAGCGGCTACTTTCCGTACACGCCGGCCACCAACCTGCTGTACGGCCTGGCCGAAGCGCTCGAGATGCTGCAGGAAGAGGGGTTGGCCAACGTGTTCGCGCGTCACGCATGCCACGGTGAAGCGACGCGGCGCGCGGTGCGGGCGTGGGGCCTGGAGATCCTGTGCGCGAATCCGGATGAGTATTCGAACTCGCTCACCGCGGTGCTGATGCCCGCCGGCCACGATGCCGACAAGCTGCGCGAGATCATTCTCGAGGCGTACGACATGTCGCTTGGTACCGGACTGGGCAAGGTTGCCGGCAAGGTGTTCCGCATCGGGCATCTGGGCGATTTCAACGATCTCACCTTGATGGGCACGCTGGCCGGCGTCGAGATGGGTCTTGCACTGGCCGGGGTGCCGCATCGCAAGGGCGGCGCGCAGGCGGCGATGGACTATCTGGCCGAATGCGCGGGGGCCGCCAAAGGCACGCGCAAGGCGGCGTAGCGGATCGAACGGACACCACTGTGAGTACACCTACCGTGCTGCTGGAGCGCGACGGCGCGATCGCCAGCGTCATTCTGTCCAACCCGGACAAGCTCAACGCGCTCACCAAGCCGATGTGGATGCGGCTGGGCGAGATCGTCCGCGCGCTCGAAGCCGACGACAGCGTGCGCTGCGTCGTGCTGCGCGGCGCGGGCGGCAAGGCGTTCGCCGCGGGGGCCGACATCTCCGAGTTCGCGCAGGTGCGCGCCAACGCGAAACAGGCCAAGCAATACGGCGAGGACATCGCCGGCACGATGCACGCGCTGGCCGGCTGCCGGCATCCGACGCTTGCGGTGATCGAAGGCGCCTGCGTTGGCGGCGGATTGGAAGTGGCGTCGCAGTGCGACATGCGCATCTGCGGCGAATCGTCGCGATTCGGTGTGCCGATCAAGAATCTCGGACTGGTGGTCGCGTACGCCGAGATGCAGGGACTCATCAACGTCGTCGGGCGCGCCACGGCGCTGGAGATTCTGCTCGAGGGCCGCATCTGGGGTGCGCGCGAAGCCTATGAGAAGCGGCTGGTCAATCGCGTCGTGCCCGACGACAAAGTAATCGAGGAAGGCTACGCCGCCGCACGGCGAATCGCAGAAGGCGCGCCCCTGGTGGCCCGCTGGCACAAGAAATTCGCGCAGCGCCTGGCCGATGCACGGCCGATCACCGCTGCGGAAAATGACGAGAGCTACGCCTGCTTCGACACCGAAGACTTCCAGATCGGCGTGAAGGCGTTCCTCGCCAAACAAAAGCCTGAGTTCAAGGGACGATAAGAGCAACCTCGGCGCGCGCAGGTCGAGGGTCGCGCTGACGTCATCTGTCTGCAGGCGGTCCCGGCTGAATCGTTTCGGCTATATTGGCCGCAGGCAGTCTATCCAGACATACGAACCAAAGGAGTGAGCATGGACCTCGGATTGAAGGGCAAATCGGTACTGATCACCGGCGCATCGAAGGGCATCGGCCTGTCGTGTGCGCATTCGTTCGCCGCCGAAGGGTGCAACGTGCATCTGGCAGCGCGCTCGGCCGATCTCATGGCGAAAGCGCAAAGCGAAATCCAATCGAAGTACGGCGTGAAGGTCGGCACGCATGTGAGCGATCTTCGCGGCGCCGGCTCGGCGAAGAAGCTGGTGGACGCCTGCGGTGACATCGACATCCTGGTGAACAACGCCGGCGACATTCCCGGTGGCAGCATCGAGGCGATCGACGAGGAGAAGTGGCGCCACGCCTGGGACCTGAAGGTGTTCGGCTTCATCAACATGACGCGCGAGATGGTGACCAAGATGAAGGCGCGCAAATCCGGCGTGATCGTCAACGTCATCGGCATGGCCGGGGTGTCGCATCCCGCGGAGTACGTATGCGGCGCCACCGGCAACGCGGCCCTGGAAGCGTTCACGAAGGGCGTGGGCAAGGGCACGTTCCAGCACGGCGTACGGGTGGTGGGTGTGCATCCGCCGGCCACGCGCACCGATCGCATCGTCAATCTCAACAAGACCATCGCCAAGCAGAAGTTCGGCGACGAATCACGCTGGGAAGAACTGCTCAAGCAGTCGCACGTGATCGAGCCCGAGCAGGTGGCCGACACGGTGGCGTTTCTCGCCTCGCCGCGCGCGGCGCATCTGTCGGGCGTGATGCTGAATCTGGGCGCGTACTAGGGGGCGGCGCGTCAGGCTGCGCTGGAAGCAAACCGCTAGAGATCGCGCAGTCGCCTTGTTGCGACGGATCCCGTGCCGGCGGCACGATCCGTTGCACCGGCGACGCTAGCCGGGCCGCGTCGCCGGCCCGAGCACCATCGTGGTGGTCGCTTCGCCGAAGTAACAACCCGGCACACGTTCGAACGCGACGCGCTCGAAGTAGTTGTCGCGATAGAAGTCGCGCCCGGTAGCGAAGGCCCAGGCCGAGCTGGCGAAGTACGCCGGCAGGAACAGCGGGCCCCAGCACTCGTACTGCTCGACGTGCACCCGCTCATGCGCACGCAGCATGTCATTGAAGGCGCGGCTCTGCCCCATTACCACGTGGCCGAGCGTGAGCGCGGCTGCGCCGCCTTCGAGAAACGGAATATTGGCGAGGATCGCCGCGACCAGTCCGCCTTCGACTTCGAACACGCCATCGATGAGTCGTACGCGGCCGCCACTGCACATCGCCAGCAGCAGGCCCAGCAGGCCTAACACGGTGTTCGGCCCGGCCCAGAGGTAGCACCAGCTGCGCAGCAGGAATCGTCCGGAGCGATTCAGCCGGGCCGGATGGCGTGGCGCGTGCGACGGCGACGCAGGTTGCATCCTATCCACCGGGTCTCCTTGTCGTGGGTGCTGAACCGGTCAGTGCACTAAAAACTGGGAGTGAAGCGAGCAAGCTTGAGCGGGTAACGATTCTGAGGGATGCGTCCCCCAAGCCCCCCGTCTGCGTCGCCTGACGGTCATTCCATCAGGCGCTCTTCTAAGTCGCGCATGGTAAGCCGTCGCGCGTTCGGCGTGGGCGAATTCCACAGCTTCGTGGGTGCTTCCAAGACAAATTCACGTCCTGCCGCGGCGCGCGCGTTGTCCGGATTTCGTACGCGGAGCTGTCCTGGTCGAGCGCGCGGCCAGCTTGGCAACATGTTCCACCACGGCGTAACCGTACTGCGACCAGGTGTGGATGCCGCTCACCATCATGGTGATCACGCACGCCTGCGCCACGGCCTCCACGGTCGCACCGGCTTTCACCGCACTGACGGCGTGCGCCTTGGCCGCGTCGATGTGACCAGCTGCCACGTCGAGCGCGACGAACAGCAATTCGCGGGTCTTGGCGTCCAGATGCCCGACGGGTGGTTCGCCGTGCGCGTACTCGCGCAGCGCGAGGTAACCATCGAGCGCGGCCGGCGCATGCTGTGCCATCGTCTGCACTGCAGCGGGCAGCTGTCCCAGCGTGTGCGCGAAGTGACGGCGGGCCCGCGTGAGCGTGTCGTTAGGTGGCATGG
>CADECO010000006.1:7160-11884 GCA_902825905.1 uncultured beta proteobacterium
TCACTCCATCCTGATCCCGACTTCCTTGACGATCTTGGTCCACTTCGCCAGATCACGCTGAATGCGTTCGGACGCGGCCTGCGGCGTGGTGGGATCGGGCTCGTAACCCTGCTTCTGCAGCGCTTCTTTCACTTGAGGATCAGCCAGGGTCGCAAGCAACGCTTTGCTCAACTTATCGACCACGTCGGCCGGCATGCCTGCAGGACCTACCAGGGAGAAATACGTGCTTGCCTCGAAACCGGGGTAACCCAACTCGGCCACCGTCGGCACATCGGGCATCGCCGAAGAGCGTTTGGCCGAACTCACCGCGAACGCCTTGAATTTGCCCGCCTTGATGTGCGGAACCGCAGGCGTGAGCGACGACCACAGCAACGGAATCTGACCACCGAGCAACTCGGCCACGGCCGGTCCGCCGCCCTTGTAGGGCACGTGCACCAGATCGAGCTTGGTGACGTAGTTGAACAGTTCGCCGGACATGTGTCCGATCCCGCCGAACCCTGACGTTCCGTACGAGAACGATCCGGGCTTGGCGCGAGCGAGCTTGATGAATGCATCGAGATCGTTGGCCGGCACCGACGGATGTGCGGCGAGCACGACGCCGCCAATGTTGACCACGCCGATGTAGGTGAAGCTCTTGACCGGATCGTACGGAAGCTTCTTCGCGGCCGGCACGATGGTGAGCGGGCCATTGTCAGCCAGGTGCAGCGTGTAGCCGTCGGGCGCCTGCTTCGAGGCGTGGTCCGCCCCGATCGTCGCACCCGCGCCGGGTTTGTTTTCGAGGATGAACTGCTGGCCCACCAGCGGCTCGAACTTCGGCTGGATCGCACGCCAGGTGCCCTCGGCCGCACCTCCCGGTGGATACGCGAGCACGAGCCGGATCGGTTTGTTCGGGTAAGCGGACTGCGCACTCGCCACACCCGCTGTCAACGCAAGCATGGCCGCTGCCATGGTCACCACGACCTTGTTCATTCTCATCGCCGCGCCTCTCTCTTCACGCTGCACTCTTCAAGAACTACCGCCCCTTGAACTGCGGCGTGCGCTTCTCCATGAACGCGCGCCGACCCTCGGTGTAGTCCTCGCTCGCGAAACACGTCTTGACCCGCTGGTCGACGCCAGCGAGATCGCGGTCGGCGGCATCCTTGACCACCTGGCGGATCGTGTACTTCGCAGTGGCCACGGTGAGCGGCGCGTTCTCGGCGATCATCGCGCAGTACTCGGCGATCTCCTTGTCGAACGACTCCACTGGCAGCACGCGGTTGACGAAGCCCATCTGCAACGCGTCGCGTGCGCTGAATTTGCGCGCGGAAAAGAACGCATCGGCGGTATTGGCCGCACCCATGATCTGCACGAAACGCTGCAGCCCTTGGAAGCCGTAGCCAAGACCCAGGCGCGCGGCGGGCATGCGAAACACCGCGTCTTCGGCGGCGAAGCGCAGATCGCACGCGGCCGCGATGCCCAGGCCGCCGCCCATGCAGATGCCGCGGATCTTGGCGATCACCGGTTTGGAGCACAGCACGGGGCTTTCGTAGGCGAGATCCACCGCCTTGTTGTACTCGGCCTGCGCTTCGGGGCCGGCGCGCACCTTCTCGAACTGCGAGATGTCGGCCCCGGAGATGAACGCTTTGTCGCCATCACCGGCGAGCACGACCACGCGAACGCTGGAATCGGCATCGAGTTCCTGCAGCAGGCCAGGCAGGCGCTGCCACATCTCGAAACTCATCGCGTTGTGCTTGGCGAGGTTGGAGAACAGAACGTTGGCGACCGCGCCGTCGCGGCGCACGAGAAGCTCAGGCATGAAGGTGTCCTAGGTGGAAAACTGCAAAGCGTGCCAGCTCGCTCGTGGCTCGCGCCCGACATCGGCAATCGCCGAACACGGACCGCTCCGATGCGGCGCCAGCCAAGCACGAATCGGCATGAATCAAATGACCTTGCGCGCGCGAAAGTCGGCGATCTGCGCTGCGGCGTAGCCCAGGTGCTGCAGGATCTCGTCGGTGTGCTGGCCGCGTTCGGGCGTGGCGGTGGCCATGCTCGATTGCGTGCGCGAGAGCTTGACGGCCTGATTGACCACCTTGAACTCGCCCAGGCGCGGATGCTTCACGGCGGCGGCCGCTTCGAGGTGCTGCACCTGCGGATCGGCGAACACCTGATCCATCGCGTAGATCGGGCCGCTGGGCACGCCGGCTTTGTTCAGGGCTTCGACCCACTCCGCAGTGGAGCGCTTGACGGTGTGACTGTTGATCACTTCGTTCAACGCCGCGCGATTCTTCGCGCGCGCCTTGTCACCCTTGAACTCCTCGCGTTGATAGAGCTCGGGCGCGCCGAACGCGTCGCACAGGCGCTTCCACATGCCGTCGCCGGAAGCGCCGATGTTGAGGTAGCCGTCTTTGGTCTTGTAGGCCGAGGTAGGCATGCTGGTCGGATGATCGTTGCCGACCTGTGGCGGCACTTCGCCTTTCATGAGGAAGCGCGCGGCCTGGAAGTCCATCAGCGCGATCTGCGATTGCAACAGGCTGGAACTGACCCATTGGCCTTTGCCCGAGCTCTCACGCTCCAGCAGCGCGGTCATGATGCCCAGCGCGCAGAACAGTCCGGCGGAGATATCGGCGATCGCGGTTCCGGCGCGCACCGGACCCTGGCCGGCAAAACCGGTGACCGACATGAAACCGCCCATACCTTGGGCGATCTGATCGAACCCCGGGCGATCGGCATACGGACCGTCTTGCCCGAAACCCGAGATGCTGCCCAGGATGATGCGCGGATTGACCTTGGCGAGCGACTCGTAGTCGATGCCGAGCCGGAACTTCACATCGGCGCGGTAGTTCTCGACGACGACGTCAGCCTGCTTCACCAGCTGCATGAAGATCGCCAGCCCGTCGCGCTCCTTCAGGTTGAGCGTCATCGAGCGCTTGTTGCGATGCAGGTTCTGGAAGTCGGGCCCGTCGCGGTCACCGCCCATGCCCTCGTTGGGATCGACGCCGGGCGGCGATTCGACCTTGATCACGTCGGCGCCGAAATCGGCGAACTGCCTGACGCAGGTGGGGCCGGCGCGCACCCGTGTCAGATCGAGGATGCGAAAGCGCGCAAGCGCCGTGGAGGCTGGGACGTGGGGCATCGCAGAGGGATCCGCTGAGGGCGTGATCGGGAAGGAAGAACGCCGATTCTAGTGGACAGATCACGCCTCACAGAAGGCCGCCCGGACAATTCGCCGGTGACCGGTGCGTCCGCCGATACAATGCGGCCCTATCCCGTCATTCCCACTCTTGCCATTCGTTCCGGAGCAGCGCGCATGACCGTCAGTCAGCAGGAACTCAACGACATTCGCGAGGGCGTCATCAAGCTGTGCGCCACGTTTTCGATGGAGTACTGGCGCGAGCTCGATCGCGAGCGGCGTTACCCCACCGATTTCGTGCGCGCGCTGACCGAAGCCGGCTACCTCTCGTGCCTGATCCCCGAGGAGTTCGGCGGCAGCGGCCTGGGGATTTCGGCGGCGTGCGCGATCCTCGAGGAGATTCAACGCAGCGGCGCCAACGGCAGCCAGTGCCACGCCCAGATGTACACGATGGGCACGGTGCTGCGTCACGGCAGCCCGGGGCAGAAGGCGATGTACCTGCCCGGGATCGCCAAAGGCGAATTGCGGCTGCAGGCGTTCGGCGTGACCGAGCCGACCGCCGGCACCGATACCACGTCGATCCGAACGACCGCCGTGCGCAAAGGCGACAAGTACATCGTCAACGGCCAGAAGGTGTGGACTTCGCGCGCCGAGCATTCCGATCTGATGTTGCTGTTGGCGCGCACCACCCCGCGCGATCAGGTCGCCAAGAAAACCGAAGGCATCTCGGTGTTCATCGTCGATATGCGCGCGGCCAAGGGCAAAGGGCTGACCATCCGGCCGATTCGCACGATGATCAACCACGGCACCACGGAAGTGTTCTTCGACAACATGGAAGTGCCGGTCGAGAACCTGCTGGGCGAGGAAGGCAAGGGCTTTCGCTACATCCTCGACGGCATGAACGCCGAGCGCATCCTGATCGCGGCCGAGTGCATCGGCGATGCGAAGTGGTTCATCCAGAAGGCCACCGACTACGCCAACGAGCGCAAGGTGTTCGGCCGGCCGATCGGTCAGAACCAGGGGATTCAGTTTCCGATCGCCCGCGCCTACATGGCGATGCGCGCCGCCGAATCGATGGTGGAAAAGGCCGCCAGCCTGTATGAACAAGGCAAGCCCTGCGGTGCCGAAGCCAACATGGCCAAGCAGCTCGCCGCCGAAGCCTCCTGGCAAGCCGCGGACATGTGCTTGCAGACGCACGGCGGTTTCGGCTTCGCCGAGGAGTACGACATCGAGCGCAAGTTCCGCGAGACGCGGCTCTATCAAATCGCGCCGATCTCGACCAATTTGGTGCTTTCATACGTCGCCGAACACGTGCTGGGGCTGCCGCGCTCGTACTGATCGACGGCAGCGCCAAACCGCAGCGTGCGCAACGTCGCTGCGTTAGAGCATCCGCGCACCCCTGACGGCGCACCAACCGCTGCCACGCGATCGTGACTTCCTGCCTGCGCCCGATCGGCTGAACCGCCCGAACCGGCATCTTTACCCGGCGCGTCGCGCACCTCGCTAAAGGGGGCTCGCACAGCAGCCGAAAGGCGGGATACGACGACTTCCTATTCACGCCGGCCCGCGGGTCGGGGTGCGCCCGTCCCGCCGACATGACCGAATGGCTGCAACT
>CADECO010000006.1:11984-14618 GCA_902825905.1 uncultured beta proteobacterium
AATCTCGCCCAGATGCTCGATGCGATTCCCGATCCGGTGTTCGTCAAGGATCGCCAGCACCGGTTTCTTCTGGTGAACGAGGCGCTCTGCGCGTTCGTCGGCCTGCCGCGTGAACAGCTTCTGGGCAAGTCGGATTACGACTTCTTTCCCAAAGAGCAGGCGGAGATCTTCTGGCGCAAAGACGAAGAGGTGTTCGCCAGCCGCATCGAGAACGTCAATGAGGAAAGCCTGACCGACGCCGCCGGCCAGACGAAGACGATCTCGACCAAGAAACGCCGTGTCGAACTGGCCGACGGATCGCAGGTGCTGGTTGGCGTGATTCGCGATGTCACCGAGAGCCGCAGCCACGAAGCCGCGTTGCGCACGAGCGAGCGCCGGCTGCGGACGATTCTCGACAACGTTCCGGCATTTGTTCTGCACGCCGCCCATCATGCCGGCGAGGCGCGGGTTCAGTTCGCCAATGCAGCCTACTGTTCCTTCATCGGGAAACCGGAATCGGAGATCGTCGGGTACCGCCCGCAGGACTTCATCGACCCAGGCTCGTACGCAGTTGTCGGACCGATCATCGCTCGGGTAAATGCCGGGGAACGCGTTCGTTACGTTCGTACTCAGCGCGGTGAGGAGTGCGCAGAAAGTCGCCACATTGCGATGGAGATGCTTCCCGATCGCGACGAGCATGGCGCCGTCGTGGGCCACTACCTGTTCGGCGTGGACATCACCGAGCAGCGCCGCGCGGAACTCAATGCGCGCCAGACCGCTGCAAAGTTCCGCAGTCTCGCTGAACTGTCCACCGACTTCTATTTCGAGCAGGACACCGAACTGCGCTTCATCGCGACCGAAGAGGAAGGACAGCTGGTCGCATCGAATGGGCCGATCGGCCACATCGGCAAGCGGCCCTGGGAGATCAAGCGCTTCACGCCCGAGTCGATGAGCTGGGAGGAATACCAGGCACAAACCAGCGCGCGCCAGGAATACCGCGATTTCGTGATCAAGAGCGAGTTCAACGACGGCGCGCACCGGTACTTCAGCATTTCCGGGCGCCCGCTGTTCGACGAGCATGGCGAATTCATCGGCTATCGCGGCGTCGGTCGCGACATCACGATCCAGCGCCTGGCCGAGGAGGCGATCGGCGCCGGCAAGCTGGCGGCCGAAGAAGCCAGTCGCGTGAAGTCACAGTTCCTCGCCACGATGAGTCACGAGATCCGCACACCGATGAACGGGGTGCTGGGCATGACCGAGCTGCTGCTTGGTACGCGTCTGGACGACACGCAACGGCGCTTCACGCAGTCGATCCATCGCTCGGGCACGAACCTGCTCGGCATCCTCAACGACATTCTCGATTTCTCCAAGATCGAGGCCGGACGTCTGGAGCTGGAACAAACAGCGTTCGATCTGATCGAGATCACCAACGACGTGCTGGAGCTGATGCAGGACCAGGCGCAGACCAAGTCGCTGCGGGTGAGCTGCACGATCGCACCGGACCTGCCCACGCAACTGCTCGGCGATCCGTTGCGCGTGCGCCAGATCCTGACCAACCTGGTGAGCAACGCGATCAAGTTCACCGAACAAGGTGGCGTCGCCATCGAGATCGAGGGCGCACCCGAAGCTACGCTGCAACCGCTCGAGCAGGACGCGCACGCACAGTCAGCCACTGCGATCCTGTTCCGCGTGCGTGACACCGGCGTGGGCATGTCGGCCGAGACGATGACACGGCTGTTTACGGCATTCAGTCAAGCCGACGGCTCGACCACGCGGCGCTTCGGCGGCACCGGCCTGGGCCTGGCGATCTGCAAGCAATTGGCTGAGATGATGGGCGGCACGGTGGGCGCGCACAGCGAGTTGGGCAAAGGGTCGATGTTCTGGTTCAGCGTGCGCCTGCGGATTGCCGAGGAGCGCGAAGAACGCGCATCGCCCGATACGGCGATTCGCGCGAAGACCGACGGCCACAGCGCTATGGCGGCGTACGCGACGGAACCCGTCGCGACGACAACGCCGCCGCGTCCGTCGCCATGCGAGCGCATCCTGTTGGCCGAGGACAACCGCATCAATCGCGAGATCGCGGTGAACATGCTGCAGTCGCTCGGTCTGGTGGTGGATTGCGCCGCCAACGGGTTGGAAGCGGTCGATCTGGCCAATGCCAACTCGTATGCACTGGTCCTGATGGACTGCCAGATGCCGGAGATGGATGGATTCGAAGCCACAGCCGCCATCCGACACGGTGAGACGCGCGATGTGAATCGTGGCGAGCGGCGCGTACCGATCATCGCGCTCACGGCCAACGCGATGCAGGGTGATCGCGAGCGGTGCATCGAAGCCGGCATGGACGACTATCTGTCCAAACCGTTCAGCAAGAAGCAGCTCGCCGCAACGCTCGAGCGCTGGCTCCGAACGCCGGCCGCTCACTCGAGGTCCGATCGCGCAGGCGAAGCGCTGACGAGCGTGGCCGATCCGGCCACCGCGGCACGCGGGTCGTAGCGGAGACACGGATGAGTCTGTTCTCCTCCGCTCCGGTACTGGGCTTGATCGCGCTGGCAGTCACGCTGGTTGCGATCGTGTCGGGCCTGCGCACGCGGGCATTGTTGCGTCGCCTGAACCAGCACGCCCGCGGCCTCGAGCACGCTCTGGCGCAGACCG